>JBAXFK010000352.1:0-3632 GCA_037139955.1 Rhodospirillales bacterium
GTCGCCGTCGATGTCCAGTTGGTTGGCGGTCAACTGGTCATAGGCGGTCTCGTGCCCCTGCCCGGTCGATTGGGTGCCGACGTAGACGTCGACGAAGCCGTCCTCGGCGAAGCGAATTTCGGCGCGTTCGGTGGGGTCGCCGCCGGTTGCCTCCAGGTAATACGCGAACCCGATGCCGCGCCGTTTACCGGCCCGAGCGGCGGCGGCGCGGCGGGTACCGAAGCCCGCGTAATCCATTTTGGCCAAGGCAGCTTCCAACACGATGCGGAAATCGCCGCTGTCGTAAGTTTTGCCGACGGGGGTGCTGTGCGGCATCGCTTCCGGCCCGACCATGTTGCGACGGCGCAATTCCGCGCGATCGACCCCGAGTTCGCGGGCTGCCGCGTCGACGAGGCGTTCGACGAGGTAGTTGGCCTCGGGCCGACCGGCACCGCGATAGGCGTCGACGGGCACGGTGTGAGTGAACACGCCGATGACATTGGCGTAGATGGCTTTGAAGCCGTAGATGCTGGAAAGCACCCCCGTCCCGGCATAGGTCGGAATATATGGCGCGAATGTGGACAAATACGCGCCCATATTGGCGACATTACGGGTGCGCAGCGCGGTGAAGATGCCATTGGCGTCGATCGCCAGTTCGCCCAGCGTTATATTGTCGCGGCCTTGCGTATCGCAAAGGAAGGCCTCCGACCGTTCGGCCGCCCATTTCACCGGCCGCCCCAGCTTCCGCGCCGCATAACATGTCAGCACATGTTCGGCGTACAGAAACAGCTTCATTCCGAACCCGCCGCCGACGTCCGGCGTGATCACCCGGAACTGTTCCGGATCTACCCCGAACACCGGCCCGATCAGGTTCTTCACCAGCCAACCGCCCTGGGTGTTGGCGTGCAGGGTCCAGCGGCTGCTGGCGGTATCGTATTCGGCGACGGCGGCCCGAGCCTCGATGGACGACACGACGATCCGGTTGTTGACGATTGTCAAGCTTGTGACATGGGCGGCTTGGGCGAAAGCAGCCTCGGTCGCGGCTTTGTCGCCGATATCCCAGTCGAAGCAGATGTTTCCAGGGGCTTCGGGCCATACGATTGCCGCGTCGGGGTCCGTGGTAGCGGCAAGGTCGGTGGACGACGCCGACACGTCGTACTCGGCCGCGATCGCCTCCGCCGCGTCGCGCGCCGCTTGCAACGTCTCAGCGACAACGAAGGCGATGGGATCGCCGACATGGCGTACTAGACCGTCCGCCAGCACGGGATGCGGCGGGGCGACCATGGCGGAGCCGTCTTTGTTCTGCACCGGCGCAGCGCAAGGCAGGCCACCGATGCCGTCGGCCGCGAGATCGGCAGCGGTATAAACGGCATGCACCCCCGGCACCGCCCGCGCCGCCGTAACATCCAGCGACAGAATGGTCGCCGCCGCGTGCGGGCTGCGCACCACCGAACCGACCAGCATACCGGGCAGCGCGATGTCGTCGGTGTAGCGCCCGTTGCCTTTCAGCAGCCGAGGATCTTCCACCCGGCGTACCGGTTGAGCGAGGCCGAATTTCGTCGCGGTCATGGTGGGATACTCCCGTTGCTGGCGCTATCTTCAGCATGCACGCTGCGACCCCGAAAGGCCAAGACCCCATGGCGACGATCTGTGTTTTGAACGCCGGTTCCTCCACCCTGAAATACGCGGTCTACGCAACCGAACCCACGCTGCGCCGGGTGGCCGGCGCGACGCTGGAAGGCGGGACGATCGACCGAATCTCGATACCGTCGGATGTCGTGGCGTTCGGTCACCGCGTGGTGCATGGCGGACCGGACCTCGCCCAACCAATCGCGATCGACGCCGAGACGTTGCTTCGGATCGAGGCGCTTTCCCCCCTCGCACCGCTGCACAATCCTCCGGCCGTGGCCGCGATCCGTGCAACGATGGCGCGCTATCCAGGGGTGCCGCAGGTTGCCTGCTTCGATACCGCCTTCCATCGCGGGCATCCGGCCGTGGCCGACCGCTTCGCAATCCCCGACGTTTTGTATCGGGAAGGTGTGCGCCGCTACGGCTTCCACGGCCTGTCCTACGAGTACATCGCCGGTGCGCTGGAAACCGTCGCCCCGGCCATCGCCAAAGGCCGCGTCGTGGTCGCCCATCTCGGCTCCGGTGCATCGATGTGCGGCTTGGTGGGTGGTCGAAGCATGGACTCTTCCATGGGCTTTACCGCGTTGGACGGGTTGCCGATGGGGACGCGGTCCGGGTCTCTCGATGCCGGGGTGATCCTGTGGCTACAGCAGACCAAAGGCTGGACCGTGGCTCAGGTCGAGCGTTTTCTCTACCGCGATTGCGGCCTGCAAGGCCTGTCGGGCGTGTCGAACGACATGCGCGCACTCCTGGCCAGCGAGGCCCCCTTAGCCCGCTTGGCAGTCGATTATTTCGTCTACCACGTCGCTCGGACCGCCGGCGCACTGGCTGCCGGCATCGGCGGATTAGACGCGATGGTCTTTACCGCCGGCATCGGCGAGCGCAGCTCGGAGATCCGAGCTCGGGTGCTACACCGGCTGGCGTGGATGGGTTTCGCGATCGACGAGGCCGCTAACGCAGCGGGCGGTCCGTTGCTGACGACCCTGGAATCCCGCCTGCCAGCCTATGCCCTTCCCACGGACGAGGAACGCGTCATCGCTCAGCATACACTGGCATTCTGCGCCTAGGCAGGTCGGTTATCCCGGCACGTCGCGCGGCGGCGGAACCTCCGGCCCATACACACCCGGCGTCCTGGGCATTGTAGCGGGCGAGGAGGCCCTGATCGCCGGATAGGCACCGGTCGACGGCTGGAAAGCATTCCGAGGCCGCAATTTGTTGTCCGGCGCGGGTTGGTGCTGGGCGCGCTGTTGCTTGTGCCAGTTTTTGACGTCGTCGACGGTGACGAAACCTTTTCCGCCGACATCGATCTCGGCGAAATGCTTGAACAGACTCTGGTATCCGGTCCGCGCCTGCTCGACCGTCAGATGCCCGTCATGCGCGGTGTTGGCCGTGGCGAAATGCTGCTCCCACGTTATTTTCGGATGGGCCGGTTTTTTCGGCGCATCCTCGGCCTGCGCTGGCAATGCTCCGCAGGCCAGGACGAAAAGGGAGGCAAGCATCGTGGTTTTCATCGTCGATCTCCTGGGGGTTGGAACGCGGTGCCCCAGGATGCGCACGGAAAGATTAACGAAAAGTAAATGTCGTCGAATTTATTTTGACATACAGTCGCGTATGACTTGCACCGCCATTTCGACTCCAGCGAGCTCTACATCCAAATGCGTGCAGGCCAGCACACGATAAGGGCCCATCACCGACACCGACACGCCCCGCGCTCGGGCTTCGGCTGCCAATGCGTCGGCGGTCATGCCGGTGCCGCGAACGTCGAAGAAGACCAGATTGGTCTCCGGCATTTCCACCCCAATGCCCGGGATTTGTGCCAAGCCACGCGCAAGAACTGCGGCGTTGGCATGATCCTCGGATAGGCGATCGATATGGTGGTCCAGCGCATACAGGCAGCCAGCCGCAGAAAGACCGGCCTGCCGCAACGATCCACCCAGCCGCTGCTTCCACCGCCACGCTTGGTCGATGAACGCCGTCGATCCGCACAGCACCGCCCCTAGCGGCGCCCGGGCGCCGCTAGGGGC
>JBAXFK010000353.1:0-3630 GCA_037139955.1 Rhodospirillales bacterium
ACGTAACCATCAGCACCGCCGACCTCGCGCTCGGTGCCGGTACCCTCACCAAGGCAGGCGCGGGCACCCTCACCCTCTCAGGAGCCAACACCTACGCGGGCGCTACCACGGTGAGCAACGGCGTGCTGGCCATCAGCCACGCGGCCGCGCTCGGCACCGACGCCGCGGGCACGACGGTCGCCGACGGCGCCGAGCTCCGCGTCCTGGGCGGCATCACGGTCGCCACCGAGGCCTTGACGCTCAACGGTACCGGACTCTCTTCCAACGGTGCCCTCCGCAATATCTCCGGTAACAATACGATCGGCGGTGCGATCACCCTGTCGACAACGTCGAAGATTGTCGCCACGGCGGGCACGCTGACAATCTCCGGCGGGGTCACCGGCACAGACACGAATCTCACGATCGGCGGCGCGGGCAATGTAACGATAAACGGTTCGGGCCTTTCCCTGGGCACCGGTTCACTGACGAAGTCCGGTAGTGGCCTACTGCTGCTCAATGTTGCCAATACTTATTCGGGCGGCACCACCATCTCCGGTGGTATCCTCAAGATCGCCGACGCCGGCGCGCTTGGCTCCGGCATGGTCAGCGTCGGTTCAGCCGGCACACTCAATCTCAATAACCTGACGATTGCCAATGCGATCACGCTCGCGGCCGATGCGACCCTGACCGGCGGCTCCCTGCCGATCACCTCCGTACCCATGACCGGGCGGGTCGATGTCGTGCTCACCGGCTCGTCGCAGTTTACGAAAACCGATGCAGGCGAACTCAAACTCACCGGCGCCAACACCTACACCGCCCCGACGCAAGTAAGCGCCGGCAAGCTCACCGTCACCGACCTCGGCGACGGATCGCATGCGAGCTCCGTAGGCATCACTGACGTAAGCGACCCGACCAAACTCGTCGTGAGCTCCGGGGCGGTACTGAATGTCGAAAGCAGCAATACGCAGACCACCGATCGAAGCCTCACGCTGGCCGCCGGCGCCGCCCTCGCCTCCTCGGGCACCGGGGCCGTGAAGTTCACGAGCACGGCGCAAGTCGCCCTCGCGGGCGCCAGCCCGACGCTCAACCTTAGCGGCACAGGCTCCGGAGATAACACCTTCGGTGCGTCACTGGCGGCCGGCACCAATCCGATCGCCGTGGTCGCCAAAGATGGCGTCGGCACTTGGGTGCTCTCAGGCGCCAAGAATCGCTTCAAGGGAGATGTCCGCTTGGAAGTCGCAGGCGGCACCATCGGCCTCGGCAACGACGCCCTGCCCGCGACGGCCACCATTGCGATTTCCAACACGGCCCCGGTGACCGTTCGCTGGGAGTCCGGTAACACGAGCGATCTTTCGACTAATCTGAATCTCGCCGCCGGCGCCGCGGCGACGTTGAATATGTCCGGCGACGTCGCCCTCGCCAGCCCGATCACCTTCCCCAGCGGCGCAGCGGTCGCCTTGACCAAAGCCGGCTCAGGCACGATGACGCTGAGCGCCGATAATTCCAACTTCACGGGCACGTTCACCCAGGCGGCCGGTACGACCGACGTGACGAATGCCAAGGCGCTCGGCTCCGCGGCAGTGTCCGTCAGCGGCGGTCGGATCGCCATCAATGCATCGATTACGAATGCCGTCAGCGTCGGCAATGGCGGTACCATCGGCGGCTCTGGCTCGGTGGGCGCCGTCAGTGTCGGCAATGGCGGTATCCTCAGTCCCGGTAATTCGCCCGGCACGCTCACCACGGCTTCGTCCACGATGTCCGGCGGCTCGACCTTCCAGTGGCAGGTGCAGGATGCCACGGATTCGGCCAAGTACGACCACCTGAACGTCACCGGTACGCTCGACCTCAGTGGCGCTTCGAGCGGCAACCGAATCACGTTCAAGATCATGGCGATCGACGGCACCCTTGGTGGTTCCACGTTTGGCCCGCCTGATAACTTCTCCTCGCACACGGTGCGCACATTCAACATCGGCACGGTCGGCACGCTGAACCTGGGTTCCAACGCCAGCATCAGCGATGTCTTCAGCTTCGACGTCAGTAGCTTCGTGTACAGCGAGGGCACCGGTTCGAATGCCGGCCTCTGGTCGCTGGATTATAATTCCGGTTCCGGTGCGATCACCCTCACCGCCGTACCTGAACCCTCGACCTACGGACTCGGCATCGGGGCACTCGCCTTGGCCGTCGCAGCCTACCGTCGCCGTCGGCAGCTAAAGAAAACGGCGACCACGCCCTGAGGCCCCACCCGAAGAACGGGCAATTCGGCTTGAATAAGCGAAGGACGGCCGCAAGTTGCCGCCATGACCCTAGCGCCTTGGTTCAAGCCGGCGATCACGCGCTCCCTAAAAGCAGGCTACGGGCGTTCTGATTTCTTCGCCGACCTCGCGGCCGGCCTGCTCGTCGGCGTGGTCGCCCTGCCTCTCTCGATGGGCCTGGCCATCGCCTCCGGCGTCAGCCCCGAACAAGGCCTCTACACGGCCATCATCGGCGGCGTGATCGTCTCCCTACTCGGCGGCTCCCGCGTGCAGGTCGCCGGCCCCGCCGGCGCGTTCGTCGGCATCTGCGCCGCGGCAGTCATCACCCACAGCTACCTCGGCCTCGCCTTGGCCACCCTGATGGCCGGCGTGATGCTCCTGGCCTTCGGCGCGTTGCGCCTGGGGAAGTACATCGGCTACATCCCCTACCCGGTCGTCATCGGCTTCACGACGGGCATCGCGCTGATCATCGCCAGCACGCAGATCGATTCCGCCCTCGGCATCACCGACCCCACTCCGGCGATACCCGACTTCATCGGTCGGGTCGCATACGTCTTCCGGCACGCCAGCCAGATCCATCTCGGCAGCATCGCGGTCGCCGTCGGCACGCTCGCGATCATCGTCGGCCTGCGGAAGTTCTCGCTCAAGATCCCGGGGGCCCTCATCGCTGTGCTGCTCGGCACGCTCATCGTGACGCTCGTCGGCGTGCCCGAGTCCTCCATCCCGACGATCGGCACCAAGTTCAAGGAGATCAGCGCCCAATTCCGCCTGACCGACTGGAGCAGCGCCCTGCCCGACCGCTCTGCGTGGCTGCACAAGGCCTGGGACGTCCTGCCGCTGGCCTTCGGTATCGGCCTGCTGGTCGGCATCGAATCCCTGCTCTGCGCCGTCGTCGCCGACGGCATGACCGGAGACCGCCATGACTCCGATACCGAACTGGCCGCCCAAGGCGTCGCCAACATCGCCTCGGCCTGCTTCATGGGCCTGCCCGTGACCGGCGTCATCGCCCGCACGAGCACCAACGCCCGCGCCGGCGCGAAGTCGCCAATCTCCGGCCTGATCCATGCGGCCACGGTCCTGGCGATCCTGCTCATCCTGGCCCCGCTGGTGAAGCTCATCCCGCTGGCCTCCCTGGCCGGCGTCCTACTCTCGGTCTGCTGGTACATGGCCGAACTCCCGCTCTGGCCCCGTCTCTTCCGCGCGGGCGGCTCCGACATGGTCCTACTGGTGCTCGCCTGCCTGATCACGGTCTTCGTCGACCTAATCTGGGCCGTCGGCCTCGGCGTGATCGTGGCGTTCATCTTCCTGCTCATCCGCAAATCCTCGCATCCCGAGAAAGAGGAACCCGAGACCATCGACGTCGTGGAAGCCGACGCCGAGGTGCGCCTCGCCCTTTCCG
>JBAXFK010000354.1:0-3611 GCA_037139955.1 Rhodospirillales bacterium
TGTCGGCGAGGCGGGCGGCGGCTTGTCCCATCGGCGGGCGCTTGCCGCGATCCCGGTCGCCGCCGGCGCCGAACACGACGATCAGCCGTCCGGCGGTGTGGGGGCGGAGTGCGGTCAGCAGGCGTTCCAGGGCGTCCGGGGTGTGGGCATAATCGACATAGGCCGTCGCACCGTTGGGCAGGATCGCCGCCAATTCCATCCGGCCGCGCACACCGGTCAGCGACGGCAGGCGGGCGAAGACGTCCGCCATGCCCAGCGCCTCGGCCAGTGCGCCGGCCAGCATCGCGTTGTCCGCTTGAAAGCGGCCGGGCAGCATGAGCGGGACGTTACGCAGGGTCCCGGCGGCTTCGATCGTCAGGTCCTGACCGTCGGGCCGAGGCGTGGTTCCCACCAACCGCCAAGACGTGCCGGCTTCGCCGACCGTGCGCAAATCGAGATGCCGGCGCGCGGCGATTTCGCGTAGGGCGGACAATGTCGCTGGGTCCATATCGGCGCAGGCGACAGCCGGAGCGCCTTCGGGCAGCAATTCGTCGAACAATCGCAGCTTGGCGATGCGGTAAGCCTCGATGGTGCCGTGATAATCGAGATGGTCCCGCGTCAGGTTGGAAAAACCCGCTGCCGCAAGGCGCACGCCGTCGAGACGGAATTGATCCAGCCCGTGCGACGAAGCTTCCAGCGCCGCGCGCTGAATGCCGGCGCGCGCGAGGCCGGCGAGGCTTTCTGCCATGCCGATCGGGTCGGGTGTGGTCAGGCCCGGCCCCGGTGCGAAGCCCGGCGCGATCAGTCCCAGCGTGCCTAAGCTGGCGGCCTTGTAGCCGTCGACGGTCCAGAGTTGGCGCAGGAACTCGACGGAGCTGGTCTTCCCATTGGTGCCGGTAACGGCAACGACGGTGTCGGGTTGCTTGCCGGCCAGGATCGCGGCGATATGCGCCAAGCGCTTCCGAGGTTCCCGATCGAGCAACAACGGCCGTTCCGGCACACCGTCCGGCCATGCGGTCCCGTCCGGGGCCAAGACCGCGACCGCGCCGCGCCGTACGGCCTCGGCAATATAAGTGCGCCCGTCGGCCAGTCCGCCGGGCAGCGCGGCGAACAGATCGCCCGGCACGACCTGCCTGCTATCGGCGGTCACTCCGGCGATCTCTAGATCGGCGAAGGCCTCCGCATCGATGTCGGACAGCGCCCGCATGAGGTCAGCGAGCCGCAAGGGAAGGCGCCGCGCGGGCGGACACCAGAGGGGCGGTCGGAATGCTCGCGCGTTTCTGGGTGTCCGGCGTGGTCGGTTTGGTCAGCGCCGGGGGTAGCATCGTCGGCGGAACCGTCAGCGTGGCCGGTTTGGAGGGCAGTTTCGACTGCACCTCCACCTGCGTTGCCGGGGTGCCGGGGCCGCGCGACGGCATGCCCGGCGGGCGACCGGGTTGCAACGGGATCGACAGCGCCTGATCGATCGCTGCCTTGCCAGCGATGTCGGGCATTAGACCAAGCATCGGGCCAACACGGGAGATGACTTTGCCGGCGGCGGGGGCGGCGACCCAACCTGCTGTGGCGTAACCATAGGTGGATTTGTTGCCGTGCGGCTCGTCCAGCATCATGTAAACCGCGTAGCGTGGGGCATTCATCGGGAAGACGCACATGAACGCCGCGACGTTGGCGTGCTTGCGATAGCCGCCGTGCGCCACCACCTTTTCCGCCGTGCCGGTCTTTCCGCCGGGGTAGTAGCCGGCGACTTCCGCCGTTTTACCGAACCCGTCGGTTACCACCAAGCGCATCAGCCGGCGCATCAGGTCGGAGGTGGATTGTTGCATAATCCGCTCGCCCTCCGGCTTTTCGCCGGGTTGCATCGCCAAGATGGTCGGCCGCATGAGCACGCCGCCATTGGCGATCGCCGCCGTGCCGCGCACCACGTGCAGCGGCGTTACCGAGATGCCATGGCCGAAGCCCACCGTCATCGTCGCGATCTCCTTCCAGCTCGCGGCGGGCTGCACGATCGGCAACCCGGCTTCCGGCAGTTCCACGCCCGACTTACCGAACATGCCCATGTTCTTCAGCCACGCGCGCTGCCGCTCTGCCCCCACCAACTGGGCGATATGCGCGGCGCCAAGATTGGACGAATAGGCCAGCACCTCCGGCAGATAGAGCCAGCGGTGCTTGCCTTCGAAATCCTGGATGGTGAAGCGGCTGATAGTGATATTGTGGGCCGCGTCGAACTGGTCCCAAATGTGGACGAGGCCGGCGTCCAGGGCCATCGACAGCGTCTGCAATTTGAACGTACTGCCGGGTTCGTAACGTTCCTTGATCGCGCGATTGCGCTTTTCTTCCTCGGGCGCGGTGCGGAAGCGATTGGCGTCGTAATCCGGCAGGCTGACCAGGGCGATCAGTTCGCCGGTCGCCACATCCATCACGATGCCAGCGGCGCCGATGGCCTCGAACCGGCCCATCGCGTCCAGTAATTCTTCCCGCACGACTGCTTGCACGCGCACGTCCAGCGATAGGCGCAGCGGTGTCGGGTCGTTGCGCAGGCGCTTGTCGAAAGCTGCCTCGACGCCCGCCACGCCGATCTCGTCCACATCCACCCCGCCCAGGACCTGCGCGGCCGTGCGGCCCATCGGGTAGTGGCGTTGCTGCGTCGAGCGGAAGTCGATACCCGGTAGACCGAGGTCGTTGATCGCCAGTTCTTCTCGCGGGGTGATCTGCCGTTCCAGATATACGAACCTCTTATCGGCCGCCGATAGCCGCTGCACCGCGCGTTCTTCGTCCAGACGCGGCAGCACCGTCTTGAGTTTTTTCGCTGCATCGACGGGATCGATGATCTGCCGAGGATCGGCGAAGACCGACACGGTCGGCAGGGAGATTGCGATCTCCTGGCCTCGGCGATCGAGGATCGGGGCCCGTTGACCGATGGCAACATAGTTGGTGGTCTTCGGGGCTGCCGCGACCATGGCCGCGACTTGTTTTTCCGCGCGGTGCGGTGCTTTCGGGGCGATCACGGTAACGATCGCCAAACGTCCGGCTAGCACCAAGAACATCAACGCGAAGCCCGCCGACGCAAGCACCAGCCGTGCTCGGGCTTTCTCCAGCGTGGCCCGCCGAGCCTTGTCGGGTTCGGTGACGCGGAAGGTTTCGACCATCGGTACGGTGTCGGCCGCAGCGGCGCCCAGCCGACGGGACACACGACCGTAGCCGCCGCCGTTCAAGGGCGGTGAGTCGGACGGCGGGGGAGCGGTGGTGCGATCTGTCATGGCGCGCGCTCAGTTTCCGTTCGACCATTGCGTGGAACTGATAGGCATCGGCCGAGGGATGGGCACGGGCGCCGCCATTCCGCCGTGCGCCATGCCCAGCAGCGAGCCGGATTGGTAAGGCTGCGGTGCTTGCATCGGGGCAGCGGCGTAGACAGGCGCTTGCGAGCGCGTTTGGACCGGCGGCGCGGGCGCGCGGACGACCGGTGGCTGTACGGGTGAGCGTGCCGGCTCGGCTTGAATGGGCGGGGCGTGGACCACGGTCGTACGAGGCGCTGCCGCCTGGATTGGCGGTGCTTGCAAGGGAGGAGCCTGCATGGGAGGGACCTGTGCCGGCGGCGCTTTTTGTTGCACCGAAAGCGGCGTGCTTGCTTGGGC
>JBAXFK010000355.1:0-3610 GCA_037139955.1 Rhodospirillales bacterium
CAATAGGGCCTGTTCCACTGCATGCGCCGGCAATTCCAGCGCCCGCATCTCGTCCCAATCGGCACCGGTGCGGCGAAAACTCTCCGACGCTTCCCGCGCGCGCTCGGCGAGCACGCGGGCGGCTTGGCGGCGATCGGATTCCAGGGTGGGATCGTCGGATGGCAGGCGGGCGATCGTCTCACGGGCGAGATCGCCGTCGGGTCCGGTCGGCAGCGCGAACCAAACGTTCGTTCCCTCGCGCACCCGGTCCAGCAAGCCGCATTCGACCAGGAGTTTCAGGTGGCGGGATAAGCGCGGCTGCGACTGGCCGAGGATTTCGGTGAACTCCATCACGCAAAACGCACCGCGCGCCGCCAGCGCCAGCAAACGCAGTCGCGTGGGTTCGGCGGCGGCTCGGAGGCTGGCCAGGAGTTGGTCCATATCCGACTTGTGACATAAGGATATGTTTATGTCTAGGGGGTTCGATTTCGAATGACACCGCACCTCGCCGGAACTGAATCGTCTATTTTTCGATAATTATATCATTTATGTCGGAAAACTTTACACCATTGTCGGCCAATGTCGTCTCACGGTTCCGTGAATTCAACCAAATCAATCGTTTAAAAAATTGGCATATATCTTGCATAATTCCTAGCAAATATCAAATGGCGCCACCCAAACGGCGCCAAACGGAGTCCGTATTCGATGCAAAAATTCCTTTGCCTCGTCGCCATTGCAGCCCTCATGGCCATCGCCGCACCGGCCTCCGCTCGGCCGTCCACCGCGCCGATCGTCGAAGATCTCTATGGATTCATTGTGAATACCGACGCAGGCACGTTCGACGGCGCCGCCTTGGTCGTGGCAGTGCGCGCCATGGCCGATACCGCGCTCGAATCCGCCGGGACCATGGCGGCGGTCGCCCAAGCCGACTAAGCCGTCGTTCCCAGACGAATCATATTCCACGACGCCGGCGCGAGGGTCGCCCGCAAAACATGGGCCGAAAGCGTCGCCCCGCTGAGCAAGCCCGGCCGAATACGCTCCGGATCGGTCGCCGTATTCTTCGCTGCTAGAGATTGGTCGCATAATTGACGCGCCGCGCGCACCGACTTCAATCCAAGCCCATCCAGATCCACTTTCAACTGTAGCGGTTCCGTCAGATGCCGGTTTAAGGCAAAAATCGTAACCCCGCCGCTGACATCGTCGCGCACGGCGGCCATCTTCAAGTAAGGCGCGGACACAGGGAAATATAAATCCTGAGCGCCGCGCGGATCGTAGTACGACGCATCGTAGCGCGCACACTCCACCTCGGACCGCAGCACAGTGCCACGGCCGAAATGGCTGAACTGGGCGAACGGGAAGAAAATGGTCTGCCGCCACGCCGGACCGCCGGTTTCCGTCATAATCGGAGCGATCGCATTCACCAACTGCGCCAGACACGCCGCCTTCACCCGATCGGCATGGTTCAGCAGGGAGATGCACATACCGCCGAACGCCAAAGCGTCGGCCATTGTATATGTCTCCTCCAGGATCGGCGGCGCCACCGGCCAGCCGGGCTTCACCCGATCCGCCGCCACCCGCCGCGTGCGATACCAGACGTTCCACTCGTCGAAGCTCAGCATGATGCGCTTGGGCGATCGGCGCTTGGCCGCGACCGCGTCGGCGATGGCGGTCACCTCCTCGATGAACCCGTCCATCAGATCGGGCGCCGCCAGGAAGGCCGGCACGTCGTCGGCGTAGTTGTTGATGTAGGTATGGAGGGAGATGTATTCGACATGGTCGAACGTATGCTCCAACACTGTCTCCTCCCACTGGCCGTAGGTCGGCATATTCCGGCCGGACGATCCGCAGGCGGCGAGTTCGATGCTGGGATCGATCCACTTCATCGTTTTTGCGGTTTCCACCGCGATCCGCCCGTACTCGTCGGCAGTTTTGGCCTGCATCTGCCAGGGGCCATCCATCTCGTTGCCCAGGCACCAGAATTTGACGCCATGCGGCAGCGGCCAGCCGTGTTGCTTGCGCAACTCCGACAACGCCGTGCCGCCGGGATGGTTGCAGTATTCCAGGAATCGCCGAGCAGCGTCGCCGTCGCGGGTGCCGAGGTTGACAGCGAGCATGGGCTCGACCCCGGTAACCCGGCACCAGTCGATGAACTCGTTGGTGCCGAACCGGTTGGTCTCGGTCGACATCCACGCGAGATCGAGGCGGCGGGGACGTTCGTCCTGCGGCCCAACCCCGTCTTCCCAATTGTAACCGCTAACAAAATTGCCGCCGGGGTAGCGGACAATGCTGGGGGCGAGTTCCTTGATCAGTGCCATGACGTCGCGGCGAAACCCGCGTTCGTCGGACGTTGGGTGGCCGGGCTCGTAAATACCGCCATAGACGCAGCGGCCGAGATGTTCGACGAAGGCCCCGAATAGGCGCCGATCCGTGGTACTGATCGTGGCACCTGGACGCAGGCGAACAGTGGCGGCGACCATCAGATAACGCCGGCGCTGCGCAATGCGGTACGGGCGTCGTCGGGATAGCCCAGTTCCGCCAGGATCGCATCGGAGTGCTGGCCGAGGTCCGGCGCCGGTAGCCGCACGCGGCAGGGGGTTTCGGACAGCTTCATCGGGAACCCCATCATACGAACAACGCCGTGGCCGGGATGCGGCACATCCAACACCATCTCTTGCGCTCGGATTTGCGGATCTTGAAACACTTGCTCGACCGTATTGACCGGGCCGCATGGGACGCCGGCCGCATTCAGGACCGCGACCCAATGGGTGGTGGTATCGGCCGCCAGCTTGCCGCCGACCAGAGCATTGATGCGGGCACGATTGGCAACCCGAACGATCTGGGTCGCGTATAATGGGTCGGTTTTCAGTTCCGGCATGCCCAACGCGTCAACCAGGCGGCCGAAGAAAATGTCGTCCGGCGGGGCGATGGCGATTTCGCTGTCGCGGGTGGGGAACAGCCCGTACGGCGCGGCAATCGGATGGTCGTTGCCGCTGCGCGGTGGAACCGTGCCGGACGCGAAGTAGTTGGTCGCGATGTAGGACAGCATGCTAATCAAACCGTTGGTCAACGACACCTCGGTTTGTTGCCCCAATCCGGTCGCTCGGGCGCGCAGCACCGAAGCGGTCACCGTCAGCGCGGCGTACAGGCCGGCGATCAGGTCGCTGATGGGCAACCCCGATCGCAATGGCGGGTCGTCGGCACGGCCATTAACCGCCATGAAACCGCTGAGGGCTTGGGCAATGAAGTCGAAGGCCGGGCGATCGCGATAGGGCCCGGTGCTGCCGAACCCGTTGATCGAGCAAGACACGAGGCTGGGGCGCAGTGCTTTCAGCCGTTCCGGTCCGAAGCCCAGTCGGGCCAACACACCCGGACGGAAATTCTCCACCAGGACGTCGGATTGGCCGATCAGCCTGGCCAAAACCTCCCGCCCCTCCGGCTTGCGGAGGTCGAGGCGAATCGACCGCTTGTTGCGATTGAATTGGGCGAAATAGCCGGACAGACCTTCCTTGATCGCCCCCTGGCCGCGAATGGAATCGCCCTCGGGCGATTCGACTTTGATCACATCGGCGCCGAGATCGCCCAGCAAGGCGGTACAAAACGGCCCCGACAAAACGCGCGTCAGGTCGAGGAC
>JBAXFK010000356.1:0-3579 GCA_037139955.1 Rhodospirillales bacterium
GCCGGTGACACTGCTGTCGGCTCCGGCAGCCGGAGTCTACGCCGGCTGCCTGTGGTGGCGATCTCTGATCGCGCAAGTCCGGCGGGACGGGGCGACGGACGTTCTGGATTGCGCGGACGCATCCGGCATGGCGCTAGCCGCACTGCGGGCCGGGGTGCCCCGGCTTGTGCTATGGCCACTCGCACCCGGCTGGGCGGAAATCTCGGAAATCGCCGCGACGTTAGGCGGCTGCGTGCTGCCGGAAGCCCCGCCGGCCCTAGACCTCGGCCAGCGCGGCGCCCAGCGGCAGTTGGTGGCGTGGTTGGGTGGGACGACATCCTAACGCACCCAGGAGCGCTGGATTGCCGCCATCGCGCCGCCGGATTATCGGTATGTCAACCGATAGGGAGGAAACCGACATGGCCGGACTGTATTTCGAAGAATTTTCCGTGGGCCAAACATTCGAGCACGCGATTCGTCGAACCGTGACCGAAATGGACAACGTGCTGTTCACCGCCATGACCCATAATCCGGCCGCGCTGCATCTGGACGAGGAATACTGCCGGACCGAAACAGAGTTCGGCACTCGCATCGTCAACAGTTGCTTCACGCTCGGGCTGATGGTCGGCATTTCCGTGGGCGACACCACGTTGGGCACGACCGTCGCGAACCTCGGCTGGGACGAAGTGCGCTTTCCCAAGCCGGTGTTCCACGGCGATACGTTGCATGTGCGCTCGTCAGTGCACGAAATTCGCGAGAGCCGTTCCCGCCCCGAAGCCGGGATCGTGATTTTCCTGCACGAGGCAATCAATCAGCGGAACGAACTCGTCGCGATTTGCAAGCGGTCGGCGTTGATGAAGCGGAAGCCGAGGGGCTAACCTCTACGCCCCGTGGTCGAGATGCCCCTGTGCCAACCTGCCCAGGGCATCGAAAATTTTACGCTCGATTTCGATACCGTCCACCGATAGACGTGCGCGGGTCGCGTAAGAACGCTCGCCAGGGATACGAATTTCGTCCACGCCTTCCCGTCGCGGCGTTGCCTTGACGGTTTCGATCCGCTTCGACACCTCGTGCCGGTAATCGTCCGAAGACAGGAACAAATCCGGCTTGAACGCCATGAACATGTAGCCGCCTTCTTCCGATTGCCCCCGTGTCGTCGCGGCCAACGCCCCTAGCGCATCCATCGCCAACGCCAATCCGAATCCTTTGTAACCGCCCTCGGACCCGCCGAACGGCAACAACGCACCCTGACGGGCAACGCGGGGATCGGTGGTCGGATGGCCATTGGGTCCAAGCGCCACGCCCTCGGGAAGTGGAGTACCGATACGCGCTCGGAATTGCAGGTCGGTACCCATGAATGCCGAGGTGCCCATGTCGATAACCAGCGGATCGCCATCGGTGGGAAATCCGAACGCAATCGGGTTGGTGCCAAGCACCGGCCGCGTGCCGCCGAACGGCGCGACGGAAGGCGGGGACGCGACGGTGTGAACCACGACGAAACCGGCGCGCGCGATCTTCTCGCAATAATACGCACTCCGTCCGGTCATGGATGTATTGCCCATGCAGACGATCGCCAAACCGTGCTCCGCAGCGCGACGAATCGTTTCCTCGGCCGCACGGTAACCGGCGATCATGCCGTTATTGTTGCCACCATCCAGCAGTGCGGTCGGTCCGGTTTCCTTCACCGCCGAAACGGGTTTGCGCGGCTTACCGAACCGAGCTTCGTCGATCACGTTGAGCAATTTCGGCATGCCGGAATATTCGTATCCGCACAAAGCCGCGTCCAGGCAATGATCGGTCAGAATGCGCGCTTCTTCGTCGTCGAAACCCGCGCCGCGCATCGCGGATTCCCCGAGTGCGCGTGCTTCGGCGGCCGACAGATGGACGCGGTCGTTAGCAGTCATCGCGATATCCTAGGTGTTAGGCTGTGAGAACGTAGGGTTCGAGCGACTCTTGTGCCGCCATCCGAATTTCGTGCCATTTCCGAGGCCCGCCATAATATGCCAAGCTTCCGGGTTCTGCATTGCCGTCGCCATTATAATACGACAAACAATCCCGCAACGGCCGCGACGCAATATCCGCATCCCGACAGTGTTCGGCGTACGCGCTTTCGGCTTCCTTGCTGACATCGACGAACTTCGCGCCCCGCTCCCGCATCGTCTGCATCAACCACACCACATAATCGGTCTGGCCTTCCATCGTGCGGGTGAAATTGAATTGCCCACCGCCACTTTGCGGACCCGACAAAATATAAAGATTGGGAAATCCATTGCTGTGCAACCCAAGGAAGGTTTTCACCCCTTCTTCGCCCCATTTGCCACGCAGGCTGCGTCCGTCCTTACCGACGATCATGTTGAACGAGCCCGCCCCCATCCATTGGAAACCGGTCGCGTAAATCAACACATCGACGGGATATTCGATACCGTTATGCACAACGCCCCGCTCGTTGATATGGCTGACACCCGTCGGCGCGGTATCGACCAAAGTAACGTGCGGCAAATTGAAACTCGGCAGATATTCGTCGTGGAACGTCGGGCGTTTGCAGCCATAGGCGTAATAAGGCTTCAAGGCTTCCGCCGTTTTCGGATCCTTCACGATCGCAGCCACGCGGGCGCGAATTTGTTCCATGATCCGGAAATTCGTGTTCAACTGCCGCTCGATCAATTCCTCGGGCGACAATTCGCGGTCGTAGGTCCGGCGCTCGCGGGTTTCGGTGACTTTCCCAGACAAATAGTCGTCGTTGCCTTTCAGGGCCGTGCGGCCGGACGAAATGCGCGCCAAACGCTCCCGCCGAGATTTCGCCCAATTCGGCTCCTTCGACCAAGCATCGATTTCTTCCTGCGTGGTCACCCGTTGATCGCGCACATCGATCGTCGAAGGCGTGCGTTGGAACACATGCAACGACTTAACGACTTTCGCGAGTTCCGGAACCGCTTGCACCGCACTGGCACCGGTACCGATCACGCCGACGCGCTTGCCAGTCAACTCGACATTGTAATCCCACCGCGAGGTATGGAACGACGCCCCGGCAAACGTTTCCATACCATCGATTTTGGCCAGTTTCGGCGTCGTCAACGAACCGTTGGCCAACACCACATGCCGCGCCCGCATTCTATCGCCGCGATCCGTCGACACGATCCAACGGCCGGCTGCCTCATCCCACTCGGTGCGATCCACGGTCGTATGGAACAGGCAACGGTCGTAGAAATCCAGCTTCTCGGCCATCAGTTGGCAATATTCGAGAATTTCGAAACCCGAAGCGAATTTCATCGTCGGAAAATAACCCATCTCCTCCAACAGCGGCAAATAGCTGTAGGATTCGACGTCGCACGCAATGCCCGGATAGCGATTCCAATACCAAGTGCCGCCGACATCGCCGCCCTTTTCGCAGACGCGCACATCGCGGAACCCGGCCGCACGCAACTTGTACCAAAGAAGCAGCGCGGCGAAGCCTGCACCGATCACAACGATCTCGCATTCGTCGGTCAGCGCGTCCCGCTCGATCGGCAGGGCCGAATAAACATCCTTGAGGTAGCGCGAGAACTCGCCTTCCATGGCGATATAAGACGCCGCCCCCTTCCGCGATTGGTTGTATTCGCG
>JBAXFK010000357.1:0-3546 GCA_037139955.1 Rhodospirillales bacterium
AGGGGACATTCCTATCTGGCAGAACAAGGGGACATTTCTATTGGGCGTTGACAGGAAGTTATGAGGATATAATCCTCATAACTACCCCCGTCTCACGTTCCACATATAGGCCGCGCCACCTTCCACGATCCCGGTCAGGTATTTGCGATAGGCCGTGCGTATCTGGAACTGCCCGCACAGAATGAACGGCAGCGTCTCCAGCGCGCGGGCCTGCACGGCATCGGCGGCGGCGGTGCGGGCGGCGTCGGTGGTGGCGACGGTCCAGGCGGCGGTTAGTTCTTCGGTCTTGTCGTCGCCGAACCAGCCGGCCCAGCCCTTGGCGCCCAGGCCGCGCATGGGGAAATGCTCCACCGGCGTTCCGATAATCGAGGACGGAGCCCAGGTATGAAAGATCGACCAGCCGCCTTTCTCCGTCGGCTCCCGGCTTGCCCGTCGCGCCACCAGCGTTGCCCAATCCATGGCGGCGAATTCGACGTTCATGCCGATGCGCTTCAGCAGATCGGCTGTAACCTCTCCCATCGGATGGATGGTCGGGACGTCGGCCGGGCTGAGGATGACGACTTTTTCCCCGGCATAGCCCGATGCTTTCAACATCGCCTGAGCTTTTTCGAGGTTGGCGGGCATCCGCGCGGCGATGTCGCGACCGTATGGGGTTCCGCAGGGGTACATCGAGCGGCAATGCGCCCAGGACGCCGGATCGCCGCCCGTCAAAGCCTCCATGTAATCGTGTTGATCGACGGCCTGCATGACCGCTTGGCGCACGGCTGGGTTATTGAACGGCGGGTGCATATGGTTGAAGCGGAGAATGCCGTTGAAGCCGGTCGGGTTCGCGTTGCCGATCGCGATATCCGGGTTCTTCCGCAGGCTCGGCACCAGATCGGGTTGCACCTGCTCGTACCAATCGATCTCCCCCGCCTTCAACGCAGCGGCTGCCGTGGCCTGCTCGGGGATGGCTTGCCACTCGACCCGCTCGAAATGTGCGACTTTCCCGCCCGAGGTCCAGTCGGCCGCACCCTTGGCAGGGATGTAGTCCGGATTGCGCCGGTAGACCGCCATCTGACCCGGCACGAATTCTTCCTTCACGAAACGGAATGGCCCGCTGCCGGTGGCATCCGTTATTTGCGTATACGGATCGGTCTTCGCAATGTGTTCGGGGATAATGAATGGAATGGAAGAACTGCCGCGCGCGATAGCCTCCAGGAAAATGGGGACTGCCTGAGTCAGGGTAATGCGCAGCGTGCGATCGTCCTTAACGCCCCAGTTATCGACGAATTTCGCCACCGTCTGCCCGAATGTTTCGCGCCCGGCCCAGCGCTTCAGGCTCTGTATCGCATCTTGGGCGCGTACCGGCTCGCCGTTGTGGAATTTCAAGCCGTCCCGCAGCTTGATGACGTAGGTGCGGCCGTCGTCCTCGACGGTGTGGCCCTCGGCCATTTGCGGGGTGATTTCGCGCTTGGCGGTGAAGCCGAACAGGGTGTCGTAGGCGGCATAACCGTGGTTCGTGGTGACGAGCGACGTGTTGAACACCGTATCGACCGAGGCCAAAGCCGTCAGCGGCGCCACCCGTAACGTTTTCTCCCGCGCGGTTTGGGCGAAAACGGCGGGCGCGTGCAGTGTGGCGGCTGCGGCGGCGGTGGTCCGCAGGAACGAGCGGCGTTTCATACTTTGTCCTCCCAAGGCTTGCTTCGATTTGGGAGGCTGGCGATAGAACTCGCCCTTGGCAAGACTGGGGAACCGTTACCGGTCGTCGATCGCGGTGGCGATGTGGACTAGACCGGTGCCGCCGGTATCCGTTCCACGACCGGCATTGCTGCGCGGGTTTTACCGGACAGCGACATTGTCGAGCAGCCTGATGGACCCCAGCCGAGCGGTGGCGATCAGACGGGCATTCGCGTCGAGGGTGGCGATGGGCGTAAGGGTCGGCCCATCCACCAATGCGAAATAGTCCACCGCGAATCCTGCGGCCTCAAGCGTGGTTCGGGCCGCCGCGAGCAGCGGTTCCGCCCCGGCGCCGGTCGCCAAGGCCTGTGCGGTTTCGCGCAATACCCGGTTCAAGATGGGTGCCGTGACCCGATCGGCGGGGCTGAGGAAGCGGTTGCGCGACGACAGGGCCAAGCCGTCGGGCTCGCGCACCGTTTCGATGCCGACTATCTCTAGCGGCAGCAGCAAGTCGGCGACCATGCGCGCGATGACTTGGAGTTGTTGCCAGTCCTTCTCGCCGAAATACGCGCGATCGGGGCGGACTTGGCCGAACAGCTTGGCACAGACGGTGGCAACGCCCCGGAAATGGCCGGGCCGCGCATCGCCCTCCCACCGTTCGGCAGGGCCGGTTAGGCTGATGGTCGTGGCCTCGCCCGCCGGGTACATCGTCTCGACATCCGGCAGCCAGGCCAATGCGCAGCCGCAGGATTCCAATGCCGCGAGATCGCCGGGTTCGTCTCGGGGGTAGCGGGACAAATCCTCGGTCGCGTTGAACTGGAGCGGGTTGACGAAGATCGACGCGACCGCCGGCGCGCCCGACGCCACCGCCGCTTTCACTAAAGCGCGATGCCCATCGTGCAATGCCCCCATGGTCGGCACGAATGTCAGCCCCCCTCGCTCGGCGCGGAGGGAGGCGCAGGCAGCGCGGAGGTCGGGGAGGGTGCGGGCGATCAACATGGGGGGAACTTGGTGCAGCACGCGTTCCAGGGCAACATGCGCCAGACCGACAGGAGGCATTCCCGATGAAACTGGCAGGACAAATTGCGCTTGTAACCGGCGGCTCGCGCGGGATCGGCCGCGCAACGGCGTTGGCTTTCGCGGCCGAGGGCGCGGATATCGCGTTCTGCCATCTGAACGACGACGCCAAAGCCGACGAAACCGCCGCAGAAATCGCCGCCCTCGGGCGCCGGGCGATGCACCGATCCGTGGATGTGTCCGACATCGCCGCCAGCCGAGCCTTCGCCGACGCGGTCGCCCGGGATTTCGGCCCGATCGACATCCTGTTCAACAACGCCGGCATGAATATTCGCAAAGCTTTCGAGGATTATTCCGAGGCCGATTTCGACTCGATCCTGGGCGTACATCTGAAGGGCATGTTCTTCATGGCGCAGGCGGTGTATCCCGCGATGGTAGCGCGAGGACGGGGCTGCATTATCAACGTGGCGTCGCAGCGGGGCATCAAGGGGGCGCCTAACTCGGCGGTTTACTCCGCTGCTAAAGCCGGCATCGCCGGATTTACGCGGGCATTGGCGTGGGAGGCGACGCCGAAAGGCATTCGCGTCAATGCCATCGCGCCCGGTCCGGTCACCACCGATCTAACCGCGACCATGACGGAAGAAGACCGGTTGGCTTTCGTTGCCGCGCTGCCGATCGGCCGTTTCGGTCGGCCGGAAGAAATCGCTGCGACCGCGTTATTGCTGGCCGGCCCCGATGGCGGATTTTACGTGGGTGCGACGTTGTCGCCAAACGGCGGGGACGTGATGTACTGAGCCCGTTACAGCCTTTTTCGGCGGGCGTGCATCGGCAACGGCACGCGCGATCGCGCGGCCGCTGCGACTATGCAGG
>JBAXFK010000358.1:0-3537 GCA_037139955.1 Rhodospirillales bacterium
CCATCCGCCAGTTGCTCGGCACCCTCCTCGGCGAGCCACCGCCACCCCAGCTTCTGTCCGCTGCGACGATTTAGCGGCCGCGCTATCGCGCGTGCCGTCGCCTACGCACGTCCGTTCGTTGGCCAACCAAGCGAAATCCGCTTAGGCTACCGCCAACACAAACGGAGAAACGCCATGGCCCCGAACACCAAGCGGGTGTTTTACGTCCGCTATCTGTCGTCCCCCCTCTACGCCGAAATCCTCGCGCAGCGGCCGGACGTGCAACTCGACCGGTTGGAGAACGAATCCCCCGCGCACGAGGCCGATCCAATCCTGAATATGGCACATGTGTTTCAGATCGGGGCCTCGCGACAGGCGATCGCGCCGCACTTCCATGTGACGCCTGCGCTGCTCGCCCAAACACCGAACCTGATCGCGGCGTCGTCGAACGGCGCGGGCTACGATCCGATCGATGTGGACGCCTGCACGGCAGCCGGCATCGCGGTGGTAAACCAGTCCGGCGGCAACAAAGAAGGCGTTGCGGAGCACGCACTGGCAATGATGCTAACCCTGTCGAAACGCATCGTGGAGGCCGATCGCGACCTCCGCGCCGGCAAGGAGATCCCGCGCGGCGCCTTCACCGGACGCGAACTGAAAAACCGCACCGTCGGCGTGTTGGGTATCGGCAATGTCGGCGCTCGGGTGGCCGAACTTTGCCGGGGCCTGTTCAACATGCGAGTGTTGGCCTTCGATCCCATGCTGACAGCGGAGCAAGTGAAGGCACGCGGCGGCGAGAAGGTGGATTTCGACACGCTATTGCGTGAATCCGATTTCGTCAGCGTCCACTGCCCCCTAACAAAAGACTCGCGGAAAATGATGAACGCCCGCGCATTCGGCCTGATGAAGCCCGAAGCCTATTTCGTCACAACCGCTCGCGGTTTCATCCACGACGAGGACGCCCTGGCAGCAGCCCTGACCAATAAGACAATCGCTGGCGCGGGTCTGGATGTTTGGGAAGAAGAGCCGCCGCCGTCATCCCACCCGCTGATGAAATTCGACAACGTCCTGGTCAGCCCGCATACGGCCGGCGCGACGCTCGAATCCCGCGAAAATATGTCGCGTTTCGCTGCCGAGCAGGTGCTGGAGATTCTGGATGGAAAACGGCCGCCTCGGCTGATCAACCCCGAGGTCTGGCCAGCCTACCGGGAACGCTTCGCCCGCATCATGGGGTTCAGCCCGGAGGAATAGGGCGCCTCCGCACACCATAGTAGGAAACATATCGGAATGATCTGTCGGCGGAATTTACACCCGCCGCACAGACCGTTCTAAAACGTAACATTATCTTCGCAAATATCAATCGTCTATCTTGGTGGCACGGATATTGCCAACGCTCTGGCAGCGCTTTTGTGAAAGACGTGCCATGAATGCAATATTACACACACTCGTAATTTCCCTGGCATTATGTTTGTGCACCCCATCGAAAGCGCAGACATTTGCATTCGGCGGCTCGGCCGTCCCTGCCTCCCTGACCCTCTCGTTCGGCGACGGATCCTCCGCGACCATCGAAGCCGCAACGCAGGGATGGTGGAGCGCCACGCAAGCCAATTTCAACGGCAACACCAATATCGTCACCGGCCATATGTTCGACATACAATGGAACGATTTCTTCGTCTTCGATCTCACCGGTCGGGCCGGCACGGTTCTGTCGGCCGGTATCGGCTTGAACACAGGCATCGTCGCCGGCTCGCCCGCGTTTTCGTTGTGGGATGTATCGACATCGCTGACGGCGCTGCTGAACCTCGACACCGCTCCGAGCGCCGAGATTTACACCGATCTGGGATCGGGCGTCGCCTACACCGACAGTCGGATCGCCATAACGACGGGCCACACCGACATCGAAATCGCGCTCGACAGTGCTGCCATCGCGGCGATCGAAGCTGCTCTGGGCGGGCGTTTCGCGATCGGCGGCAGCGCCAACATCGATATCCCCGAGCCGTCTTCGGCCTTGTTGTTGGTGTCCGTGACGGTGGCGGGTTACTTGCGGCGCCAAGCCTCGAAGCGATCGGCGTTGTCGTAAGCCTCCTTCTCAACCGCTTTGCTATCGCGCACGTAATGGTCGGCGAATCCATCGATACCCCAACGCTGGTACTGCAGGACATGGGTCAGCTCGTGCGCCCACAGCTTCGTATCGGTCTGCGCCGTCAACGCGTCCTTGAACACCACCACGTCGCCAAGAGTCACGGCAGCGGCATCGCCGTAGCCGAACGCCAAAGACGGCAGCGCGTTGCCCTCCGACCGCCCGGCCGCATAGCGCACCTTGCCCAGCACCCAGTCGGGAAAATAGCCCAGCAAGGCGCGACGAACGCCTGCTGGCAGCGGCAGCACCCCATCGGCAATGGCCTGGGACCGCGCGGCCTCGATCAGTCGCGCCAAGGCTTGGGCGGCAACGCCGATCGGCGCGGGCGGGACGATATCCTGGGCACGAGATCGCCCCGGCAACAGTGACAGCAATCCGGCGAGCAAAAACTGGCGGCGCAAACCGAAACTCCACGAGCGGTAGGCGCGCTAGACACCACACCAATGTGTCGGAAACCCGCCCCGATCGTGGCAGTTACCGAACGCCGCTCGGCCAGAGGACTTCCCGCATCGTTTGCAGCAGGATCACAAAATCGAACAAGATAGAGAAATTCTTCACATAATACAGATCGTAGCTGAGCTTGGACCGCGCATCGTCGATCGAGGCGCCATAGGGGTAGTTGACCTGCGCCCAACCGGTCAGCCCGGCCTTCACCATATGCCGCTCGTTATAAAGCGGTATCTGCTGCGCCAGTTCGGCGACAAATACCGGGCGTTCGGGGCGCGGGCCAACGAAGGACATCTCCCCCTTTAAGATATTCAGCAGTTGCGGCAGCTCGTCGATACGGGCGCGGCGGAGGAAATTGCCGACCTTGGTGATACGATTGTCCTTGGTCGCCGCCCAGACGGCACCACCGGATTCCGCATCCATCCGCATGGTGCGCAATTTCAGAATCCAAAACACCTTATTGTCGCGGGTCACGCGTTCCTGCCGGTAGAAAACCGAGCCCGGTCCCTCCCACCGAATGGCGACCATGCCGCCAATGAGCAATGGCGCGGTCAGGATCAGCACAAGGCTGCTAACGAACAGATCGAAGGCCCGCTTGAGGAAGCGATCGATCGCGCTGAACGTGAAGCCGTCGGAGAATACCAGCCATCCGAGTTCCAGCCGCTTGATGTCGATGCGCCGGATCTCGGCCTCGATGAAGGACAGATACTGCACCACCGGAAAGCCGGCCTTTTTGCAATCCAGCAGCCGTTGCAAATCCATTCCACGCCGATCGTCCGGCGCCACCACGATCTCGTCCGCATGGACCAGCCGCGCGGCTTCGAGCATGCCGCATTCCGATTGCATCAGAATTTTGACGCCGGGTTCGGCGGCGAGGCGGGGATCGATCTCCCCCATCGCAGGTTCTTGCAGAAACACGATGTCGTAGTGGAGATTGCTGCCCTCTTTGGTCAGCATGCGCCGCAGATCGTAGG
>JBAXFK010000359.1:0-3522 GCA_037139955.1 Rhodospirillales bacterium
GCGGATCGCCGCAGCGGCTTAAACCAGGTGTCCGCGAAACCGGCAGCAGCTCACTGGGGGTCGCGGCCGGCCCAGGCGACCACCAGCATCTCGCGGGGTTTCTGATCGACGCACGGGCGCTGACCAATCGGTACAACATTACTAAGGCCGCCCTCATGATGGGGGTGTCGTTGGAGGGGTTGCGCGGGTTCCTTGGCGGGGCGGGACCTTACCGCATGCCCGTGGCCTGAGTTTCGTGGCGAAGGGCGCCCGGCGGATCGACGCAGAGCGGTGGGCGCCCTTCGCCGCCCTGCGACGCGGGACGACCATCCCCATCCGCGACAGGCAGCGCGACCGGAGCACCCAGCCCCGGTGCTATCCGCCGGATCGGTGTCACGCCGACATCCAGGCGCACACCGAAGCCGGGACCGCCGCATGGCTCGGGGTGCCCGAGGCCGCACACCGCAATAGCACTCACATGATCCGCGCCGCGTGCGGGGGGCCGGCTATCACCCAAATTTAACGCCGGAGGTAGCCGACCCGGACGACCCGACCAAAAAGACCTGGTTGTTTTGGTCGCCGGGGCAACGGCAATTCACACCTTTGGCGTTCCCCGACGTTCTATCCAGTTACGCGAATGGTGTGTCCGCGCGCGGTGCCAATTTAACGCCCGTCGGGGCGTGACCCTTTGTTTGGGGATGGAAGCTTTGCGCGTCCAACCCGCGCGCGTCACCGGCCCCGACTCGGACGGATATCCGCCTGTCTGTCCATTGTCTCCCCAATCGCCCGGAGAGGCCCCCCAACCGTGGGGGCACCGATCGGACACGGCAGCCCAAGGGGTCGGAAGGTTGGGCGGGATAATCGTCGGTTCAGGTTTTCCCGTGTGTTTCCGGGCATCTGAGAATGCCGGCCTGTCGGTATATTCCATGCTGACACCATGCTGTCGGAAATATACCTCTGATTTCTGAAGGGCCAAAATCCATAAATATTACAATAAAATCAATGATATGCCCACCGCCGGACTTGAACCGGCACGCCGTTTCCAGCTGCGGATTTTAAGTCCGCTGCGTCTACCATTCCGCCAGGCGGGCATCGTTGAACCCTTTTACCATCCCGCCGCAGCAATGGGGAGGGTCTTTGCACGCACTCGTTCAGGTCTTGATGAACGCACATTCCGACTCCGCCAACGGGCGGAATCCGTTCTCGGCAGGGATATCGCGCACCGCAGCCAGCAGATCCCACTCTCCCTTCGATTCGCTCGGCGTTTTCGCGCGGAACAAATAACGGTCGAACACCATTTTCCCGTCGACGCGGATTTTCCCCTTCTTGGCAAAGACGTCGTTCACCTCGGTCGCGTGCATGGCTTTCATGACCGTCTGCGCTTCATCCGATCCGGATTTAGCAATCGCGCGGAGGTAGTGGAGGACGGCAGAATACGTCGCGACATGCGCATCGTTCGGGATCGTCCCCGTCGTATCCTTGAACCGTTTCGCCCAAGCGCGCGTTTCGTCGTTTTGATCCCAATACCAGGAATTGGTGAACTGCAGCCCGCCGGCCGCCGCTTGACCCAAGCTATGCACGTCGCTGAGAAACATCAGCGGCGTCACGAATGTCTGTTTGGCCGGCAGACCGAACTCAATGGCCTGCTTGTAGGCATTGGTCGCATCGGTGCCCGCGTTGCACAGCACCACCACATCCGCGCCCGAGGCCTGCGCCGCAATCAAATACGAGGCGAAATCCGAGCTGGCGAGAGGATGGCGCACGGTGCCGACGATTTTGCCGTCGCCGGCTTTTACCGCCGCCAGCGCGTCGCCGGCGAGAATATCGCCGAACGTATAATCCGCGATCATAAAGAAGAACGTCTTCTTGCCCTGTTGCAACATCGCTCGGATCAACGGCGCGGTGGTAGCATAGGTATCGTGCGCCCAATGTACTGACAGCGGCGAACACGCCTTGCCCGTCAGGATCGATGTTCCAACGGATGTATACATCGCGATTTTATTGAGCTGCGTCAGCATCGGCTGCACCCCCAACGCGACCGAGGTATTGGCAAAATCCGCGACCATGGAGACATTGCCTGGCCCGAACCATTCTTTCACGATCGCGAGGCCGGTATCGGCCTTGTTCAGATGATCCGCCGACAGCAGTTCGACCGAGCGTTGCAGCACGGTGCCGCCGAAATCCGCGATCGCCATTTTGGCCGCCACGACCGCACCGGGTCCGCTAACCGCCGAGTAAGGCCCATTCATGTCGTTGATAATGCCAATGCGCAGCGGATTGGCCGCGCGGCTCGGGCGTGCGAACCCGGCCGCAGCCGCTGCTGCCGCACCCGCGATTGCGTGTCTGCGTCCGAGGCGCATCGGCTGGTTCATGGTGTGTTTCTTCCCAACTGTATTATCGCAATAGGGAAGCGTTGCTACGGCAAGGCGACGGCGATGTCCAACGCCATACGCAGCAGCTTCTCGCTTGCCTCCGGGGTACGGAAGGCGCTGTGCGCGGATAGGGTCACATTCGGCAACGTCGTGAATTCATGTCCTATCGGCAAGGGTTCGATCGCAAATACATCCAACGCCGCATGTCGCAAATGGCCGGACCGCAGCGCCGCGATCGTTGCTGCTTCGTCGAGGATCGCACCGCGCGCGGTATTCACCAAAATCGCCCCCGGTTTGATCCGCCCAATCCGCTCGGCCGACAGCAAGCCGCGTGTTTCGTCGTTCAGCAAAAGATGGATCGACAACACATCGCTGGTAGCCAGAACCGTATCGAGGTCGGCGAACGCGACATGCGGCACCTGTTTCGGGGTGCGATTCCAGGCCTGTACCTTCATGCCCGATCCGTGGGCGATCCTGGCAACCTCGGCTCCGATACCGCCATAGCCGATCAAGCCGATTGTTTTGCCGGTCAGTTCCATGCCCTCGGTGCGGAACCACCGACCGGCACGCATGCCGCTATCCATCGCCGCGATGCCGCGCGCGGCAGCCCACATCAGGGCAATCGTATGTTCCGCCACCGCCGTGTCGCCATAGCCCTTGATAATGTGAACGGTAATGCCGAGGTCGGCCAATTCCTCGGGGTTCATGTAGCTGCGCGCGCCGGTGCCGAGGAATATGACATGCTTCAACCCTTCGCATTTCGCCATCGCATCGGTCGGCATTTGCGTATGGTCGTTGAACACGAAATCGTATCCGGCGATCAGACTTGGCAGATCGGCCGCCGGGACGTCCGCCTGTTCGTTGATCGCAACCGACGGATCGCCGGGACGGGACACGCGCTGGCAGACCTCGGCGAGGTCGTCTACGGCATCGAGGAAAAGACCTTTCATGGGGAGATTCCGGTTCTGGAGCGACGATGCCCCGATTGTAGCGGTACTGCGAAGAAGAACGCGATGGCCCCGCCTTCCCCCACACCTCAGGACTTGCGATAACCGCGCCTCCTGGACCCAATAGATGCCCCGAGCGCCTCGCACTGCCCTCACCGCCCGTCGTACCCCTCCCCGTATCGCCGCGCCATCGCCGCGCGCGGAGCCGGCTGCACCACGCCCTC
>JBAXFK010000360.1:0-3496 GCA_037139955.1 Rhodospirillales bacterium
CGTTTGTGGCGCGATGCCAAGCTGTACGAGATCGGCGCGGGCACCAGCGAGATCAGGCGGATGTTGATCGGGCGGGAGCTGTTCGCCGAAACCGCATGAACCGGTTGTCACGACCGACCTGAAAGCGCCTAATTCGCCGCACGGGAGGCAAATATGAAACATTGGATCGTCGCGGCATTCGGATTGCTGCTCGGGCTCGCGGTTCCGGCAACGGCGGCTGACGCGCCCAAGCACGGCGGGACGTTGAATTTCATGATCCCTGCCGACTCGCCGCCCAGCTTCGATGGCCATCGGGAGGCGACGTTCGCAACAATCCATGCGGTGGCGCCTTTCTACAGCGTGCTGATCCGCGCCAATCCCGATAACCCGGCCGATGTGTCCACGTTCGTTTGCGATGTCTGCACCGAGATTGCCCAGCCGACCGACGATGGCAAAACGTATACGTTCACGATCCGCGACGATGTCCGGTATGCCGATGGATCGGTCATGAACGCATTCGACGTGGCCGCGAGTTGGAACCATATCGTAGCGCCGCCGCCTGGCGTGGTCAGCGCGCGCGGCGGCTATTATTCGATGGTTGATAAGATCGAGGCGCCCGACGCGAAGACCGTCGTCTTTCGTCTGAAGTTCGCCACCGGTGCCTTTCTGCCGGCGCTCGCCGATCCCTATGCGTTTTTGTACCAAAAATCGGTTCTGGACCGCGATTCCCACTGGTACGAAACTCATATCTTGGGTTCCGGACCATTTCGTTTCAAAGAATACCAGTCTGGGCAGTCGATTTCCGGCGTACGCAACCCCGATTACTATCGTGCGGGTCTGCCTTTTCTCGATGGGTTCGTTGGTATTTTCGCCGACAAACAAGCGGTGCGTGTCGCGGCCATCCGCAGCGATCGCGCCGCTATCGAATTTCGCGGCTTCCCGCCCGCCACCCGCGACGAGCTGAAAGCTGCGCTTGGCGACCAAATAGCGGTGCAGGAAAGCGACTGGAATTGCGGCGCGCTGATAACCCCCAATCATGCCCGTAAACCGTTCGACGATCCCAGGGTGCGCCGCGCGCTGACGCTGGCCATCGATCGCTGGGGCGATTCGGCGGCGATGGCGCGTATTACGGTGTCGAAGACCGTGGGTGGGCTTGTGTTTCCGACCTCGCCTTTGGCCGCAACCAAGGACGAATTGCACGGCATCGCCGGGTACTGGCCCGACATCGAAAAATCCCGGGCCGAGGCAAGGCGTTTGCTGAAAGAGGCCGGCGCCGAGGGGCTCACGTTCGAGTTGCTGAACCGCAACATCGATCAACCGTACAAATTCAACGCGATCTGGGCGATCGATTCCTGGAGCAAAATCGGCATCAAAGCCACCCAACGCGTGCTCCCGACTGGCCCGTACGACGAGGCGTTGCGCAGCGGCGATTTTGCTGTGTCGGTCGATGCCGAGTGTCAGAACATCGTCAATCCGTTGTTGGATGGGACGAAATATCTGCCGCATTCGGTATCTTCGGCGAATTACGGCAATTACGACGATCCCGAGGAGATCGAAATCTATAATCGAATGCTGCGGGAACCGGATTTCGCCAAGCAACGCGGTCTGATGCGCCAGTTCGAGAAGCTTGTGCTGGATACGCAAGCTCACGAAATGTTCTTGTTATGGCGCTACCGGATCGTTCCGTATCATAGCTATGTGAAGGGCTTCAAGATCAGCCCGAGCCACTATGTAAATCAGGATTTGGCGACGATTTGGCTGGATCGGTAAGCAGCGGCGTTCAATACCCGATGGCCGCGCCGGCCGGACGGCGTGGATCGTTCGCGCCATGGAATAGCCCTTCGGCTGCCCCGCCGGTCGCGGTCGAATCGTTGCCGGACGATGCCAGAGCTGCGGCCTTACCGGGCCCGCCGACCGCGATGAGCGCTGCGGCCCCCCAGGGACTTTGCTCTGTTATCTTGTAGCCCATCGTCGCCAGTGCCGCCTTCGTATCCGCCGACAATGCGTAAGGCTCGGCGGCGATAATATCGGGCAGCCATTGGTGGTGGATACGCGGTGCATCGACGGCTGCTTGGGGTGACATGCCGTGGTCGATGCCGTTCAAGATCGTCTGCAAAACGATGGTGACGATGCGCGAACCGCCCGGCGATCCCGTCACCAGAACGATCTTGCCATCGCGCATCACGATGGTCGGGGCCATCGACGACAATGGGCGTTTCCCCGGTGCGATGGCGTTAGCCGCGCCTTGCACCAAGCCGAAGAAATTGGCACTGCCCGGTTTGACTGCGAAATCGTCCATCTCATCGTTCAGCAGAAACCCCGTGCCGGGCGCCATCGTGCCGGCCCCGAACAATCCGTTGACGGTATAGGTTACCGCCACAGCATTTCCCTTGTTGTCGATCGTCGAATAATGGGTCGTTTCGGGCTTCTCGTGCGGGGCAAGTCCGGGTCGCAGCGTGTCCGACGATGTTGCACGATCCCCGATCGCCGCCCGTATGCCGCCGATATGCGCGGGCGATAATAGCCATTCCAACGGATTGGCAACGAATGCGGGGTCGCCCAGAAAGCTGTTGCGGTCGAGGAAGGCGTGACGCATCGCCTCGGTCATCAGATGCACGGTCTGGGCGGAATTGAAACCGGATGCGCGCAGATCGTCACCTTCTAGCACCAAGAGAATTTCGCACAGCGCTGTGCCGCCGGACGACGGAGGCGGCGAGGATAGGATCGTGTAGCCGCGATACCGGCAAGATAACGGTTCGGACTCGGTCGTTTTGTAACCGGCGAAATCGGCTGCGGTCAGCGCGCCTTTCGATGAAGAGGCGATCGCCGTCGGAATAGCTCCCGCATAAAACGCAGCGGGGCCGCGGTCCGCGATCGCTTGCAACGTCGTTGCTAGATCGGTTTGCACCAGACGCTCCCCCGGGATGGGCGCGGATCCGTCAGGGTGCAGAAAGATATGCGCGGCCGAGGGATCGCGACGCAGCAAAGCGGCGCCGCGCGCAAATATATCGGTATCGCCGCGCGTGAGCACGAACCCATCCCGAGCCAATGCGATCGCTGGCGCCATGACGACCGCTCGGGGCAACGACCCGTACTTCGTCAGCGCCGCATCCAGGCCGGCGACGGTGCCGGGCACGCCGACCGCTTTCCAGCCGTGTAGGCTGGCGTCGCGGATCGGATTTCCTTGCGCATCCAAATACATGTCGGCGGTCGCAGCGGCCGGTGCCATTTCGCGGAAATTGAGGAAAACGTTACGCCCATCCGCCAGCCGAGCGACCATGAAGCCGCCACCGCCGATATTGCCGCAGCAGGGGTTGGTGACTGCTTCCGCGTAACCCACCGCTACGGCGGCATCGATGGCATTGCCACCTTGTTTCAAAATGGCAACACCCGCCTCCGCCGCGAGGCGTTGGGCAGACACGACCATGCCGTTGGCGCCTTCCACGGCGGGGAAGGACGCGGCCTGGGCGGGGGGCGGGAAAAGCAGCAAGCTGCCGACGAAACCCAGTGGCAACAC
>JBAXFK010000361.1:0-3493 GCA_037139955.1 Rhodospirillales bacterium
GAATTGCGCGGTGCGCGGGCTGGATTTTCAGGCCGGCCGAGTGGCAGGCGCGGTTACCGAAAAAGGCCGCATCGCCTGCGACGCCGTGGTGCTGGCAGGTGGCGCCTGGAGCCGGCTATTCGCCGGCAATGCCGGGTTCGATTTGCCGCAATTGAAAGTGCTGGGTTCGGTGTTCCGCACCGCCCCGATCGCGGGCGGCCCCGATCTCACCGCCGCCGGATCGGTGTTCGCGCTGCGCAAACGGCTGGACGGCGGCTATTCCATCGCGCGCCGTAACGCCAATCGCGCCGAGATTACCCCCGATCATTTTCGGCTGCTGGGCGATTTTTGGCCTCGGCTTCGGGCGAATCGGCACGAAATACGGCTGGGGGTCGGCCGCCGGTCGTGGGAGGAACTGCGCACCAAGCGCCGCTGGACGATGGACGAAACGACCCCGTTCGAGTCCGCGCGCGTGTTGGACCCCGCCCCCGACGAATCCGTGCTGGCCGAGGGGCGTGCGGTGCTGGCGCAAAAATTCCCGGTCTTCGCTGGGATGAAGGTGGTGCAAAGCTGGGGCGGATTGATGGATGTCACCCCCGATGCGGTGCCGGCGATCGACCAAGTCGGGCGCATCCCCGGCTTCTTCATCGCGACCGGATTCTCGGGCCACGGGTTCGGCATCGGGCCGGGCGCGGGGCGGTTGATGGCCGATCTGGTGGCCGGGGATACCCCGATCGTCGATCCCACCCCCTACCGGTTGAGCCGCTTCGCTCGCGCGGTCTAAACAACGCGGGAACCGGAGGAAAATCCATGCCCACCACAAGCGCCCCAACGAAAAAGGCCCCGCCGCTGACTTGCGACAGCCATTTCCATATTTTCGGGCCGTACGACGTTTTCCCGCTCGATGCCGGCAAGCGTTACGATCCGCCGCCGGCTTTGGTGCCGTCCTATCTGGCGATGGCCGAAACGGTCGGCGTTCAGCGCATGGTGGTGGTGCAGGCCAGCGTGTCCGGTACCGATAACAGCGTCACCATCGATGCCGTACGCCAATTCGGGCTGCATCGTGCCCGTGGCGTTGCGGTGATCGATGCCGGCTTCTCCGATGCCGCGTTCAAGACCATGAACGACCAGGGCATTCGCGGCGTGCGCTTCAATATCTCGACCGGCGGCGGCACGCCCGAGGACCAGCTCGACGCCATCGCCCGCCGCATCGCCCCGCTCGGTTGGCACATCCAAGTCTATGCCGATGGCGACAAGCTGGAGGCGCTGGTCCCCGTGCTGGCCAAGCTGCCCGTACCCGTGGTCATCGATCACTGCGGCGGGGTCATGAGCGACCTCGGCACCGACCATCCGCAATTTCAGGCGCTGCTGCGGCTGCTCGATAGCGGCAATGCCTGGATCAAGACATGCAGCTACCGGGTGTCGTCGGGCGGAAAGCCCTGGGACGATACCGGCGCCAATGTGCGCGCGCTGGTCGCCGCTGCACCGGAACGTTGCGTGTGGGGCACGGATTGGCCGCATCCGCAGATGGACCCGTGCCCCGAGGCGGGCAAACAGCTCGATCTGTTCATGCAATGGGTGCCGGACGCCGCGTTGCAACAGCGGATTCTCGTCGATAACGCCGCCACGCTTTACGGATTCTGATCCGGGTGCGCACCCGCGACTGGGATCGCAACCTGTTGCTAGGAGTCCTGTTCATCTGTCTGTCGGCCTGCACCTCGCCATCGATGAATGGGTTCGCCAAGCTGCTGGGGGAATCCTACAATTCCCTACAAGTGTCCTGGGCGCGCGCGTTCGGGCATGGGATCGTCATATGCTGCGAGAACGCACCTATCTCGGGCTGGTCGGGTTCCTCGGCGTGCTAATTATCGTCCGTCCGGGAACCGAGGTCTTTCATCCCGCCGCCCTCGCGATCGTCTTTAGCGCGCTCATGAACGGCTTCTACCGAATTTTCACCCGCGAAATCGCCGATACCGAGGCTGCCGAGACATCCGCGATCTACAGCTCGATCGTCGGCGCTTTCGGCATGCTCCTCATCCTGCCCTTCGTTTGGATCGCGCCCACAAGCCTGTTCGATACCGCACTGTTTTGCAGTCTGGGGGTGTTGGGAGCGATCGGCCATTATTTCGTGGCCCTGGCACTGGGCTACGCAGCGGCGTCAGGCCCCGGATCGCAGCAGAGCCACATAAGCGCGCATCGTCGGTAATTTCAAATCGGCATCGCCGACGCCGCCGCAGAAATGCGCGAAGCCGCGCCGTTCGATTTCCGACAGCGGTCGTTGGAAATCGACGGGGGTAACCGTGTGTCGAGTCATAATCTCGAAATCCGCCGCGTCGGTTTTATGCACGACATAATTCGCGATACCCTGATCGTGAAAAATCGACCCCATCGCCTTGCGGTCTTTTTGTTGTCGAGCAAGACCGTACATGCTGTCGACGATCGTGGGGAAGGTCTGCCGAGCGACCTCGATGCTGGGAATGCCGATAAGGCCGGCGGAGAAGCCGCAGTCGTTTCTGATGCGGGCGGTTTTATCGACGTTGAACAATAGAGAACCATAATAATTATGATCTCCTATCAAATCCATTTCCAGCGGCACACCGATCCGGCGCGCGCGCGACAACTCCCTCAGCAGCATATCGATCGGCGCGTTGCATACGATATCGGTATCCAAGTACAGCAACGGGCGGTACGCTGCGAGTTCCGGCAAATCGCAGATGCGATATTTCATCGCCATCATATCTGTCGCATCCCGCACCGGCCCCGTTGCCGCTCGGCATTTCGATATCATATCGAGTGGGATATACGGTCGTAATTGGTCCATTGTGCGATCGCTGAAGATCAAGACTTCGCCAGCGTATTTACCGAATTCCCGCAGCGAGGCCAGCAGCAGCGCCATGGTATCGAATATTTCTTGCTTGCCGTAGGCGATCATGTAGATCAGCGGCCGAAACGGTGTAAGATATTCGATCCGCCAATGGTCGTACACGATCGACCAACCGTCCTGGAACCGGCGATGCCGCGCATCCAACAATTCGCGGATGGGCGTGTAGAGCATACCGATACGGGCGTGGAAATCCTGTACGATTTCGATCCCATGAATGGGGTCCCCGATATGCGCGACCAATCCGCCGCCCGAGGCGATCCAATCGCGCCCGCCGATCTCGTCGAGGAAGGCGGCTTCCGCTTCGGCGACCGGAAAAAAATGCTCCCATGGGCCTGCGGTTTGCCGAGCGAGGGTGACGGTGCCGATGCTTTCGGCGCAGAGCCAGACGCCGTTGCCTTCGAGCGATAGGAGTTCGTTCGGTTGTCGGTGCAGGTGAAAGCGCAGCGGCGCGGCACCGTCGGCGGCGCGTCCGATATGGCCGAACGCGTCCAAACGACCGAGGCGCTGCCATTCGGAACCGGATCGGTACACCAGCCAGTGGACGCCATCGTCTGCCATCAGACCGGCATTGCGCACGACGCTGGGGCCTCGGGCTTGGACCAAGCGATCGGTGGCGGCGTCGTAAACGAG
>JBAXFK010000362.1:0-3482 GCA_037139955.1 Rhodospirillales bacterium
CTTATTGCTCATCAGCGGCTTTGCCTCTGCAGCCGACGCGCCGCCGCCCGGCAAGATGCGCGTCACCTGGCAGATCCGGGGTCTCTTCTCCCCTGAGGGGGAAAAGGACTTTCGGGCCCTGGTTGCCGAGAACCTCCCGGCAATCAAGGTCGTGGACGTCAACGTACCCAATGCGGAGGCGACCTTCGAGTTCGATCCAGCGGTCGCATTCGACCCTCGTTTCCGCGACGTCAAGCCCGAGCAACTGCTAGGTTTGTTCAACGCCAAACTCTCCCCGCGGAAGCCGCCATCGATCTTTTCTCTCCATGCCCGCCGGACCACGCCGCTCGAAAAGCTGTGCTGGATCGAAATCCCCTTCGAGGGCGTCGACTGCGAGGCATGTGCATTCGGAGTTTACCAGCTTATCATGGCTACTGGGGGTGTCGAGCAGGCGACGGCGAACCTCCAAACCGGCCTGGCGACCGCTCTCATCGCCCCCGCAGCCTTTGACGAGCGGGCCTTGCGGCGCAAGCTCGCGGGGAGGGGCATCGGCTTGACGATGTTCCAACATTATGGTGGTCAAATCCATCGTGAAGGCACGATGGAGGGTGCTTGGAGGCGATGGCCCGCCGTGCCGCAGGTCCAAACTGCCGCCGTAACTCTAACCCCGCCGACCGATACGAATCGGCTCCCGTGGGCTCCGCCCGAATTCGCTGCCATACCGGGTGGACGTTACCAGAGAGGGGACAACAGCAGTGAGGTTTTCACATCCAGCATTTTCCGTGGCGTGCAGACCGTGACGCTCGGCGGCTATTCCATGGCCGTCACGGCGACGACCAAGTCACAGTGGGACGCCGTGCGGGTGTGGGCGGTGGCCCACGGCTACGCCGATCTCGCCGAGGGGGCCGGCAGGGCGGGCGACCATCCGATACACACGGTGAGCTGGCATGACGTCGTGAAGTGGTGTAACGCCGCCAGCGAACGGGATGGCCTAAAACCTTGCTACACGGTGAAGGGTTCCGTGTATCGGACCGGTGTGATCGACGCCGTGGCGTGTGATTGGAAGACCGATGGCTACCGCCTGCCGACCGAGGCCGAGTGGGAGGTCGCGGCCCGGGGAGGTCTCTCGGGGAAGAGTTTTCCGTGGGGTGACACGATTTCGCACGAGAAAGCGAATTACATCGCCACACCCAAACTGTCGTATGACGCCAGCGGCAAGACCGACGGCCACCACCCGCAGTTCGCCCTGGTCGGGGCTGCGGGCACCAGCCCCGTGAAAAACTTCCCGCCCAACGGCTACGGGCTCTTCGACATGACAGGCAATGTTTCGCAGTGGTGCTGGGACTGGTTCGGCCGATACGGCAAAGAACCGGCCACAGACCCGAAGGGCCCCGCCGAGTTCGACTGGGGGCCTGTGTTTCCGAGGGCGACCGTCAAGGGCGTGGGCATTGAGGGACGGGCCACCGAGGGAGCACTGCGGATCGTGCGTGGAGGCCATTGGAACCAAACAGCCGAACGGGCGGACTGCGCCTATCGGCTCACCGCGTTTCCAGCGCTCGCCAGCACGAACGTCGGCTTCCGCTTGGCCCGCAGCGGTCCCGCTGGCAAGGACGGCCGATAGCCCCTCACTCCCCGACGCCACGGTGCAAAGCGAATTTATTGAATTATGATGAATCTCAGAACTGTTACGGCGGGCCTTGCCCGCGGAACCCTGCTCGGACTGTCCCTGCTCAGTATTGCCATCAGTGCCGGCTTTGCCGCCGACAACGAAAAGCCGCCGCAGATCCCTTGGGATTTGAACACGCTCTTCCAGGCGCCAAAATTCCAGCCCGCCATCGGTTTCGACACGAACGGCGTCCATGGCGTCTTCTTCGACGGCCTGCCGTGGAAAGGCAAACCCACCCGGGTGTTCGCATTTATCGGAATGCCCGACCACAAGGCCGGGGAAAAAGTCCCCGCGATGGTTCTGATTCATGGCGGCGGCGGCACGGCATTCGCCAAGTGGGTGCAATTTTGGAACAGTCGCGGTTACGCCGCCATCGCGATGGACACCTGCGGCAGTGTACCCCGGGGTAAATCCGGCGACTGGGAGCGCCACGAAAACAGTGGCCCCGGTACGGCGCCGGGCGGCTCTGGCCGCTTTGCCCAGATCGATGAACCGCTCGAGGATCAGTGGACCTATCACGCCGTCGCCGACGCGATTCTCGCCAACTCGTTGCTGCGATCAATGCCGGACGTGGACAAGGACCGGATCGGTCTCGCCGGTATCTCGTGGGGCGGCTTTGTCACCTGCATCGTCGCCAGCCTAGACGACCGGTTTCGATTTGCCGCACCGGTCTATGGTTGCGGATTCATCGGCGACAACTCCGTATGGCTTCCCAATTTCATGGGGATGGGTAAGGAAAAGGCCGCCAAATGGCTGCGCTACTGGGATCCCTCGCAATATCTGCCGCGCGCGAAGATACCCTTCCTGTGGCTGACCGGTTCCAACGACTTCGCCTACCCGCTCGACTCGTACCAGAAATCCTATCGCAGCCCGGCCGGCGAGCGCACGCTCTGCGTCAAGGTCCGCATGCCGCATGGTCATAACAAAGATGCCGAGAACGCGAAGGAGATCTGCGCCTTCGCCGACCATGTCCTGCGAAATGGACCCCCGTTGGCGCGCATCAGCAAGCAAGGAGCCGGCGAGGGCAAGGTGTGGGCCACCTTCGAAGCCACCACCCCCATCACGAAGGCGGAACTCAACTTCACCAGGGATACCGGGGATGGGGTGCATATCAGGTATGCGCGTATCCCCAACACGAGGACATGGAGTAAACGAACCTGGGAAACAATCCCGGCCGATATCGACGTCGCGCAGCACAAAGTGACTGCTGCGATACCGGCCGGCGCAACGGTCTGCTACCTAAATCTCATCGACCAAAATGGCCTCATCGTCAGCACCGAGCACGTCGGAGCGGCGGCGGGCGCGATGGAAGGCGAAATGATGCGGATTATGGCAAAGACCGGCCGGGTCGAGCCGGTGGATTCGGTGTCGCAGAAGCTACAAAGCACGGGCGGCGGCGGGTACCTGTGGTGGCGGGATGGCCAGAAGCCGGGTGACACGCTGACTCTGGGATTCATCGTGCCCCAGGCCAGTAAGCAGCGGGTGTTCGGTCGATTCGTCAAGGGGGCGGAGTTCGGTATCGCACAGGTGGCTGTCAACGATCAGAAAGCGGGCGAACCAATGGACTTCCATAATGACGGGGTAGAGAGGGTTCTCACGCCCGAGATCGAGCTGGGCACTTTCGACCTCATCGCCGGGGAGAACCAGCTAGCGATCACGATCATCGGCGCCAACGAGAAGGCGAAAAAATCGTACATGGTTGGGCTCGACTATATACGGTTTGAGCCGGTCAAGTAAGGAATGAATGAAGCGATAGAATGAACAAGAATGGAAAGCCCCCCTCACTTCCCGACGACCGTCCGCGTTCTGACCGTTTCTGGTGCGGCGTGCGTACGCT
>JBAXFK010000363.1:0-3383 GCA_037139955.1 Rhodospirillales bacterium
GTATGCGACGCTGGAACCGGTGCGCGAACTGCTGTTGCAGCAGTTCATGGGCGAGAAATTCGGCCGCGATTCCATCTGGGAAACCCATTTGGCCGAGGAGTTATGGCTCACCGACGTGGAACTGGAAGTGGTGCTGGACGAGCAAACCGTTCGCCTGTCCGACGTCGTCGATCTGGTGCCGGGTTCGCGCATCATGCTGAACGCGACACCCGGTTCGACCGTGCAGATCAGCTGCGGTTCGGTGCGTCTGTTCGAAGGGCGAGTCGGGCGTCGCAAGAACCGCATCGCAGTGCGGATCGAGCGCGATGTACCGCGCACACAGCAAAATGAAAGAAATTGATTCCGTTAACCTTTCGTTAACCTAGGCGTGCGCAAAATGCCCAGCATGGAATGGATCCTCGAACTTTGTCTGGCCGGATTGCTGGTCGCGACGCTGTTTCATGCGATGCGGTTGGAGCGAGCTTTGGGCGTGCTGAAGCGCGATCGGACCGCTCTGGAGGCGCTTGTCGCCGGCTTCAACGCAAGCACGACGCAAGCCGAAACCAGCGTCGCTCGGTTACGTCAGGCGGCCGATGGAGCGGGGCGGGACATTGCTCAGCGTGTCGATGCGGGCCTCGTGCTGAAAGACGATCTGGGCTTTTTGACCGAACGGGGGGAACGGTTAGCGGATCGGTTGGAAACGCTGGTGCGGCAGGCGCGTCCTTTCGCGGCGGCGGCTTCGGTGCCAACGATGGCGATGGCGGGCGTCGACGATGCCGAACCCCGCGTGCGTAGCCAAGCCGAGCGGGATTTGTTGCAGGCTTTGAGGTTGGTGCAATGACGTTGCACGTGCCCGCGCCTCGTATCCTGCCCGTTGCGATTCTCGCAGGGCTCGCGCTGCTTGGCGTCAAATCCGTGTGGTTGTTACGTTCTTGGTCCTATTCTTCGCCGTTGGGGATGATCGCGGCGGCCCATGCGGCCGAGCACGCCAAGCCGGCGAAACCGCCCGAACACGGCAAACCGCCCGAACATGGCAAGCCCGCCGAACCGCCGAAGCAAGAGGCCGCGCACCCCGAGGCGCCCCCCGTTCCCACCGGTCCGCCGCCGATTTCCGACAGCGAGCGCGCGGTACTGCTGGAACTGCGTCAACGCCGACAGGAACTCGAACGGCGCGATGCGTCGGTCGCCGCGCGGGAATCGGTGTTGACGGCTGCGGAACAGAAGATTGCCGCGCGCGTGCAGGAATTGCGCACGCTGCAAAGCCAATTGGCCTCGTTGGATATGGCCCGACAGCAGAAGGAGGAAGCGAACTGGCAAAGCTTGGTGAAGCTTTACGAAACGATGAAACCGCGCGAGGCCGCCGCGATCTTCAACGATCTGACCATGTCGGTGCTGCTGCCGCTAATCGCCCGTATGAAGGAAACGAAAGCGGCACCCATCCTGGCCGCGATGGCGCCGGATAAAGCGCGCGATCTGACGGCGCAACTCGCGAAATCCAAAGGCCGGCCGGACGCTGCGTCCGATATGCCGAAATCCGCCCCCCCGACCAAAAGCTGAAAGGATATTTCCCCAATGGCAATCGACAAGTCCATGAACGTTTTGATCGTCGACGACTACAAGACGATGCTTCGTATTATTCGCAACCTGCTGAAGCAGATCGAATTCAATAATGTCGAGGAAGCGTCCGACGGGGCCGAGGCGTTGACGAAGCTCCGCGGCGGCAATTTCGGGTTGGTAATCAGCGACTGGAACATGGCGCCGATGACGGGGTTGCAGTTGCTGCAGGAGGTCCGGGTCGACAACCGCCTGAAGGCGACCCCTTTCATCATGATTACTGCGGAAAGCAAGACCGAGAACGTGATCGCGGCCAAAGCGGCGGGCGTGTCCAACTACATTGTCAAACCGTTCAACGCGGAGACGCTGAAAGACAAGATCGAAAAGGTCCTCGGGCATGCCTGATTCATTCGAACGTAAGGATCTCCTGCTGGCCGAACGGCTGGCGGTCATTCGCGCGAAGCGGCCGCAGGCCGAACCCGATCTGGTTACGGAGGTCGTACGAGCCGTGTTAACAACAATGAGCGAAGATCTAACCGTCCACGATACCGCCTTGCTGCTGGAGGTCGAGGAACTCGGTCGTACCATCGCCAACGCCAAGATCGAAATCGCGGCATTGAAGGTGGACGACATCAACGGTTGCCATATCCCTTTCGCGACAGACGAGCTCGATGCGATCGTGGCCCATACGGCTTCTGCAACAGATGCGATTTTGGAAAGTTGCGAAACCCTGGACAACCTAGCGGGAACCGTTAGCGGGGAGGCCGCCGATAAGCTGCAAGAAGCAACGACCCGCATTTACGAGGCCTGTAGTTTTCAGGACATTACCGGCCAACGCATCACCAAGGTCGTCGGTACGCTGAAAACTATCGAGGACAAGGTGGCCCGTATTATCGCGACCTTCGGCCACAAGACCGCCGGACTGCCCGCTCCGCCATCCATCGAACATAGCGCGGAGGAGGACCTATTGAACGGCCCGCAACTGCCGTGCCAAGCCATGGATCAATCCGATATCGACAAGCTGATGGCGAGCTTCGACTGACATGGCTTGGAGTTGGAGCGGAAGGTGTGCGGTTTTACTGCTGGCTGCTTTGCTCCCGCTCGCGCCGGTTCTGGCTGCGGATTCCCCCGGCGTGGCCGTTCGGGTCGGCAATCATACCGGTTTCGGGCGTATCGTGTTCGATGTTGCGCCGGGGGCGTCGTATAAGCTCAGCCGCGATGGCGACAGCGTGGCGATTGTGTTTGCATCCGACACGTCGTTGCGAAAGCCGACTTATGCGCCGTCCAATGTGCGATCGCTAAACACGGTCGGCGATCGGGCAGAACTGATCGTCGCCCCTGGGGCGGCGTTGCGGGAAATGCGGATCGACGGGCATGTCGTGATCGACGTGCTCGACCCTGCCGCGCCGGCCAAGGCGCCGATGGTCATGGGCCGCTATTTCGACAAGTTCGTCCGCACGCCCGACGGCTGGCGCTTCGCCCATCGCCGGATGGAAATGGAATTCAAGGGCTGACGAGCCGTTGGGCAGTTGCCAGCGCGACCTCGACGGTATCGGCGATGCCGTCGGGGCCGAGTTGCCTCGCCAGATGCTTGCTCAGCGCGATGACGCCGGCCTTCGAACAGGCATAGGCAATGTTCGAGTGGGTCGCCGGATTCGGGCCGAGGCCGGCCTGCGAGGCCATGTTGATGATGCGTCCGCTCTTTTGTGCGACCATCACCTTGGCCGCGGCGCGGATGCAGAGGAACGCCGACTTCAGGTTGAGGTCGATGATCTCGTCCCAGTCGGCCTCGGCGAAGTCGGTGACCGGCGCCTGCGAATGCCAGCCGCCCACCGCGTTGACCAGCACAT
>JBAXFK010000364.1:0-3373 GCA_037139955.1 Rhodospirillales bacterium
CCGCCGTCCCCTTGCAGATCGTCGAGGGCGCGATGCTGGTGCCGGCGATCGTGAACGGCATCGACGCCACCTTTATCCTCGATACCGGTGCCGCCCGCTCGGTTGTAACGCGGGAGGCGACGCAGCGTCTGGCGCTCGCCCGCGACGAATGGGTCGGCACCGCCATGCGCGGCGTCGGCGGGGTGGAGAAACTGCCGAACGCCAATCCGAAATCTCTGACCCTCGGCGGCGTTCCGCTGGTGCGTCGCACCCTGTCGCGCGACACGAGCCTGACCGTTGGCACCCTGCCGCATACCCAAGTCGGCGGACGTACCATCGACGGGCTTCTTGGCCGCGATTTTTTGTCCCCCTTCGATCTGGTGCTGGACACCCCCGCGCGGGTTGTCGTGCTGTACGAGGTTTTCGGTTGCAGCGGCCGGTTCTTGCCCTGGCCGCAGCCCTATAGCGCGATCGCCGCCGAGAACCCGATGGAAGCCGCGCTGGTCCTGCCGGTCGTGTTGGACGGGGTACGGTTGCGCGCGCTGCTCGATACCGGTGCGGGAACCAGTTTGCTTGCCGCCCCCGGCATGGCGCGGATCGGCCTCACCGTCGTGGCGTTGGCGAACGACCCCCGGCAAGAGGTCGGCGGTCTCGGTCCCCGAACCGTGGTCATGCACCGGCACCGTTTCGCAACGCTCCAGGTCGGGTCGCAAACCGTGGACCGTCCGCTGTTCTGGGCCGCGCCCATCCAACTCAGCCCCATCGTCGACATGCTGCTTGGCGCCGACTGGCTGGCGGGGAAGCGGGTGTGGATATCGTTCGCGACGCAACAGGTGTTCGTGGCGGCGCAGTAGCGACGGTGCGCGCTCCATTGCCCGAGCTTTATGGCAGAACATGGCTGGCCGACGCCGAACCCGGCTGACACGGCGGCGGTTTTTCACTATGGGAACCTGGACGGCGCCGATTCCGGCGCCCCGAGACCCAGAATGACCGATACGCCCCTCGACCACATCCGCAACTTCGCCATTATCGCGCACATCGACCATGGGAAATCCACCCTGGCCGACCGGCTGATTCAGTTCACCGGCGCTGTGGCGGACCGGGAGATGACCGCCCAGATCCTAGACAGTATGGATCTCGAGAAGGAACGCGGCATCACCATCAAGGCGCAGACCGTGCGCCTATCCTACAAGGCCAAGAATGGCGAAACCTATGAGCTCAACCTCATGGACACGCCCGGCCATGTCGATTTCGCCTATGAGGTCAGCCGTTCCCTCGCCGCCTGCGAAGGGTCGCTGCTGGTCGTCGATGCGTCGCAAGGGGTGGAGGCGCAGACTCTGGCTAACGTCTATCAGGCGATGGACAACAACCACGAAATCGTCCCGATCCTGAACAAGATCGACCTCCCCGCCGCCGAACCGGATCGGGTGAAGCAACAGATCGAGGACGTCATCGGCATCGATGCATCCGACGCGGTGGAAATCAGCGCCAAGACCGGCATCAATATCGAGGGCGTGCTGGAGGCATTGGTCCATCGTCTGCCCCCGCCGACCGGCGACGCGACCAAACCGTTGACCGCGCTGCTGGTCGATAGCTGGTACGACCAATACCTCGGCGTGGTCATCTTGGTGCGGGTGCGCGACGGACGGATCAAGCGCGGCCAGCGCATTCGCATGATGTCCACAGGCGCCGCCTATGTGGTGGAGCAGGTCGGCGTGTTCACGCCCAAGATGGTGCCGACCGACGACCTTGGCCCGGGGGAGATGGGGTTCGTCACCGCCGCGATGAAGACGGTCGCGGATTGCAATGTCGGCGACACGCTCACCGACGATCGTATCCCGGCGGAAACCGCACTGCCGGGCTTCAAGCCATCGATCCCCGTGGTTTGGTGCGGTCTGTATCCAATCGACGCCGACGATTTCGAGAAGCTGCGCGAAAGTCTGGGCAAGCTGCGCTTGAACGATTCCAGTTTTCACTTCGAAGCCGAAACCTCCGCCGCGCTGGGATTCGGTTTCCGTTGCGGCTTCCTCGGCCTGCTGCATTTGGAAATTATCCAGGAACGGCTGACCCGCGAGTTCAACCTAGAGCTTATCGCGACTGCGCCATCCGTGGTCTACAAGGTGCACAAGACGAATGGCGAATCATTCGAACTGCACAACCCCGTCGACATGCCCGACGGTTCCGTCATCGCGAAGATGGAGGAACCGTGGATTAAAGCCACCATCATGGTGCCCGACGAGTATCTTGGCGCTGTCCTCGGCCTTTGCAATGAACGCCGAGGCGTGCAGGTGGACCTAACCTATGTCGGCAATCGCGCCATGGCCGTCTATCGGGTGCCCTTGAACGAGGTGGTGTTCGATTTCTACGACCGGCTGAAATCCATCTCCCGCGGTTATGCATCCTTCGATTACGCGATGGACGGTTACGAAGAGAGCGATCTGGTCCGTATTTCCATCCTCGTGAATGCCGAACCGGTAGATGCGCTGTCGTTCATCGCCCATAAATCGGTGGCCGAAGGTCGTGGCCGTTCCATCTGCGGCCGCTTGAAGGACTTGATCCCCAAGCAGTTGTTCAAAATCGCCATCCAAGCGGCGATCGGGTCCCGCGTGATCGCCCGCGAGACGATCGGTGCCTTGTCGAAAGATGTGACCGCCAAATGCTATGGCGGCGACATCAGCCGTAAACGCAAGCTGCTGGACAAGCAGAAAGAGGGCAAGAAGCGCATGCGCCAGTTCGGGAAGGTGGAAATCCCGCAATCGGCGTTCCTGGCGGCATTGAAGATGGATGCTTAAAAAGGGGGTTTGCGTCCGCCGCCGAGGCTGCTATCAGACGCCTCCCGCGCGCTGGAGAGATGGCCGAGCGGCTTAAGGCGCACGCTTGGAAAGCGTGTGTGCGTGCAAACGTACCCAGGGTTCGAATCCCTGTCTCTCCGCCAATCCCTACCGGCCCAACAGTCTCCCCGCCCATTCGGGACCGCTGAAAAGACCAGGAAACGCGGGCTTCTCCAGACAAAGCTCCTGACCGCCTCAAGCGCCAGAAACGCCGTTTTGGTCTCTCTCAGCCCCGTTGTCTCCAAAGCTCCTGACTTTGCGATTTTAGTACGGAACTTTAAGCGGTTGATATTGAACGATTATTCAGCGCTAAGAATCCGTACCTTTCGTATCCCTCCCGTGGGTGCTTCGGGTGCAGAGGAAGAAACGCGGCGTTGAATTTGTGTTTGGATTTAGAGCCCAGCCAATCCTGCGCTACTGCATATCGGCTAGAAACTCCGATCCTGGTCTCACTCCTGAGACCAAAAGCCAGTCGCGCGCCCGCGTGCAGGCTACATACAGCAGCGATTGTCAATCAGCGTTGAATAGTTTCCAGGGAACAGCGTCCAAAAATTTCCAGTTTG
>JBAXFK010000365.1:0-3348 GCA_037139955.1 Rhodospirillales bacterium
GTAGGACTCGAGGGGTTTGTGGAAGCCGCCCGCTTACCGCCCTGGCCGCACGAAACGATCCGGATGGGTGCGATGGGCCGCATCCTGACGGCTTTGCGCGCCAATGGCTGCCAGGATGTCGTGATGATCGGGCCGGTGCGTCGCCCTAGCCTGTTCGACATGCGCCCCGATGCAATAGGCACCAAAATCTTGGCGCGAATCGGGCGTGCCGCTTTCGCCGGCGACGACGGGCTCCTCGCAGCGGTTATTAAAGTGCTGGGCGAGGAAGGTTTCCGTGTCCTCGGCGCCCACGAAATTCTCCAAGAAGCGCTGGGTCCCCAGGGTCTACTGACACGCCTCGGCCCCGACGCCGCCGCAATGTCGGACATCGCCCGCGGCACCGCTGTCGCACGCACGCTGGGCGCCGTGGACGTGGGGCAGGGCTGTGTGGTGCAGCAGGGATTTGTGCTCGCGGTCGAAGCGATCGAGGGCACCGACGCTATGCTAGCCCGTTGCGGCCCGCTGGCGCGATCCGCGCCCGGCGGCGTGCTGGTGAAAGTGGTTAAACCTGGGCAGGAGCGCCGAGCAGACCTGCCTACGATCGGGCCGGCGACGGTGGCGGCGGCGGCGGCGGCTGGATTGCGTGGCATCGCATTCGAAGCCGGCGGTGCCCTTCTGGTCGACCGCGATGCCACGGTCGCTGCGGCAGACAAGGCGGGGCTGTTTCTGTTAGGCCTTGGTCCAGACGACATCGATCCAGGGAGTTCACCGTCATGAGCCGCTTTTTGCATACCATGCTGCGCGTCGGCGATTTGCAGCGCAGCATCGATTTCTATTGCAAGGCGTTCGGCATGCACGAAATGCGTCGCCGCGATGTGCCGGATGGCAAATACACTTTGGCTTTCGTCGGCTACGGCGAAGAGGAAGACAACACCGCCATCGAACTGACTTATAATTATGGCGTCGAGAAATACGAACCCGGTACCGCGTTCGGCCACCTCGCAATCGGTGTGCCCGATGTTGCCGGTTCCTGCGAGCGCGCGGTCGAAGCCGGCGGCGTTATCACCCGCCCGGCCGGCCCGGTGAAGTTCGGCACCACGATCATCGCGTTCGTGCGCGATCCCGACGGGTACCTCATCGAACTCGTGCAGCGGCCGTAAGGCGTCGGAACACTTGCCGCGCTGAGTACATCCACCCCGCGCGGCATCCGATGCCTGGGACCGGACGGAGAGCGTCGTGATCGAGTACATGACCGTTAGAAATCTGACCGTATTTCGGGATGCCGATCTTCGGTTCGGTCGCAATTTGAACGTCGTCGTCGGCGAGAACGGTACCGGCAAGACCCATCTGCTGAAGGCTGCCTACAGCGTCTTGGCTGTTAGCTGGGAGGAAGGGCGTAAGCCTAACGCCTCGTCGCCGACGAAAACGGCGTTGCAACATCGCCTCGCCGATAAACTGATTGCTGTCTTTCGGCCGGAGTCGCTGGGTCGTCTGGTCAGGCGTGAGATCGTGGCTAGTCCAAGGTGTGCGATCTTTGTTGAATGCGAACCTCGAACCATGTCGTTGGGCTTCAATTTCTCGCCTAATAGCAAGAAAGAGGTGGTCTTTAGTCTGTCTCCGTCGCAATGGGTCGGGGCGCCACCGGTCTATTTTCCAACCCGCGAATTACTGACTCTCTACCCGAATTTTCAATCGATCTACGACGGGCACTATTTGGAATTCGAGGAAACTTGGCGGGATACTTGCCGTTTTTTGGGCGAGCCTCCTTTGCGGGGTGCTCGTGCCGAAGTCATCGCGGCGCTGCTGAAACCGCTCGAAGAGGCGATGCGCGGCAAGATCGTGCTCGACAACAGCGGCCGTTTTTATTTGAAAAGCGCCAATGGGACGATCGAAATGCCGCTTGTCGCCGAGGGTTTGCGAAAATTCGGCATGCTGGCTCATCTCATTGCAACCGGTAGGTTTTTGGATGGAGGGCACCTGTTCTGGGACGAGCCGGAGGCCAATCTGAACCCTGCTTTGGTCTCGCAACTGGCAAAGGCCATCGTCTGGCTCGGTGCTAGCGGAGTGCAGGTTTTCATCGCGACCCACAGCCTGTTTTTGCTACGCGAACTCGAACTTCTGTTGGCGCACGAAGGCGGCGGCATCGATGTGCGGTTTTTCGACCTCCACGCGTCCGATACCGGTGTCGTCGTAGAACAAGGGCCGACGGTCAACGATATCGGCGATATCCGCGCCCTCGACGAAGAACTGCGACAATCCGACCGGTATATGAAGCTCGGGGCCTAGCGATGCCTACGATCGAAGTCGATGGTTTTTTGTTCGCGTTTCCCGATGGCTGGCTCGCGGGCAAGTACGACGATTGGGAATTCTATCGGAGCCGGTGGTTGAAGACGTGGCCCGGGAGCAAAGCCGTCGACCTGATCGCGGTGGCGCCCGAACGCACGGTCTGGCTGATCGAGGTCAAAGATTACAACCACCCGCAGACCGAAGCGCCCAGCACACTGCCCGATATTGTCGCGCGTAAGGTGTTCGACACGCTCGCGGCCCTGCTGCCCGCTCGGGTAAATGCCGCCGACCCAGCCGAACGCAAGCTGGCGCGGTTATCGACCGAGGCGACAGAATTGCGCGTTGTTTTGCATCTGGAGCAGCGACCGCCGCGCTCGCGCTTATGGCCCCAATCGGTCGGTCCTGCGAATATTTGTCAGAAGCTGCGGAAGCGCCTAAAGTCGATACATAAATACCCGCTGGTGTCCGCGATCTCCGAGCCGGCCCAAGTCCCGTGGCGTGTTGTCCGAGCCTAAGCGATGCTCGATCGATAAGAGCCGGATAAACAGAAACTGGCCCGGCGTTTGCGTGCGCTTTCCAGGTGCCCAATGCCTGGAGCGATCATGCCGCGCGACACGTCCCACGAATCCAGCAATTTGCCTTGGTGTGTCCTGGCCGTCCTCCTGGCGCTGTGCGCCGCGCGGGGTGTGTGGTTCGCGCATGGGCTGACTGTGCCCACCGACGCGGATACCGTCCGCGATATCGGCTTCATCCGAGGCATATTGGATGGTAACGCCTGGGGCGATCCCGCCATCGCCGGCGCGTGGCGCTGGTATCCACCGCTATTTCACGCCATCGCCGCAGGTGTGGCTTTCCTGACCGGTAGCGACCCGTTGCCGCTCTGGAATGCAGCAGGGATGTGGCTGAATCTCGCTACGCCCGTCGCATTTTTCATTATGAACCGCCGTCTGTTCGGCCTTTGGCAGGCGGCGGCGGCGACCGGCGTTATGGTCCTGTTCGGTGGCGCGGTCATGAGCGGGGATGAGGCCGCAGGCTACACGCCCTGGACCTTTACCCCTGCGCTAGCATGGCCGCTGTTTTTCC
>JBAXFK010000366.1:0-3346 GCA_037139955.1 Rhodospirillales bacterium
GGTGGTTGCCGACTCGCGCGACCCGCGCGACGGCCGCTTCATCGAGCGCGTCGGTAGCTACAACCCGATGCTGCCGGCCGAACACGCCGATCGCATTCGTTTGGTGCCGGAACGCATCACGCATTGGATCGAGAACGGCGCCGTCGCCACCGATCGCGTCGCGCGCTTCCTGGGCAAGGCGGAACTGATCCCCATGCCGAAGTGGAACGAGCAGCCGACCCAGTCGGCGCCGAAGAAAAAGGCGCAAGAGCGGGCTAAAGAAGCCGCCGAACGCGCGGGCGTTTAATCCACGCTAATGTCGGACTCTCGTATCCTCATGGCCACGATCGGCCGACCGCATGGCGTGAGCGGTCGGATTCACGTGACCTGCCACGCGGCCGATCCCGCCGGCCTGATCGCGTACGGACCTTTGTCCGACGCGAACGGCCAGCAGTATGTGCTGCGCTGGTGCCATGAAGGTGTTGCCGAGATTTCGACTGTCGTCGATGGCGCGTCGGAACGCATCCGTAATCGCACCGCCGTCGAGAAATTGACGAACACCGAACTCTTCATCGACCGCTCGGCATTGCCGCCGCCGGACGAGGAAGAATTCTACCTCGCCGATCTTATCGGGCTGATGGCTGTCGATGCCGAGGGGAAACAGTTGGGCATCGTGTCCACGGTGCACGATTACGGTGCCGGTACTAGCTTGGAAATTGCTCGGGAAGTCAGCGGGGAAGCCGCGCTGATCGTTCCGTTCACCCAGGTTTGCGTGCCCGAGATCGACATCGTCGCCGGCCGATTGGTCGTTGCCCCGCCGATCGAAGTCCCGGTCATCGCCGAGGATGCGGTATGACTTGGCGCGCATCCGTCCTCACCCTGTTTCCCGAAATGTTTCCGGGTCCGTTAGGCCATTCGCTGGCCGGACGGGCGCAGCAGGAGCAGATCTGGTCGCTCGATGTGACGGATATCCGCATTTTTGGAACCGGCAAGCACCGGAAGGTCGACGATACCCCGTTCGGGGGCGGCGCCGGCATGGTCATGCGGCCGGACGTCGTGGATGCCGCCGTGGCATCCGTCGCCGACGGGCGTCCGATTGTCTATCTGACCCCCAGGGGCCGGCGGTTTACACAGGCCGACGCTCGCCGCTTTGCGGCCGGCGATGGCGTCGTTTTGGTTTGCGGTCGCTACGAAGGCTTGGATCAACGGGCGATCGAAGCGCGATCGATGGAAGAATTCAGCATCGGCGATTACGTGCTGTCCGGTGGCGAGCTGGCTGCGTTGGTGCTGTTGGATTCCGTGGTGCGCTTGCTTCCGGGCGTCATGGGTGCCGCCGAAAGCGCCGAGGAAGAAAGCTTCTCTGCGGGTTTGCTCGAATACCCGCACTATACGCGGCCGGCCGAATGGTCCGGCAGAACCGTGCCGGACGTCTTGCTGTCCGGCAACCACGCCGCCGTCGCCGCTTGGCGGCAGGCGGAATCCGAACAAATCACCATGCTGCGCCGCCCCGACTTGTGGGCGGCGCACCCTAGCCACTCGTAAAGGAAACCAAGCGATGAACATCGTTCAACAGTTCGAAGCCGAACAGATGACCAAGCTGACCGCGACCCGCGCGGTGCCGGAATTCGGCGCCGGCGACACCGTGCGCGTGTCCGTGAAGGTGGTCGAGGGCGACCGCTCCCGCGTTCAGGCGTTCGAGGGCGTGTGCATCGCGCGTTCGAACAAGGGCCTGAATAGCAATTTCACCATCCGCAAGATCAGCTACGGCGAAGGCGTGGAACGCGTGTTCCCGCTGTATGCGCCGACGATCGCGGAAATTCATGTGGTGCGTCGCGGCGATGTGCGTCGTGCAAAGCTGTATTACCTGCGTGGCCGCAGCGGCAAGTCCGCCCGTATTGCCGAAAAGGCGCGTGCGGTGGTGACGGCGGCTGTTATCGCGGCGCCGGCCCCGATCGTTACGGCCGAACCGACGGCGTAAGTCGCCTTAGCCGAGGGTTCTCGGTTCGCAAGCGGTTTAGAAGGGCCGGCCCATTCTCTCGATGGGCCGGCCCTTTCGAGCGCGGCTACGCGGATTTGGGGATCAACCGGCCGCGCACCAACAGCGCCGTGGTTCCAATGGACAGCGCGCCGATGGCGAGGTTGGCGAATACGAACAGTATAGGCGCCAGCGCGGCCAATGGCCCGCCTCCGCCGTGCTGGATATATAGCATCGGCGCGGTGGCGAGTGCGTCGATACCGAAGCTGAATGCCCACCACGACGCGCTGAATCCCAGTTGCGCGATCCATGGCAACAGCCGCGCCAGCAATAATACCTGAAGTATTCCGTAGCCGATTAGATAGACGACGGTCCCATCCGGCGGGCCCGGTGCGGTGCTCAGATACGCCACCGCACCGACCGAGGGCGGCGCCAACAAAATGCCCATTGTCGGACGTAGTAGCGGTGGCATTTCCGGCCGAGCGAACAAGCGGAATCGGATCGCGGCCTCGATAGGGATCCAAGCGAGGAAGCCGGCGCCGAACAATATTTGGCCCGACCCAACATAGCCGAATGCACTGGCCGCAATGGCCGAGACATAACAGAACCCGACTGTTGGCAGCACCAGCGCGGGGGTGACGGCATCGGGATCGCGCGCGCCTTTCGATAACGACGCGGCGTGGCCCACCGCAAGTGCAAGACTAGCGGCCGACCCCACGACGAAAAGGCCAAGCGCCATCGAACCCGCGTAGGGACGTGCGGCGATGGCGATCAGCATTGTCGCCATCGGCACGAAGGCAACGATGCAGCTTTGTACCGGATGCCGGAATTCCGCCAAGGCTACCCGGCGGTTCGACAACCATTTCATGGCGTACAACGCCAAAAGGATAAGCCAAACAGACGCGGCGAGGCCCAGAATGGCTTCCCCGATCGCCGCTGGCAGGCCCCAAACCGCGTGCGCGGTTCGCCACGCGGTTCCCAGACCCGCCAGCCCCATCACAATGCCGAACAGCCCAACTGGCGCTCGGGAAACGACATCCTTCATGCCATGAACGGCGCCAGCAGGACTCTGACATCCGCCAGCGTCTCCAGTTGGCCGATCGCCGCGAGAGTGGCATCGACGTCCGCTGCCGCCAACGGCCGCACGGCATTGCCGGCGCAATCGCGGAACTTCGCCGCGAACTGGGCGTCGCTCAACGGGTTGCTCGGTGCTCCGAACGGTGTTGTCGTTTCGATCGTGGCGGAACGGCCATCGGTGCGGGTCACCACGATCTTGGCGGTGTCCCGAGCGTGCCGCGCGTCCGCCACGCTGGCGATCCTGTCGGACAGCGCAAGAACCTCCTGCGTGCCCAGACTATCGACCTCGGCGATGCCGACCCGGCCGTGTATGAG
>JBAXFK010000367.1:0-3332 GCA_037139955.1 Rhodospirillales bacterium
GACAGTGATGGATGGGATGATGGTGGCCCAGAAGTTCCGCAGAAACAGGAAAATGACCATCACCACCAGGGCGATCGACAGAATCAGCGTAAACTGCACGTCCTCCACCGAGGCTCGGATCGTTTGCGTGCGATCGACGACGATCGTGGTCTGGATCGATGGCGGGATGGCAGCTTGAAGCCGTGGCAGGGTGGCCTTCACCCGCTCCACCGTTTCGATAACGTTGGCGCCGGGCTGCTTGAAGATCATCAAGATGATCCCGCGCTTGCCGTTTTGCAGCCCGCCGAGGAACCGGTTCTCCGGCGCGTCGATCGCCATGCCGATGTCGCGCACCCGGATCGGCGCACCGGCCTTCCAGCCAAGAATAACGTTGTTGTATTCTGCCGCTTTGGTTAACTGGTCGTTGTCGTAAATCGCATAGGCTCGTTGCTCCCCGTCGATCGAGCCTTTCGGCGCGTTCACTGTGGCGCTGACCAGCACAAGGCGCACATCCTCCAGCGTCAGGCCCATCGCCGCGAGTTTCGCCGGATCGACCTGCACCCGAACCGCGCGCTTCTGCTCCCCGGCGATGAACACCTGCGACACGCCGCTCAGTTGCGAGATCTGCTGCGCCAGCACCGTATCGGCGTAGTCGTTCACTTCGATCAACGGGGCGGTGTCGGAATTGACCGCCATAATCATGATCGGCGCTTCCGACGGATTGACCTTGAAATAGCTAGGCGCCGAAGGGAGGTTGCGCGGCAACTGTCCGTTGGCCGAGTTAATGGCCGCCTGCACGTCGCCGGCGGCGGCATCGATGTTACGGTCGAGATCGAATTGGATGGTGATCTGGGTCGACCCCTGCACGCTGATGGATGTCATCTGCGCGATGCCTGGAATGGCGGCGAACTGCCGTTCCAACGGCTGTGCCACCGCCGTCGCCATAGTTTCCGGGCTGGCGCCGGGGAATTTGGTATTGACGTTGATGGTCGGGAAATCGACGCGCGGCAAGGGCGCGACCGGCAGCAGCGGATAGGCAGCGAGGCCGATCAGCACCATCGCGGCAATGAATAAGGACGTGCCGACCGGGCGGCGGATGAAGGGGGTCGAGATGCTCATGACGCGGTCCCTTGCTGCCCCTCAACCGCCGGATTTGGCGGGTCCGCCGGAAATGGCGATCTTCAATCCGTTGCGCAGACGAGAATGTCCGTCGATAACGACGGTCTGTCCTTCTTCCACACCCTTCGAAAGCACCGCGATAACGCCATCGTCGGATGCAACTTCCACGGTGCGTGCCTGGACGGTCTGGTCGTCCTTGACGGCATAAACGAACAACCGGTCCTGCCCGTGCTGCACCGCCGACGACGGTACGGTCAGTGCGCTGCCCATTGTGCCCACCAACAACCGCGTATTGACGAACTGCCCCGGCCACAGCCGAAAATCGGCGTTAGGAAACACGGCCTTGACCTTGATGGTGCCGGTGGTCGCATCGATCGCGTTGTCGATCGTCAGCACCTCCCCCTTGTCCAACTCGGTTGCATTGTCGCTACCGAACGCCGTCACTTTGGGTTTGCCCATACCGATCGCACGCAGGATCGCCGGCAGATTGTCTTGCGGGACGGTGAAGGTCGCGGCAATCGGCTGCAATTGCGCCAACGCCATGATCGGCGTTGCCTCGGCAGCACGAACGAAGGTGCCGGGATCGACGGTGCGCAGCCCGACTCGGCCGTCGAAGGGCGCGAGAATGGCACAGAACCCGAGGTTCACTTTGGCGGTATCGATCAGCGCGGTATCTCCAGCGATCGCTGCGGTCAACTGACCCACAAGCGCCTGCGTCGCCTCGACCTTTTGGTGCGACGCCACATCGCGCCTCGCCAGTTCGGCATACCGCACCATATCGGCCTGGGCGCTGGTCAACAGCGCTTCATCCTGCTGTTTCTTGGCCAAAGCCGCATCGAGTGCTGCTTGATAAGGGCGGGTATCGATCGCCGCCAGCAAATCGCCCTTCTTGACCGTTTGCCCCTCGGTCACCGGGATCTGCGTCAACCGGCCATCGACCTGGGTGCGCAGCAGTACGGAATAATAGGCCTGCACCGTACCCAAGCCGCGGATCACGACGGGCACATCGCGCCGCAGCACTTTGGCGACAGACACCGGAATGGTGGGACCGGGCGGCGGTGGCGGCGCGGGCGCATCCTCGGCCACCGCAGCGGGTGCCGAAAGCAACAGCGCGGCTAGGCCGCACGCCAGAGTCGATAATCTCATACGTGCCAGATCCATCGGTGTCCTGCTCGTACGCTTCAGCTCCGGGAGCACAAACCGGCACACCGCACGCGGCGTACAGATCTATTTTAGTCCCCCTGTATCCGCGCACCTGTTTCAGCGGCCGTTCTTATCCTTCAAGGATAGCATTTTTGCTGAAACAGAGAATGAGCGCTAGCACCAAAATCTGGACATTTTGTAACGCCCCTCAATCCGCAACGACGCCCAAAGCACGGCGAAACCGATCCGCGAGGTAAGCACCGTCGCGCGGCGGCAGATGGCGCGGTTTTTCTTCCGCCGAGATGCGAAGAACGGCAAACATATTCTCGGTCCGCAGACGCAGGCGCAACGATGCCACCTCGTCCATATCCCGCGCCGTCACCACGGTTTGCCAGCCGCAGGCCGTAGCCACGGCGGCGAGATCGGCGCCGAGGCCCGTATGGCTATACTGCGACCCGGTTTCCCCGAATCGCCCATTGTCCAACACCGCGACCGCGAGATTATCCGCCCCCGCAGCAGCGATAGTGGCGAGCGCGCCCATACCCATGAGTTGCTCCCCATCGCCGGTCACCACCAGCACACGCTTCTTCGGTTGCGCCAACGCGATGCCCAGGCCAATCATCGCCGCGCCGCCCATGGCACCCCACAGATAGAAATTCAGGGGGCGGTCGCCGGATGCGCTGGCATCGTAAGTTGCCGCACCCCGGCCGGTGACGACCATCAGGTCGCCGGGATCGCGTAGCAACTCGGCCACTACCGCCCGGCGGTCGAGGGTTCCGTCGTTAGACTTATTCATTTCACCCACACCTTCGCGCCGATGAGTTGTTGGGAGAACAGCACCGCGACCGGTATCTGGGTTTCGAAGGCCAGTGCGGCCGAGGCGGACACCATCTCCGCCATTTCTATCCATTAATTCCTTGATATAACGTATAATTTAAGGCTATGGATATCTTCTACCCCCAATCCTACCCCCAACCTTGCCGCTGGTAGCCTCGCTACAGGTCGGTCAAGGTCTGCCGTGCCAAGGCATCAAGGCCCCGGATCATCAAGGCCACAAGCGCCATCACCGGGCTGACGATCAACATCACAGC
>JBAXFK010000368.1:0-3317 GCA_037139955.1 Rhodospirillales bacterium
GGGTGTACGGTGGCAATTGCAGGCGGGCATCGTGCAGATCGAACCAGTCGGTTTTGCGGGTAATCGTCTCGCCCTTCATCAACGCGACGATGGTGTCTAGACTCTCGTTCATCATGCGCCGCTGATTGGCCGGCACGATCCCCTGCTTTTTGGCATCGTGTACCAACGAGCCCGGCCCGACCCCGAACATCGCCCGCCCGCGCGTCTGGTAATCCAGTTGCACCATGCGATCGGCCAGAATGAACGGGTTGTGGTAAGGGAGGGAAAGCACCCCCGTGCCCAGCCGGATATGTTTCGTCCGTTCCGCCGCCTGGGCAATGAATAACTCGGGGGAGGCGATGATTTCGAACCCGCCGGAATGATGTTCCCCGATCCAGGCCTCGTGATAATTCAGGCTGTCGAGGTGCTGTAGCAGCTCCATATCGCGTTGCAGCGCCATGATCGGGCTTTCGTCCAGGCTGTGGAATGGCGCAAGGAAGATGCCGCTACGCAGGTATGTCATGGTGCCGTTTCCTTTGGTAAGCTCCTGCCGCTGTACCATGGGATCGCATGCGATGGCAGACCCGCTTCTAGTTGCATGACCGATAACCGAACCCCCGAGAGCCGTAGCGCCCTGATGGCGCGAATCGGCGGCAAGAACACCGCGCCGGAGATGATCGTGCGGCGCTTGCTGCACGGGTTGGGCTACCGCTTCCGCCTGCATCGCAAAGACCTTCCTGGCACGCCCGACATCGTGCTGCCCGGTCGGCGGACGACGATCTTCGTGCATGGTTGTTTCTGGCACGCGCATGGCTGCAAAATTGGGCAGGCGCCGAAGTCGCGGCTGGAATATTGGCTGCCGAAGTTGCAGGAAAACCAGCGCCGCGACGCTGTCAAACAAGCATCGCTGGAGGCCTTGGGCTGGCGTGTGCTAACGATCTGGCAGTGCGAGACCCGGGATCCTCCGGCGGTCGCGGCGTTGCTCGATTCGCTCCTTTCCGAACGACACGGTGCGGTCGAAGCGGCAGAATAGCCGCCTAACACATCGCTAAGGGGGCGCTTTGCGACCGATCGGAATCGACCTATTCGCCGGTGCGGGCGGCATGAGCCTAGGGTTCGAGCAAGCGGGTTTCGACGTGGTCGGCGCGGTCGAGATCGATCCCATTCACGCTGCGATCCACGAATTCAATTTCCCCCGCTGCAAGGTGTTGCCCCGGTCGGTGGTGGGTCTTACGGGGGCCGCGATCCGCGCTGCGACGGGGATTGGCCACCGCCCGGTCGACGTGGTGTGTGGCGGCGCGCCCTGCCAAGGCTTCTCGCTCATCGGGCATCGTGTTCTCGACGACCCGCGCAATTCCCTGGTGCGGGAGTTTGTCCGCATTGTCGGAGAATTGGGCGCCTCGTATTTCGTGTTCGAAAATGTGAAAGGCCTGACGGTCGGACGGCACCGCGCTTTTCTCGAAGAACTGATCGCTGCCTTCGACGAAATCGGATATCGGGTGCGCCTGCCGTGGAAGGTGCTGGATGCGGCAAATCATGGCGTGCCGCAGCATCGGGAGCGGCTATTTTTGTTTGGATCGCGCAAAAATATGCCGCTGCCGCAGTATCCGGCCAGTTCGATGCGCCCAGCCGACGAGCATGACGGCGCGGTGCGCCTAGGCCCGACGTGTTCGGATGCGCTTGGGGATTTGCCGGACGCCGACGCATTCGCCGCGCTATTGGATACCGATGCCGTCGCCGCTCCGCACTGGGGGAAGCCGAGCGCTTACGCTCGGGAAATGCGGTGTCTATCGAACGATGCATGGCATTATGGCCATATCCGGGAATGGGATCGAACCGAATTGACATCGAGTTCTAGAACCGAACACAGCGCTATTTCCCGCCGCCGGTTCGGCGAAACGGCGCCCGGACATGTGGAACCGATTTCGCGCTTCTTCAAGTTGGATGGATCGGGAATCAGCAATACGTTGCGTGCCGGAACGGATGCCGCTCGCGGTGCCTTCACCAGTCCCCGCCCGATTCATTTTGCCTTGCCGCGTTGTGTGACCGTGCGAGAAATGGCGCGGCTGCATGGCTTTCCGGACTGGTTCCGGTTTCATGCGACGAAATGGCATGGGGCTCGGCAAATTGGGAACGCCGTTCCGCCCCCGCTCGGACGTGCGGTCGCAAGCGCCGTGATCGGCGCACTTGGATGCGTGCCAACGCGCCCGCCTGGAAAAATCTCCATGGGAGATGCATCTTTGGTTTGCATGGACATGTCGGAGGCTTCGGATTATTTCGGAGTCGCAAATCCGATTGGACGCCGCAATCGGAAAAGCGGCGCAAAAAAGCGGAAACAGCACGAGATCGAGGCTCTGAGGATTGCGACGACAGGCTAAATCCCATTTGCAGGAGATCGAGGGCAATCGACCGCGCCTTATTTGCGCAGCCAGACGATCCGGTCGATGCGCCCATATTCTCGTGCTTCCTTATCCCTTCTTTACATTCCAAAACACAATGCTCGGTCCCTTCAAAATTCCGGTAATATTGTCCCGCCAAGCCGAGGTTTGTACGTAGCGCCCCAGCGGCACGAATGGCACGGTGTTGAACGCCTGCAACTCGTAGGCGCGTTCCAGTGCGGTTTGCTTGGCCGGATCGGCTTCCAGCACCCATTCGTCGTGAATGCGCTCGCTCTCGGGATCGGTCGGCCAGCCGAAGAATGCGTCTTTACCGTTGCCGCGAACGAAACTGGCGATCAGCGGGGATGTATATTCCGGCACCGGAGTTACGCTGACGAACATCGACCAGCCACCTTCGTTCAATTGGCCGCGGTTTGTGCGACGGGTCTGCACGGTTGCCCAGTCCATGGCTTGATCGTCGACATTGAATCCGGCATCGGTCAATTGCTGCGCCACGATCAGCGATGCGGGGTTGAAGAACGTATGTTCGGTGGCGTGCAGCAGCGCCATCCGCTCGCCCTTGTAGCCGGCTTTTTCCAACATGGCCTGAATCTCGGCTTTCGGGCGTTTCCCGCGCACATGGTCCAGACCGGCTTCGTCGACTTCTTTCTTGCCGGTCGCCATATACCCGACCGGCGCGGTCCAGCTTTCGGGATCGCCGCCCATGATGGCGGTCATTGCTTCCCGCTGGTCGATGGCGGCCAGGATCGCTTTGCGCACGCCTAGATTGCTGGTGGGATTGGACAAATGATTGACGCGTAAGGCCACGATTTGGCCGTAGGTATCGAGATGCCCAGTTCTGATGCCCGGCGCCTTGCGCAACATCGGCAGCAAATCGGGGAGCGGTATTTCGATCCAGTCGATTTCGCCGGTCATCAACGCGTTCGCTGCGGTACCGCC
>JBAXFK010000369.1:0-3283 GCA_037139955.1 Rhodospirillales bacterium
CATCCTCTGTTTCCATCTGGCTGCCGCCCATGAGGCGTCCGATCGATTCGACGGTCGCGGAACTGGGCGGAACCGGGTCGGAAATCCGTCCGCCCGCGATTACCGCGATGCGATCGGCCAGTACGAAAATTTCGTCCAAATCCTGGGAGATAATCATTACCGCCGCGCCAGCTTGCGCTAGGGCGATGATCGCCTCGTGAATCGCCAGCGCCGCGCCGGCATCCACACCCCAGGTCGGTTGGCTGATGACCAGGACCGAGGGGTTCAGCATTACCTCCCGCCCGACCAGGAATTTCTGTAAATTGCCACCGGAAAGCGATCGTGCCTGCGCCTTGGGACCGGTTGTTCGCACGTCGAATTGTTGGATGATGTCCCCGGCAAACGCATGGGTCTTCGGGGTGTCGATCAAACCGAAACGAACCAGTGCCCGACGGGAAAACCCGGACAGCAGGGCATTTTCCGCCAGCGACATGGTGGTAACCGCGCCGTGGCCGTTGCGTTCCTCGGGCACGAAACAACCGCCGACGCGACGGCGCTCGCGCGGTCCCATGTGACCGGCGGGAACGTTGTCGATCAGGATGGTTTCAGGCTTGCCGGCCGGCACTTCCCCCGACAGGGCGTCCATCAACTCGCTCTGACCGTTGCCGGCGATGCCCGCGATTCCAAGGATTTCGCCGCCGGCCAACGACAAGGAAATATCGTGCAAATCAGTACCGAAATGGTGCGGCGAGCGGATGGTCAGTTTATTCAACACCAGTCGCGGCTTTGCGCCTTCCGCTCGCGGTGGGCGTGGCGTCGGTTCGGGTAGATCGATGTCGATCATGATTTCGGCCAGTTCCTTGACCGATCGATCCGCCGGCACGCATTCCGCGACGTTGCGTCCCAGCCGCATGATCGTGGCGGCGGAGCACAAGCTGCGCACTTCTTCCAACTTGTGACTGATATAAAGGATCGAACATCCTGCGGTCGCCAGTCGGCGCAGGGTCACGAATAATTTCTGTACCTCGGACGGGGTCAACACCGAGGTAGGTTCGTCCATGATCAGTAGCTTGGGATTTTGTAGCAAGCACCGAACGATTTCGATACGCTGCCGCTCGCCGACCGAAAGATCGTGCACTACCCGATCCGGATCCAGCGGCAAACCGTACTCGGTGGAGATGCGCAATATTCGTTCCCGCAATCCCGTGCGTTCCTTCGGACCCGCGAGTCCCAGCGCGATATTTTCGGTGACGGTCAGCGCCTCGAACAGAGAGAAATGTTGAAACACCATGCCGATACCTAGGCGTTGGGCATGACCGGGATTCTGCACAAGGACTTTCTCGCCCTCCCACTGCATTTCTCCGGCATCCGGCTTCACCACGCCGTAAATTGTTTTAACCAGCGTGCTTTTTCCGGCACCGTTCTCGCCGAGAAGCGCGTGGATTTGGTTGCGTTCGACCGTGAGGGAGACACGGTCGTTCGCGAGGCAGCCCGGGTACTGCTTGGTCATACCGGTCATTCGCAACAGCGGACCGGAATCGGTCATAGCGGCATTCCCCAGGCTAGGCGTGGATCAGCTCAGCTTGCCTTCGATGCCTTTGACGAGCCACTGCATCGAATTCATTGCACCATCGTCCATCGTCGTGCCAGCGGGTACCTTGATCGCACCGGCTTGGTCGGCCAGCGGGCCGACAAAAACTTTGTTCTTGCCTGCCTTGATGTCGGCCATCGTTTTGATTGCCAAGGCTTTGGTTTCATCGTCCATGTTGGCGAACGGCGCCATCTCCAGCATGCCGGCCGCGTAACCGCCCCAGACATCGATGCTCTTCCAGCTCTTGTTCAGCACCGCTTGGATGCGGTCGATGTAGTACGGTGCCCAGATGTCGATGCTCGCCGTCAGTTGCGTTGTCGGCGCGAATTTCGTCATATCGGTGGATTGGCCGAACGCCTTGATTCCCCGGCTCGCGGCGGCCTGCAGCGGGGCAGGGGAGTCGGTGTGCTGCGCGATAATATCGCAGCCTTGATCGATCAATGCCTTGGCCGCGTCGCCTTCTTTCGGCGGATCGTACCAGGAATTGATCATAACGAATTTCATCCGTGCCTTTGGATTGACAGACTGCATGCCCAGCATAAAGGCATTCATGCCTTGCACGACCTCGGGAACCGGAATCGACCCGACATAGCCGACTAGACCGGCCTTGCTGAGCTTGCCGGCGATGACGCCTTGGACGAAACGGCCTTCGTAAAAGCGGATATTATAACTGGATATATTGGCTGCACGCTTGTAACCGGTTGCGTGCTCGTAGAACACGTCGGGATGCTTCTTGGCCGATGCAAGCACGTAGTTCATGTAACCGAACGATGTCGCGAAAATCAGCTTGTGGCCTTGATTCGCCAAATCGTTCATCACTTTTTCGGAATCCGGACCTTCCGGAACGTTCTCGACAAAAGTCGTTTTAATTTTGTCGCCGAATTTAGCGACGGCTGCCTGACGTGCGACGTCGTGCTCGTAGGTCCAGCCGAAATCCCCAACGGGACCGAGGTAAATAAACCCGACCTTTAGAGGATCGGCGGCGAGTGCCGAACGGCCGATGGCGGTAACCGCCAGGGCACTCGCGGCGAGGCGGCCGAAGTTACGTCTGTTCACAATAAGATCCGTCATTCTGTTGTCCCCTGGGTTTGAGCAGTATTACCGCCACGTGTTTCGATGCAATCCTCGCGCCAAAAACCCGCATGAACCAGACGGGCTTCGTCTTCGAGAAGGGGGCCGACAACCTCGATCGGTCGTTGTCCGGCGGCGAATACAACACGGCAAGGCAGGTCCATTGTCAGGTTTTCCGGATGCGGCCCGATCAGCGCTTTCAAATCGGCCTCCGACAGACCGTAAACCACCCGGCCGATTCCGGCCCAATAGGTGGCCCCCGCGCACATCGCGCAGGGTTCGGCGTTCGAATATAGCGTGCAGCCAGCGAGAAAATCCGCCCCGTATTCCCGACCAGCCCGCGTTGCCAGCACGCGCTCGGCATGTGCTGTCCGGTCGTTACCATCGCCGTGCTCGTTCCCGGCCGACATCAATTCAACGCCCTCCGGCCCGACCAAAATTGCCCCGAATGGATGGTTCCCGGCCGCCCGGGATCGCCGCGCGATGGCAAACGTGCGCCGGAGGAAATCCCCGTCGTTCAATATTCGATCCTGTCCGGTTTAGTTTCCCATTCGGCAAAAGCCTCGAAGCCCTCGGCCGCCAGCAGGCGGCGCGGAACGTGTCAACGACTTTGATACACCGGGTTCGGCAATTTAAGCTCGC
>JBAXFK010000370.1:0-3267 GCA_037139955.1 Rhodospirillales bacterium
TGTAATACCCTGACAACTGCCCGCCGCCGGTATTGGTGGGCAGCGATCCGCCGGGGCCGAGCTTGCCGTCGGCAACGAAGGGTCCGCCCTCGCCCTTTTTGCAAAAACCGTAGTCTTCCAGCGTGACAAGGACGGTATAGGTGTAGCAGTCGTACAACTGGCAGGTGCCGATGTCCTCACGGGTAATGCCGGCCATGGCGAACGCGATCTCGCCCGAGCGCTTGGCGCCGGTTTCGACGGCTGGATGGCGGTCGGTGCGCAAATGATCGCCGGGCGAGCAAGTGCCGTACCCCAGCACATTGACCGGAACCTGTTTCAAATCCTTCGCCCGCTCGGCCGAGGTCACCACGACCGCGACCGCCCCGTTCGACACCAAGCAGCAATCGAGCAGCCGCAGCGGTTCGGCGATCCAGCGGGACGCGTGGTGGTCCTCCATCGTGATCGGCGCGCGCATCTGCGCCCATGGATTCATGCCGGCCCATTGGCGCTGTCCGACGGCGATGGCGCCGAGATGGTCTTCGGTCGTACCATACAGATGCATGTGGCGCTGTGCCGCCATTGCGTAGCCGAGATTAGCGCCGAAATCGCCGTAATGCGCTTTCAGCCCGGCCATGCCGCCGAGCGGGAAGCGATGCGGGCCGGAGTAGGACGCACCGGCGCCGCGTGTGGCGGTCAGGGGCGCATCGGCATAGACCAACACAACGGTGTTCGCGAGGCCCTCGCGGATGGCCATGCAAGCGTATTGCATCATCGCCCCGGCGGTGGAGCCGTAGCCGTTCATCACGTTGATTAGCGTAAGATTTTCGAGCCCCAGCGTCATCTGGGTGCGCGGGTCCATATCCTGCGGGATGTTGGCGTTGATCAGCAGCCCGTCGACATCGGACTTCTGCAAGCCCGCGTCTTCCAGCGCCAGCGCAATCGCCTCGGCGGCGAAATCCACCGAACGGCGGCCGTAGACTTTGCCCATTTGCGTGACGCCTAGGCCAACGATCGATCCCCGGATCATGCGCATTCTCCCGTAACGGGGCGGAATTTCGGTACGTGGACGCCGTCCCCCACGTTGTCGAACACAACTTCGAGCGTCATGCCGATTTTCAAAGCGTCGCTGGCGATGCCAATCACGTTGGACACCATCCGCACGCCCTCGGCCAAATCGACTTGCGATACGTTGTATGGCGTCTGCCCGGCAAAACCGGGATTCATGACTTGGTGCATGATGGCAAACGTATACAGCGTGCCCTTGCCACTGGCGGCGCGCCATTCGAGTTTCGGGGCAAAGCAATGCGGGCAGCGCTCGCGCACCGGAAAGCTCCAGCCGTCGCATGCAGTGCAGTGTTGCAGCATCAATTTCCCATCGCGAGCACCATCGAAAAATGGAGCGGTCAGCTCGTCGGGCACGGGTATCGGTTTCTGGACGGTCTGCGTCATGGTGTTTTCTCCCTCGGCCGAATGCAGGTTATAGGGATTATCGCAAAACGAGGAATACGGACGATGGAAGCGGGATATCTCGGGGTCGGCAACATGGGCCTACCGATGGCACACCGGCTGCTGGACGGGGGCCACACATTGACCGTCTACGACATCCGCGAAGCCGCCATGGAGACCTTATTGGAACGCCAGGCCGCGCGGGCGGAGTCGCCGAAAGACCTAGCGGATCGCTGCGAGACGGTGTTCGTATCCCTCCCCACGCTCGCTGCGTTCGAGGCCGTGGCCTTCGGGCCGAACGGGCTGACGGCGGGCAAAAAGATGAAACTGCTGGTGAACACTTGCACCATCGGCGTTCCCTTCGTGCGCAAGATCGAGGACGCGATGACCGCCCAGGGCGTCACCGTCGTGGATTGCCCCATCTCCGGCGGCCCGCCGGGCGCGCGGGCCGGCACGCTATCGGTGATGGTGTCGGGCGATCCGGCATCGGTAGAGAAAATCCGGCCGATGATTTCCCTCTGGGGTCGAACGCTGACCGTGGCCGGAGATCGACCGGGTGCGGCGCAAGTGCTGAAACTAACCAATAATATTTTGTCGGCGGTCGCCCTCGCCGCCACGGCCGAGGCCTTCGTCATGGGGGCCAAAGGCGGGCTCGACCCGGAAGTCATGGTGGCCGCCATAAGCTCTGGCAGCGGACGCAACAGCGCGGTGGAAAGCAAATTCCCGATTTCGGTCCTGGATCGCAGCTTCGCCTATGGGGCCGAGATGCACATTCTGATGAAGGACATCGACCTCGCGATCGCCCAAGGCGAAGAACTGGGCATCCCCATGTGGGTCTGCCAAGCGGCGCGCTTGGTCTTCAAACACGCAATGTTCCAGGGCGCCGCAAAGGAAGATCTGACCGCAATCGTGAAATACATCGAGCGCGACGCCGGGTTCGAGATTCCGAAGACGCGGTAACCGCTCGATTGCGTTCCGGGTGTGCGGCGATGGCGCGCTTGGCAATCGTGCTCACCTGGATGCGATAGCCTATCGTATGTGGAACCGCTACGCTTCGGTTAAAAGGAGTCCCCCCATGCCCCCGACCAATGTTCTGCTCTGGACCGACGGCCCCTCGCCCTATATCGATGCCATAGCCGCCGCCGGCCTGTCCGACCGGGTAAAAGTCGAGGCAATCCCGCGATCGCAAACCCCGAACCAAGCGCAGCGGGCGGATTCCGAGGCATTGCTCGCCTGGGGCGTGCCCGCCGGGCTGCTGCCGGACATGCCGAAACTGCGCTGGGCACAGGCCGTCACGGCGGGCGTCGAAGGGTGGCTCGCGCTGCCCGATCTGCCGCCGGGCCTGACCGTAACCTGCGCGCGCGGCACGCATACCGAGTCGATGCCGGAGAACATCATCGGCGCGCTGTTTCATGTCGCGAAGCCCTACGCTCAGGTCGCCGAGCACCAGAAGCAGAGCAAGTGGGTCCATACCGTAGCGCAGCCGCTGACCGGCAAGACGCTGGGCATCCTGGGCCTGGGCGCGATCGGCCAGGAAGTGGCGCGCATCGCCGCGGCACTTGGCATGCATGTGATCGGCACCAAGCGGCGGCCGACGCGCATCCGCAACGGGGCCGAGGTGCTGGCGCCGGAGCAGACCGACGAGGTGCTGTCGCAGTCCGACTTTGTCCTTCTGCTCCTGCCGGCGACGCCGGAGACCGAGAACTTCATCGATGCGAAGCGGCTGGCAAAAATGAAGCCGTCGGCGTGGCTGCTGAACTTTGGCCGTGGCCAGATCATCAATGACGCCGATCTGATGGCGGCGACGAAGGACAAGAAGATCGCGGGCGCGCTGCTCGACGT
>JBAXFK010000371.1:0-3265 GCA_037139955.1 Rhodospirillales bacterium
AAGGGGACATTCCTATCTGGCAGAACAAGGGGACATTTCTATTGGGCGTTGACATGGACGGCGGGCTGCCGGAGTTCGAACCCGAAGGACGCCGACACACTTTCCATACGGCGTCACCAAGCCAGTTCGCTATGCGAACCCAACCTCACCCCACGGCTTGAACCGTCCCCTCCCCCGGGCTATCCGTCCCGAGCCGAAGGGTCCCGCCATGCTGACCGACCTCCCCAACGTTCTCACGCTATCCAGAATCGCCGCGATTCCGGTGATGGTGGTGCTTGTCGCCCTGCGTACGCCGGGGGGCGATATGGCGGCTTGCGTGGTCTTCGGCCTCGCGGGGATCACCGATTATTTCGACGGCAAGCTGGCGCGCAGCCGCAAGCAGCAATCCGACCTCGGCCGCATGCTCGACCCCATTGCCGACAAGCTGCTGGTCGCCGCCGCGCTCATGATGCTCGTCGGCCTAGGCCGCTTGTCCTCGCTCGGCCTGTACCCCGCGATCGTGATTGTCCTGCGGGAGATTTTAGTCAGCGGCCTGCGCGAGTATCTGGCCGGCGTGCGCGTGCGGCTGCCCGTCACCAACCTCGCGAAGTGGAAAACCGGCTTCCAGATGGGGGCGCTGGGGTCGCTGTTGGCGGGCGATACCGGCTCCCCCGTGGTGCATCTCGGCTGGCTGCCTGTTTCCGCGATCGGGGAGACGATGCTCTGGATTGCCGCAGCACTAACGCTGATTACCGGGTGGGACTACCTGACCACCGGCTTGCACCACGCGAAAGGCCCATCTGCCGAATGAAAATCCTGGGCATCGTCGGCTGGTCCGGCAGCGGCAAGACCACGCTGCTGGTGGCGCTGCTGCCTTTGTTGCGCGCGCAGGGGCTGCGCGTGTCCACGATCAAGCACACGCATCACGGCTTCGACATGGACCGCCCAGGCAAGGACACCTATCGCCACCGCGAGGCCGGCGCCCAAGAAGTGCTGGTCGCCAGCGGCACGCGATGGGCGCTGCTGCACGAACTCCAGGGGGACGAACCCGGCCTCCCGCATTTGCTGACCAAGCTGGAACCCGTCGACCTCGTGCTGGTAGAGGGTTTCAAGGCCCACCCCTTCCCGAAGCTGGAGGTGCATCGCCCGTCCCTCGGCAAGCCGCCCATCTGGCCGGATGCGCCGGATGTCGCAGCGGTCGCAAGCGACTCGCCGCTGGATACCGGCGGGCGCCCCCTGCTTCCGCTGAACGACCCCGAGGCGGTGTTGCGCTGGGTTTTATGCTATGGCGACGCCACGGCTTGAGCCTATGGCGTTCCGCGGGCACACTGTACCGGATGACGCCACCCAATCCCGTCCGCCTATCGGAGCCTAATTTCATGCGGCCTATCGTTCTGTTCGGCCTCGCCTCGACGCTGATGTTGCCCTTGGCGGGGTGCGGCGATACCTGGTGGAATCCGCCCCTCACCGGGGGCTACAACCCGCACCGCCCCGTGGTGGACAGCGACAATTTGCGGCGCGTTACCGGGCAGGACGCCCCCACGGCCGCCCTGGAAGCCGAACCGGGCGATGTCTGGCCGGGCCCACTGCCGCCTACCCCGACGCTCAGCGATATGGAGGGGCAGTTCGGCATCGGCACCGCCGCCCAGCAGCCCAATTTCGGCACGATCGCGACGCCCGCGCCCAATCCGGCACGCGCCGCCGCTGTGCCAGCGGCCCCGGTTCCCCGCCCCGCTAGAACAACCCCGGTCGTGGTGCCGAACGGCAATGGTACTAGCACCGTGATCCACCCCGATGGGCGGATCGAGACGATCCCGACCCCGAAGTGATCGCCGTCCTGTATTTCGCCTGGCTGCGCGAGCGCACCGGGCTGACCGAGGAAAAAATCGCCCTGCCGCCGGGGGAAACCACGGTGGCCGCACTGACCGATTTGCTGGCCGAACGCCACCCGACGGCGTTTCAAAACCGGCGGACGATCCGGTGTGCCGTGAACCAAGAATTCGCCGATCCCTCGGTCGTCCTGCATCCGGGCGACGAGGTCGCGTTCTTCCCCCCGGTGACCGGAGGCTAACGCTATGGCGCGCATCGTCGTCGGAGAGGCCGATTTCGACACGGGCGCGGAAATCGCCGCGCTGACCGCCGGGTGCACCGATATCGGCGGCATCGGCTGCTTTATCGGCACCGTGCGCGAAACCGCCCCCGGTGCGCCCGAGGTATCCGCGCTCACGCTGGAACATTATCCGGCGATGACTCAGAAAGCGCTGGCAGGCATCGTGGCGGAGGCCGAACGCCGCTGGCCGCTGCTGGGTTGCACGGTCATCCACCGTGTCGGCCGCATGCTGCCGGGCGAAAATATCGTGCTGGTCGTCGCCGCGTCCGCCCACCGCCAGGCCGCCTTAGACGCTACCGCGTTCCTAATCGACTGGCTGAAAACCAAAGCCCCGTTCTGGAAGCGAGAAGATCTGGCCGATGGGACGTCGGTCTGGGTCGAAGCGCGCGAGATCGACAACGCGGCGGCGGAACGATGGGAGAAACGACCATGAGCATAACAATAACAAAATTGTCGGACCATACCGGCGCCGAAGTAACCGGCATCGATCTGACCCAACCGATCGACGCAGACACCCAAGCGCGGCTGAACCGAGCCTTCGTGGAACACAGCGTGCTGGTCGTGCGCGATCAACACATGGAAGATCCGCATAAAGTCCTGGCGGCGGTACAATTGTTCGGCGAAGTATTCATCCAGCACAACACCCGCTTCGCGCTGCCGGAATGCCCGCAAATCCATTACATCTCCAACCGGGACACATTCCCCGACGGGACACGGTATATTCCGGGCGAAGGCTACCACACCGACCATTCGAACGATGCCCGCCCGCCCAAAGCGACGGTGCTATATGCGGTGACGCTGCCGGATCGTGGCGGCGACACGCAGTATGCGAACATGCACCGCGCCTACGAAACATTGCCCGATGCGACAAAGCGACGCATTGCCGATCTGAAAGCCATCCATGTCTACCAAAACAGCCACAGCACCCGGAAGCTGATGGGCCTGACCGACGCCGCGAAGGAACGTGTGCCCAACGCCGTGCTGCATCCGATCGTGCGCACACACCCAGAAACCGGCCGCAAGGCGATTTTTATCAATCCCATCCGGATCGAAGGCATTGTCGGCCTGTCCCACGCCGAAGCGCTGCCGTTGCTGGACGAATTGCTGGAACATGCCATTCGACCGGAGCACCAATATCGTCATAGGTGGCGGGCAGGCGATCTGACGATATTGGTG
>JBAXFK010000372.1:0-3259 GCA_037139955.1 Rhodospirillales bacterium
CCCCACTTCTCTTCGAGCATCTTGGACAGCTCAGCGGCTTCGAGAACCGTGAGGGCGGACAGCTCGTCGACGAGCTTTGCGAGATCGGCCATGTTCATCTACCTTATATCGGTGTGTGGTGTGTTGCAGGTCAAGCCCAGCGATTGGGCCACCCTATCAGGTCAGGCTGCTTCGACTTCGGCTGTTGCCTCGTCCTTGTTGGCGTAGGCGCCAAAGACGCGAGCGAGCTGTCCGGCCGGAGCCTGAAGAATACCGGCGATCCGCGTGGCAGGGGTCGAAATCATCCCCACCAGCCTTGCGCGCAGCACATCCAGGCTCGGCAATTCGGCCAGCGCCTTAAGCCCGTCGACATCGAGTGTCTGGGAGCCCAAGGAGCCGCCGATTAAGACGAGCTTCTCGTTGGTCTTGGCGAACTCGACGGCCGTCTTCGCCACAGCCACCGGATCGACCGACCACGCAAGCGCGGTCGGGCCGGTGAGCATGGGTCCGATGCCTTCGAATCGGGTCCCTGCCAGAGCGAGGATGGCCAGCCGGTTCTTCGCGACTTTGTAGTTCGATCCAGACGCCCTCATTTTGCGGCGAAGGTCCGTCGCTTCGGCAACCGTGAGACCCGCATTGCGAGTAACAACGATCATCGAAGTGTCGACCAGTGCCGCGTTGAGCCCCTCGACGAACTCCCGCTTCTCCGTACGGTCCACGTTTCGTCTCCGTGTTTGCCTAAGACACCGAAATGTCCCAGGCGGGGTTTCCCAAGGGCCTGTTAAGGCCCGGTTCGCCTGTCCTAAGGGTGGTTCGACACCCCCCTGCAAGCCGGAACCACCACGACATGCCCTGTGAAGGGCCAATCTTGGCTTCCCCGTCTCCCGTGCGCGAACACTAAGGTTCCTTAATCCCCGTTTTAGGCGAGGTACGAACGGTCTCGGACAGGTTCGAGGCGACCGAGGCCGCCCCTGCCCGCCGAGCCCTGCGGCTCGGCGAATTCTGTATCAGACGCCGATGCTGGAGATGTCGACCCGGATACCTGGGCCCATCGACGAGCTGATCGATACTTTCTGCAAATAGGTGCCCTTGGCGCCAGTCGGCTTCGCCTTCTGGATCGCATCGGCCAGAGCACGGGCGTTTTCCAACAGCGCGCCGGTCTCGAAGCTGACTTTGCCGATCCCGGCGTGGATGATGCCGGCCTTTTCAGCGCGGAATTCGACCTGCCCGGCCTTCGCGGCGGTGATCGCACCCTTGACGTCCATGGTGACGGTGCCCAAACGGGGGTTCGGCATCAAGCCGCGCGGCCCGAGGATCTTACCCAGACGACCGACGATGCCCATCATGTCGGGCGTCGCGATGCAGCGATCGAACTCGATCTCGCCCGCCTGAATTTTCTCCATCAGGTCGTCTGCACCCACGACGTCGGCGCCGGCCGCACGCGCTTCGTCGGCCTTCGGGCCACGAGCGAACACGCCCACGCGCACCGTCTTGCCAGTGCCGTTCGGCAGGCTGGTCAACCCACGTACCATTTGGTCGGCGTGACGCGGATCGATGCCGAGGTTCAACGACATCTCGACCGTCTCATCGAACTTCGCCTTGGCGGTCGACTTGATCAGCATCAGCGCTTCATCCAGCGAGTAGGATTTGTTCTTCTCGACCGCTGCGCGGGCGGCGGTCAAACGCTTGTTCTTTGCCACGATCTTAGCCCTCCACCACTGTCAGACCCATGGAGCGGGCGGAACCCGTCAACATGCGCACGGCGCCATCGAGATCGTTGGCGTTCATGTCTTTCATCTTGGTCTCGGCGATCTCGCGCAACTGGGTCATGGTAACTCGCCCGATCGGTGCGCCTTTGCCCACAGTGGGGCTGCCCTTGTCGATCTTCGCCGCCTTCTTCAAGAAATAGGTGTTCGGCGGGGTCTTCATCACGAAATTGAAGGAACGGTCGCCGAACGCGGTGATAACCACGGGGATGGGCATCCCGGGTTCCATCTGCTGCGTCGCCGCGTTGAATTCCTTCACGAATTGCATGATGTTCAGACCGCGTTGACCCAGCGCCGGACCGACCGGCGGGGACGGGTTTGCTTTACCTGCGGGAATTTGCAGCTTGATATAGCCGACGATCTTCTTCGCCATGAGAATCCCTGGTCCTTTGCCATGGGACCGCGGTACCGACGAACCTCCGGCCGCCAAACAGCTGGCGGCGGGTGTTCTCCCGCGTTCCGAGTGAGGCGTGGCGTTTATACGCCACGGTCCGGACTGTCTAGGGGTATTATGCCGCCTGCCTTACCGTAAATGCGGCAACGCCACGATCAGGCACGCAGCGGACAAAATAACCATCGCCAAAGCCGTTCCCGCCGCCCCAAACGCCCGAAAAGCGTTGGCCGTCGAGCCGAATCGCATGCTCAAACCGAACGTATGGCACATACTCAGGACCAGCATCGCCGGCCCCAGGAGCATCACGAGTCGCGGCCAAGCGCCGCTCAGTTCGAGCAATCCGAGCATCACGAGGAAGAGTGCCACCGTTTCGGTCAGGGTGCCTTGCATGCGCAGCCGCCGACGCAAAACCGGGTTGTCGCCGTCGCCCACGCCGGTCTTGTACTTAACCCGCCCCATGCCGACGTGAATCATCAGCAACACGTGCAAAATACCCAGCGCACCCGCAGTCGCGGCGGTTACAGCGGGGAAATTCGAACCCGACATCCGGTGGGGCCTTTCCATTCCAAAGGCATGCAGTCTGCCACATGCCCCTTGAGCATACTATGCCAGACACGCACACTTCGTGCGACGCCAGACACGCACACGTCGTGCGATGCCAGACACCCACACTTCGTGCGACCGAAACCGGAGAACGCCATGAACCCCGCCGATCTGCCCTTCGACTCGAATGCCATGCTCGACGGTTTGCGCCCCTGGGTCGAATGCGAAAGCCCGACCTTCGACCCCGCTGCGGTGAACCGGATGATGGACTTGGCAACGCGGGACCTGATCGTCGCCGGCGCCCGCACCGAACGGGTGGCGGGCCGCATGGGTTTCGGCGATTGCGTCCGCGCCACCTTCCCGCATACGCGCGGGGGCGAGCACAGCATCTTGGCGATGGGCCATCTGGACACCGTTCACCCGATCGGGACACTTGCAAAGCTCCCGTTTCGGCGAGAAGGCAACCGCGCCTGGGGCCCCGGCATCCTGGACATGAAGGGCGGCAACTACCTCACGCTGGAAGCGATCCGCCAACTTGCTCGCGCCGGCGTCCGCACCCCCCTGCCAATCACCGTAC
>JBAXFK010000373.1:0-3249 GCA_037139955.1 Rhodospirillales bacterium
GTGTTGATCAAGATCGCCCCCGGTTTCATTCGATCCAGCGCCCGCGCATCGATCGTTCGTTCGGTCGCTTCGGTCAGCGGTATATGCAGGCTGATAATATCGGATTCCGCTAGCAATGCATCGCGTGTCCGATAGTCCCCAAGCGCGTCGGGAACCGGGTTGCGGGCGGTGTAGACGATGCGGCACCCGAGCGCTTGGAGGACCGGCGCCAATAGCCGGGGGATCGATCCGTAGCCGATCAGACCCACGGTGCGACCGCCGAGTTCGCCGATTCCGTCTTGCAACGACGGATCGCTCCAGACGCCGTGGCGCAGGCCCGCATCGAAGCGGGGAACGCGACGGATCGTCGCCAGCATCAGCGTCAAAGCCAGTTCGGCGACAGCGCGGGAATTGGTGCCGGGCAGGTTGCAGACGGGAATGCCGCGCGCTTTCGCGGCGTCGAGATCGATGGTGTTCGTGCCGACACCGATTTTTTGGATGAGCCGCAGGCGCGGTGCGGCGGCGATTATCGCGGCGGTGCAGGGTTTCAGCACGTGCCACAACACCTCGCAGTCCGGCAGCAGCAGCGCCAGCAGTGGGTCGTCGTCCTCGGGGCAAACCGTAATGTTCAACCCCGGAATGGCGGCAAGCCGAGCACGAAGATCGGGTCCGGCGTTGTTGTGGAAGACGATTTGGGTCACTTGGAACGGCCCAGCATGGACCCTCCGGCATAACGGGCCTTGCTACCGATGGATTCTTCCACGCGCAGTGTTTCGTTCCACTTCGCCATACGTTCGCTGCGGGTGAAGCTGCCGACTTTCAATTGCCCGGCGCCCCAGCCGACGGCGAGGTGGACGATGGTGGTGTCCTCGGTCTCACCGGAACGGGCCGAGACAATGGCGGAATAACCGCATTCCTTGGCGGCATTCCAGGCGTCTAATGTTTCGGTAATGGTGCCGCGCTGATTGGGTTTCAGCAACACGGTGTTAGCGGCCCCGACCCGAGCGGCCTCCCGCACCCGCGACGCATCGCTGACCAGGAAATCGTCCCCGACGATTTGTACTTTTTTGCCCACGGCGGCAGTGAATGCGCGAAATCCTTCGGTGTCGTCTTCCGCCAACGGGTCCTCGATCGACAGCACGGGGTAGCGGGCGATCCAGCCGGTCAGCATTTTAACCATGGCTTCGGTGTCGAGTTCGCGGTCCTCCAACGCCAATTTATAGCGACCGCCGCTCCCGAATTCCGATGCCGCGATATCCAGCGCGATCCCCACTTGCTCCCCCGGCCGGAATCCCGCGCGTTCGATGGCGCGCACCAGGGTGTCCAACGCTTGTTCGTTGGTGGAGAAGGCAGGCCACCAGCCGCCCTCGTCGGCGACACCCTGCAACGTTCCGGCCTCTTTCATCAGCAAACCGGCATGGCAATAAACCTCGGCAGTCCAATCCAGCGCTTCGGCGAAATTCGCAGCAGCGGGACACATGATCATAAAGTCCTGGATATCGACACGCCGCCCCGCATGCGCGCCGCCGCCGAAAATTTGGATTTGCGGCAGCGGAATCACATTCGCGTCGTGACCGCCGATATAGCGATAGAGCGGCTGCCCAGCCTCATGCGCGGCAGCATGCAGCGCGGCCATCGACACCGCCAACACCGCATTGGCGCCCAGGCGGGATTTGTTCGGGGTGCCGTCGAGATCGATCAGCACCCTGTCCAACGCCGCCTGATCCCTGGCATCCATTCCGGTGGCTGCGCGTGCGATTTCTCCATTCACATTGGCAACGGCACGGCGCACGTCGTAGCCGCCGAACGCGGGACCGCCATCGCGCAGATCCACCGCCTCCCCCGATCCGGTGGATGCGCCGGCCGGCGCGATGGCGCGGCCGACAGCGCCGCATTCCAGCATAACATCGGCCTCGACCGTGGGACGGCCGCGGCTGTCCCATACCCGGCGTCCCTGCACGAATGCGATTCTAGCGTCGGTCATGCACACAACTCCTGAGTCCACGCTCGGCGGATCGCGTCGAGCGTGTCGGGCAATTCGGTTAGCAAAACGCGCGCCACCCGGCGCACGCGATCTTTATCCGCTTCGGCTGTTATGTATTCGACCGGCGATTTTCCATCCACCCTGGCCAGGAACAGGCCGGGCAACAACCGCGCCGCTCGGCGTTCGGTATCGGCCGGAGCCTCCCATGCGATACCGGCGCAGTAAGCGGCGACCATCGCATCGAAGCTGGCTAGGAACCCGTCGCGGGCGGCGGGGGTCCACAGGCATTTCAGCAACAAATGATTGAGGCAGAAAGCGATATCGAAGGCAGGGTCGCCCCACCAAGCGCATTCGGCATCGAGGAAAACCGGGCCATTCGGACCGACTAGGATATTCTTCGGACTGACATCGCCATGCACCAAGGCGCGCTTGTTGGCCTGGATCGTTGCGACCGACGCATGGAGCTGGGGGGCCAAGTCGGGATGGGCACGGGCCGTGGCGACCAAGTACGGCTCCAACCGGATGTCGTAGAAAATGCCATCGGTAGGAAATTCACCGGCGACCGACGGATCGGACGCCGTGGCGGCATGGATACGGGCCAAGCCCGTGGCTACCTGAGCGGCAAACACGGGATCGGCGTGGCCGTCGCGGAGTTGCGCTTTCCACAGCGGGTACCGGTTCGGCGGCAGGAACGCCATCGCCAGCGCGCCGCCCTGCTCGTCCTGCCCTAGCAACGCGGGCGCCGCACCGGGCACGGCGGCGTTAGCGCAGCGCATCCACCGGGCTTCGTAAATATTGCGTTCGACCGGGGCTTGCCAGTCGGCCACGACACGAAGCTTGGCCAGCGCACGTTTGACACAGATTGGGCCGGTGGACAGGTCGATACGCCAGATGTCGGACGATACACCGCCCGTAAGCCGAACACCCGCCGGATCGGTGCCGTACGGCGCCTCCAAAAGCCCCATGCGACAGAGCGCGTCCAGAATTTCGGTCGGGGGGGATTCGTGGGTCACATGACGCTCATGGATTGTAACTGACTTTGCGGGCGGCCCGCACCGGGTACGCCTATCGTCTAAGTGTCTGTCCGGAAAGTCTACTGCGACGCCGAAATAGGCGACATGGGGGGAAACTCCGACGCACCGCACATTATCGAGAGAGCCCCCATCCGACGCGACGGCGGGGCCATTGCCTCGGAATGGCTTGGCTTGCCTCCATATTCTCCTTGACATTTACTAACAAATTCGTTAGTGACGCCCTCCATGGACCGAACGGAACCCACCGTCGCG
>JBAXFK010000374.1:0-3247 GCA_037139955.1 Rhodospirillales bacterium
GCATTCGGCACCGGCGGGTCAGCGATTTGGCAGGGTTGCGGGAAATGGATTGCCGGCTACAGATTCTGTCAGCCAGCGATTGTTGCGGCTGCCGCTTTATTTGGAATTGACCGACGCGGATGCGGATCGGGTTATCGCGGCTGTAGGGACCTTCTTCGGTCGGACGCTCTGATCGATGGAACCGCGCCGGATCGCCATAATTCAGTCCAGCTATATCCCTTGGCGGGGGTATTTTTCGATTGTCGCGCGATGCGATGCTTTCGTGTTTCTGGACAGCGTGCAGTTTACCCGGCGCGACTGGCGCACGCGCAATCGGATCAAGACGCCTGCCGGACCGCTTTGGCTGTCGATCCCGGTCAGACAAAAAGGCCAGTACCATGCAGCCATCGACGCGATCGAAATCGCCGAACCGGGCTGGGCCGACAAACATCTGCGCGGGATCGCGACGAATTACCGGCGCGCGCCGTTTTTTACAGCGGTTTTCCCGCTGCTGGAGGCCGCATTTGGCAAGGCTGCCGAACAGCCCTTTCTATCCGCAGTCAACCGTTCGCTCACCGCCTCGTTGTGCGGGCTATTGGGCATTCGAACACCGCTGTCCTGCGATACCGATCTGATCGACCGCGCGCGACTGGATGCTCTCGATCCGACCGAGCGGTTAGTCGAATTGGCGGCGGCATCCGGGGCGACCGAATATCTTTCCGGCCCGTCCGCGCGCAGCTATCTCGATGAATCCGCATTTGCGGCCCGCAACATGTCCGTCGGCTGGATGGATTACAGCGGTTTGCTGCCATACCGACAACTCTGGGGCGAATTCGATCCGGCGCTGTCCATTGTCGATGCGCTGCTGAACCTTGGACCGGTCGGAACCAGGGCGGTCTTGGGTGACTGAGCGTCGCTGCCAAGTGTGCGGGGCCAACGGCCTCGTGGCGATCTCGGCACCCGGAGGGCGCTCCATGCTCAGCGACGGCGCTCGGATCGATATCCCGGTGGCGCGCATTCACTGCGGTCGCTGCGGTTTCGCGACCCTCCCGGCGCGGAGCGTTCGACGATTACCGCGTCGCCTGTTCGGGGCGTCATACAGCCTTAATGCCGGCCTGCCGAACCCTATGGATATCGAACGTCAGGCGGGCTACGCAGCGCGGGTGGCCGCGTTGGCGGGTTTTGTGCCCGAATCGGTGCTGGATGTCGGGTGCGGCAACGGGGCCTTGCTGCTCGCGTTGCGACGGCTGTGGCCGTCCGTTCGGCCCGCCGGGGTGGAGCCAGCACCCGCCGCTGCGGCATCGGGCCGGCGGGCCGGTCTCCGCATCGACCTCACGCCGAACGCATCGTCCCGCGCCAGACTCGTCGTTTCGGTCAATGTGATCGAACATACGCCGGACCCGCTGGCGTTTCTGCGGCAGTTGCGGCGCGCCTGTCTGCCGGGCGGTCGGGTTATCGCGATCTGTCCCGATGGATCCGTGCCATGGCTCGAGCTGATGATGGCCGATCATCGCCATTCTTTGACGCCACGCGCATTCGATATTTTGGCCGCGCGTGCCGGGCTTGCGGTCGTCGCACGTGATCCGAAGGGGGACAGCGGTTTTCAAGCGGTATTGTTGCGACCGGCACGTCCGGTCCGGCCGCGTACCGTAGCGGGCTCGGCCGAGGGGCTGGCGGACCGGCGACGGCGCTATCTTGCGGATTGGCGTCGTTTGGATAGCGCATTGTTGACCCAGCACGATCCCGGACGGCGTCTGATATGTTTTGGGGGCGGCGAAGCCGCGCGGTTACTGCGCGCGTACGCACCGTCGATTTGGCACGCGGTCGCGGCGGTGACCGCCGACGATTTGGCCGGCGCCGCCGATCTGGGCAAGCCGGTCTTGCCTCTCGAACAGGTCGATTTCGCGGCGGATCGGCTCTTACTGGCCGTGCGTCCGGGCGCGCAAGAGAACCTGGCCACTCGATTCATGCAGGCCGGCGGGCAAGTGCTTCGTTGGGATGGGACGATCGCGCGATGATACTCAAAAGCTACGGCGTCAGTGCCACCGAACCGGCCGAGGGCAGCGCAACGCTCGAGGAATTGGCCCGCAACGGCTTTTCGGTGCTGCACAATGCGGTCGCCCCCGATACCGTCCAAGCGATGATCCGGGCTTTGGATCGGCTATTGGAAGCCCAAACAGCCCGAAGTGGCGGGGAGCCCGGTCTGGTCGAAATCGGTGACGCCGGCCAGGCTCGGGCCTTGCTGGAAGAGGAACCGATCTTCCTCGAACTGTTACGGATTCCGGCTTTGGATGCTGTGGTCGAGGCGGTGTTGGGACCCGCAGCACTGGTCATGCAGCAGAATGGGATCGTCATGCCGCCATCGGCCGCCGAACACCGGCAACAGGCCTGGCATCGCGACCTTCCATACCAGGAATGGACCGCGACGAAACCGATCGCCTTGGGCTCGCTAGCCGTGCTCGACGATTTTTCGCCGATCAGCGGCGGGACCCGCTTTCTACCGGGTTCGCACCGTCACGATCGATTCCCCAGCGCCGGCTACGTCGAGCGGTGGGCGTTCCAACCCAACGTGCCTGCTGGCAGCATCGTCGTGTTCGATGCGATGGTATTCCATGCTGGAGGGATAAACCGTGGCACCGGTCCCCGTCGCGCCGTGAATACCCTGTTCGGCATTCCCTTGCTGGCGCAACAGGTCGCGTTTACGCCGAAGCCGGGCATGGATGCCAAAATGCGGCTGCGCCTGGGTCTGGATTACCGACCGGCGCCGAGCGCCGATGCGTGGCGAGAGACGCGAAGACGCCGGTTGCGGGAGGCGAAAGCATGACCGATTCGGATCGCGAAACGATTCATGCGGCGGTCGCGGCGTATTACAACGACACCGTGACACGGCACGGCGCCACTGCGCGCGGTGTCGATTGGAAAGACGAGGCGTCCCATCGGCTGCGCCATTTACAATTCCTTCGGTTGATGGCGCATGAACCGGATACGTCTGTCTTAGATCTCGGCTGTGGATACGGCGATTTCCTCACGACGCTCCGGACGAATGGACATCGCGGGCGTTATGTCGGTTGCGATCTCGCGCCAGCGATGATCGATACTGCTCGCAGCTTGCATGGCGAGGGCTCGGACCGCATCTGGCATTTGGGCGGGGAACCGCCCGAGGTGTGCGATTATGCCGTGGCGAGCGGGATCCTCAATGTGCGTCGCGGGGCGAATGAGGCAGCTTGGACGGCTTACGTCGACGGTATCGTGGCGACGCTTGCACGCT
>JBAXFK010000375.1:0-3219 GCA_037139955.1 Rhodospirillales bacterium
GCTATACCCATGAAATTGTGTTCGATTACCACCAGGGCGATATCTACTGGTGCACCGCCGATGTGGGCTGGGTGACCGGCCACACCTACATTCTGTATGGCCCACTGGCCAACGGCGCGACGACCATTATGTTCGAGGGGGTGCCGAACTACCCGGACTCCTCGCGCTTTTGGCAGGTGGTCGACAAGCACCAAGTCAACATCTTCTACACCGCCCCCACTGCCATTCGCGCGTTGATGCGCGACGGCGAAGCCCCGGTTAAGAAGACGTCCCGCAAGTCCCTGCGCCTATTGGGCAGCGTCGGCGAGCCGATCAATCCCGAGGCATGGCTGTGGTACGAACGGGTGGTGGGCGAACACCGCTGCCCGATCGTCGATACTTGGTGGCAGACGGAAACCGGTGGCATCCTTATCAGCCCGCTGCCCGGCGCGACCGCGCTAAAACCCGGATCCGCTACCCGCCCGATCCCCGGTGTGAAGCCGTTGATCGTCGATGGCGAGGGCCACGAACTGCACGGGGCAACAGAAGGCAATCTGTGCCTCGGCGACTCCTGGCCCGGCATGATGCGGTCGGTCTATGGCGATCACGAACGATTCGTGCAGACGTATTTCTCTACCTTTCCCGGCCTGTATTTCACTGGCGACGGGGCGCGGCGCGATGAGGACGGCTACTACTGGATCACCGGCCGAGTAGACGATGTGATCAACGTATCCGGCCATCGCATGGGCACCGCCGAAGTCGAAAGCGCGCTGGTATCCCATCCCAAAGTCGCCGAAGCCGCCGTCGTCGGCTTCCCGCACGACATCAAGGGCCAGGGCATCTACGCCTATGTCACCCTAAACCTGGGCGAAGAACCGACCGACGCTCTGCGCAAGGAATTGGTCGCTTGGGTGCGCAAAGAGATCGGTCCCATCGCGTCCCCCGACGCAATCCAATGGGCGCCGGGCCTGCCGAAGACCCGGTCGGGCAAGATCATGCGCCGCATTTTGCGCAAGATCGCCGCCAATGAAACGGATGGGCTGGGCGATACGTCCACTCTCGCCGATCCCGCCGTGGTGACCGAGCTGATCGAGAACCGGGTGGGGTGACCAAAAGCCTGGGGGCGGAACGAAACGGGCGAACCAGCAAAGACGCCTTGCTGCTGATCGCCCACGGGTCCACCCGCTATCCCGACGCGGGCCGCACTGCGCTGGCCCATGCGGCAACCATCCGCGAACAAGGCCATTTCGCCATGGTCGCGGTCGGTTTCCTGAACGGTGCGCCCTCCGCGTCCGAGGCATTGGCACGGTTGGGCGATCGCACCATCCATGTCGTACCGTTCTTCATGGAGGACGGCTACTTCACCCGCATCGCCGTGCCCAAAGCGCTAACGGGCGGCGAAAAGCTGAGCTTTTACCCGCCGGTCGGATCCCATTCCGGGATGGTCGATCTCATCCGGGACCGGATCGCCGGTCATGCGCCGTCCGATATCGTGCTGGTTGGTCACGGCTCCGCGAAATCGCCCGGCCGGCGATATGCGCTGCACGACCACGCCGAACAGCTTGGCGCGCGCGTCGCTTTTCTGGAGGAACCGCCCTTTCTCCCCGACACCCTTGCCGAAGCGGCAGGCCCGTCGATTGCGGTGATCGGCCTATTTGCTGGGGAAGGCGGACACGTTCGCGACGATTTGCCGGCCCTGATAGCCGCCGGCCGACAGCGTTATGGCAAGAAACTCATCGATCTCGGATCGATCGGCGATGCCCCTGGAATCTCAGACCTGATCCTGGACTCGGTTGCCCGGTCGTAATCTGCTTTATCCGACCGATACCGCGATATTCCCAAACCCATCCACCGCCGCCATCGCCCCATGCGGTACCAGACACGTCGCGTCGTATTCCTGCACGATCAACGGCCCCACCCGCGGCCCGACCGCCAGCCCGGCCCGATCCACCACCGGCGTTTCCGTCCATCCGCCATCCGGGAACCAAGCAAGCCTGCTTTGCGGCCCGACCGACACAAACGGTGGAATGCATTCCGGCAACCGCGGGCGCTCGGCCTTCCCGCGCGTAATCACCGACAGGCCGGTCAGCTCGACCGGTTCCGACGCCGGCGCCCGGAAGCCATATGTCCGTTCGTGTTCTGCACCGAACGCTTCGGCGATATCCGCCGGGGTCGCCGCGCCGGCCAGCGGGACTTCGATCTCGCTCGATTGCCCAACGTAACGGGCGAGAGCCGCACGCCGCACTTCCTGCCGTGCCGGAGGGAACCCGTCGCGCGCAAGCTGAGCCGCACCCGCAGCCTCCAACTCCTGGAGCGCCGTCGCAATTCGTTCCGGGTCCACCGCGTCCAACCGCGCCCGCAAACTGCGTACGCCGTGATGTTCCGCATCCGCGACCAAGAGCCCGAAGGCGCTGAAAACGCCAGACAACGGCGGAATAATCACCCGCCCGATCCCCAATTCCCGCGCGATCCCGGCAGCAAACAACGGCCCATTGCCGCCGAAGGCCAGTAGCGCGAACTGCCGAGGATCCCGCCCTCTCTCCACCGACACCGCTCGTATCGCCCGCATCATGGTAGCCGAGGCCAGTCGTAACATTCCGAATGCGGCATCTTCCACCGAGCATCCCATCGGACCCGCAAGATCGCGCTGGACCGCAGCGCGTGCGGATTCCAAATCGAGTTTCATCGCACCGCCGACTAGCCCGCCAGGATCGAGATAGCCCAGCACCAGATTGCAATCCGTGATCGTGGGCGAAACACCGCCGCGCCCGTAGCAAACCGGACCCGGATCCGCGCCGGCACTGATCGGGCCGACCTTTGGAGCACCGGCCGCGTCCAGCCGACAGATCGATCCGCCGCCGGCACCGACCTCCGCCAAATCGATCGCCGGGAGTTTCAACATGTAACCCGCACCGACCAACAAGCGGGATCCGACCATAACGCCGCCACCGACCTCGATAGCTTCGGATCGCATGACTTCGCCGTTTTCGACCAACCCCGCCTTGGCGGTCGTCCCGCCCATATCGAAGGCGATGACCTGGCGGTCTTCCAGTTCGCGGGCGAGGCGGGCGGCGGCGACCACGCCGGCGGCGGGGCCGGATTCGATGATCAGGCAGGGCAATTCGCTGACCAGTGAGGCGGAGGCGGTGGTGCCGTCCGACTGCATCACCTCGGGCGAGACGGCGAGATCGATCCGGCCCAGAGCGGCGGACAGGTCAGTGAGATAATCCTGCACGATGG
>JBAXFK010000376.1:0-3218 GCA_037139955.1 Rhodospirillales bacterium
CGCGATAGCGGGCCTGCTCCTCGGCATTGAACACCGCGCCGGGCGGGGCCGGCGGAAGGGTGATCAACGCCTCATCCGCGACGGGCGAGTAGCCTTTACCAGCGATCTTCTCGCTCGCTTTGGCTGCGCGGGTGTTGAACAGCTTCAGGCCGGTGGTCTCATCGATACGGATCGCAGGCATCATGGTGGGACGCTCTCTTTAGAAATCTCGGACACGCGAGCCGATGCTTAGAACGCCGCCCCCTTGTGTCAAGGTTGACCCCGGCGGCGCGGCACCGCACGGTGCCCCCCGCCAATAACGAAAGAATGAGTCCATGTCCGCTCAACACGAATGCTCTCCCGAAGAATGGGACGCCCGTCTCGAACTCGCCGCCGCCTATCGCATGGGTGCCCGCCTCGGTTGGCACGATATGCTCGGAAACCATTTCTCCCTGCGTGTGCCGGGAACCGAGGACGAATACCTACTTAATCCCCTCGGCCAATTTTTTGAGGAAATCACCGCCTCGTCGCTGGTGAAAATGGATACCAAAGGCAACGTCCTCAGCGATGCCCCCTACGGCATCAACAAAGCCGGGGAAGTCATTCACGGCGGAATTTACGCCGCGCGGCCCGATGTCGCGTCGGTTATGCATTTGCATTCGTCGGTCGGGGCCGGGGTGTCCGCACAGGAGGACGGGCTGCTCCCGCTGTCGCAGAACGCGCTCATTCTGATGGATCGCATCCGCTACCACGAGTACGAGGGCCCCGCGAGCAACGCCGAAGACGAGCGCCGCGCGCTGGCCCGCGATCTGTCGGACGGCAGCATTCTGTTCCTGCGAAACCACGGCACCCTCACCGCCGGCCGGTCGATGGGCGAGGCTTTCGTGCTACTCGGCCGCGTCGAACGCGCCTGCGAAATCCAAATCGCGGCACAGGCCGGATCGAAAGTCCATTTCCCCAGCCAGGACGCGATCGACCGCACCCGCGCAATTGGGGCGATGATGTACGGGGATAATAGCCGATCCCCGCGCGCGGCGCTGGAATGGGCCGCGTTCCGCCGGAAAATCGATCGCGAAGACCCGGGCTACGCCGCCTAAGTGACCAGGAGCGCCACCGCCTTGTCCCGAACTTCATCGGTCCAACGCGCGGGGCGGCGCGCATCGAGATCGAGATTGACCCCGAATTGCCCGAGCCGCGCGACGACAGTGCCGGTTCGGGTGTTCGTCATGCGGTGGACTAGACGCAGCGACGAGTTACCAAGATGGGCTATGCCGGTTTCGACGGTATAGGGTTCGTCCAACCGCAAAACCCCTGAGATTTTCAACGCCATTTCGAAGGTCGAAAATCCGCGGCGGTTCCGCTGCATGTAAGCGGTGTCCATGCCCATCGCGACCGCAGCATGCGCGTTGGCGCTAGAAAACCGATGCACCATGCCGGACAGAGAGAAGTGCCCAGTCGCGTCGAGGTCGGCAGGCTTCACCCGCCCGCCTGCCGTCCGTACGAAACCAGTATCCGACACTGGATCGGCCCGCTGCTCGGCGATCGGCCCTTCCCAAACTGCCAGATTTCCACTGCATTGCTCGCGTAATGCCACTGGAATTTCCCAATGTTCGTCGACCCAGGTGACGGTTTCCCCGCTCCCGGAATCGATAAAGCGATGGCCTAGGCGCAGGCTTGTGCCGTCGGTACCGAGCGGCGCGCTGAGGACATGGAACGCCGCACCGGCTCGGAGTTCGCGGGCGTAACGGAGATCGATACGACGGACATAGCCGCCGACCCGATGCGCTTCGCCCAGACCGATTGCCTCCGCGAGGCTCGTCTCGGCCTCCTCCAGTCGATCGGCGTAATAGGCGACAGTGAAGTGTTCGGTGGTGTCGCATTGCCAAGGCGGAACGGCACCGCGGTAAGTTTCGATCCAGTTTGTCATGCGGTGTGCCCCTAACAGACGTGGCCGCCACAAGGGCGGCCACGATGGAAAGTCGACGTCGGCCGGCAGATGCTATTCGGCGGCCATGTTCGGGGTGAATTCCAGCGGCAAACCTTTGTGGCCGGTCAACTGCTCACCTAGAGCATACATTTCGTAGGCTCGCTTTTTCAGCGCAGGCAGCACCGCGTCGATCAAGTCCTGGTCGACATCGTTGGCGATGCCGGGGTAACCCGCACGTTCGATCATCGGACGAATTTTACCCTTCGCAATCTGCTCGAACGTCCAGTCCAAAGGATCGTCGACAATCGCTAGGTCCCAATTGGTGCGGTGGTTCTTGTTGCGCGGGCCATAATGGTAATGCGCGTCCTTCCAAAAGCAGTCGAAGGCGAGGAGTTCGGTTTCCTCGATATAGGTCTTGCCTTTGGACCCGCCGATGTCGGCCAAGACGTGCAGCGCGAGACCGCCGTCGCCGTTACGCTGACGTCGCATTTCCAGGCCGAAGCGGATCACGCCGGCTTCGAACATATCGGTGCCGCGATTGTGCTTCACGACATTTCGCTTGGCGATGGCCATTTCCCGAGCGCAGGCATCGACGTCGGGCAGGATTTTCTGAACGGCCGCCATGTCGGTCAGGGCGGCAACGCCCTTGTAGCCAGCCTTTTCCAGCATCGCCGGGAGTTTGCTGCCCAGCAGCTTAATCGCCCAATTGATGGGGTGGGGATCGATGACCGGGTCTGCTCGGCAATGAATGCCCATGCCACCGCCGACGCGACCGGGCGTCGACAATTCGGGGTTTTCCGGACCGTAGACGTAGCTGCGCTCGAGATCGAAGCAGTTGAACCGTAACAAAACCGTCTCGTTGCCGCCAACGGTGGCTGTCACCTCGATGGAGATGCCCTGGTCCATATGGTCTTCGACATTGGCGTCCCACAATTGATGCCGGACAACGAAGGTCACGGGGGCTGCGACGAATTCGGTACCTGGGGATTGAGGCATATCCTGGATCTCCTGTTTAGGTCGTTTGCGCCGACTGTAGGGGCCGGCGCTGCCAGTCGCAAGTGGATTGGAGCCTAACGGCTGGGCAATCGCATGCGGGTCGGCCGCCGCAGGTTATTCTCTCACCTGTATTGCAGAACCAAAACAAAAAAGAATGCAACCGCCAAGGAGCACCGCGAAACGGCGACAATTTGGAAGTTCTGCCCCCCTGCGTCGCCTTTATCGTGCATATCGTCCGCGTTCTCCTGGACTATGCCGCCAGCTCGACGAATGCCTTCCCGCCGAAGCCTGCCACCCAAGCCCAACAGCCCCCCCC
>JBAXFK010000377.1:0-3214 GCA_037139955.1 Rhodospirillales bacterium
CGCGATCATGGGGCGGTCAGTGTGGGCAAATTGCTGCGCGTATTGGGCCGCGGTCTTGCCCATTTCCATGACATAAAACGGCTCAATGCGTTGGGCGCGTTGCGACAGTTTCATGCTTGAGGCCATGGCTGGATCTGTGGGTCAGCCACGGGCCAAACCCGCGTCTCGATCGGCTTGTACCTCTTGTGGTCGCAGTTGCGCGGCCAATCCGTTGAGAACGGCATTGATGTATTTGTGGCCATCGGTGCCGCCAAATTCTTTGGCCAGTTCAACGCATTCGTTGATCGCCACGCGCCAGGGCACATCCAGGCATTGCTGCAATTCATAAGCGCCCATCCACATGATGGCGTGCTCCACCGGCGATATTTCCAACATGCGCCGGTCCAGCAAGGGCGTGATCAGCTCGTCCAAGGCTGCGCTTTGTTGGGCGCAGCCCTCCAGCAACGCCATGTAATGGTCGGGGTCGGCCTTGTGAAAGCCTGCCAGCTCGCGGGTAAACGTGTCCACCGCGGCCACGTCGTTGCCACCGACTTGGACTTGGTACAAGGCTTGCAAAGCAAACTCGCGCGAGCGGCTGCGTGGTGTTTTGCTGCCGGCTTTGCGGGCACCGGTTTGCGTGGTGCCAGTGCGGGTTTGGCGCGGGGGGCGCACGGTGCTCAACGCAAACGCTCCAACAACAAGGCCATTTCGATGGCCACGCGTGCGGCATCGCGGCCCTTTATTCGGCGATCCGGATGGATGGCGATCGGCCAGAGGACGTGGTGGCGTGGACCGGGCCGGCCGTGGGCGCGCATACGGCGTATGTGCTGGATACCTTGCTCGGGCCCTAAGCTGGGCGCCCGCTAGGCTGCTTTGCGAAAGGTCGGCGGAATGCCGGCTTTCGGCAATTGCCCGTTCAACGGCTCTGCCGGCAATCCGGCATGCAGCAATGCCCGAGCCTCGAACAGTTTCGGAATGTCGATGCCGGTGGAAAAGCCCATGGATTCCAGCATGAACACCAGATCCTCGGTCACCACGTTGCCGGAGGCGCCCGGCGCGTAGGGGCAGCCGCCCAAACCTGCGAGGCAGGAATCGAACGCACGGATGCCTTCCTCCAGCCCGGCGAGCGCATTGGCGATGCCCAGGCCGCAGGTGTCGTGCAGATGCAGGCCGTACACGGCCGGGCCGATTTCCGAACGCACGGCGCGGACGACTTCACGCACCTGCGCCGGGTGGGCGTAGCCGACGGTATCGGCGAGCATGATGTGCTCGACGCCAGCGTCCACCAGGGCCTTGCACAGCGCGACCGTCTGCGCCGTCGAAACCGTGCCGTCGATCGAGCAGCCGAACGCGGTGGACGCACCGACGATCACCGGGACGTGCCGGTCCTGTTCCTTCATCCATGCCATGACATCGCGCATCATCGCGACGGAATCGGCCGGCGTGCGATTGAGATTGGCTTTCGAGTGGCCCTCGCTGACCGAAATCGGCATCGCGATCTTATGAACCCCGGCGTTGAAGGCGTTCTGCGCACCGCGCAGGTTGGGGGCCAGCGCCTGCACCGCCCAGGACGGGTTTTCCGGCATCAGGCGCGACACGATCTCGGCCGTGTCGGCCAATTGCGGGATGACGCGTGGCGGGACGAAGCTGCCGACCTCGATTTCGGGGATGCCGGCGGCGGCGAGGGAATGAATCCACGCGATCTTATCGTCGGTGGTCATACGGGTCTTGGCGATTTGCAGACCGTCGCGCGGACCGACTTCGCAGATGGATACAAATTCGCTCATGGTTCTGGGATCTCCGCAGTCAGAATGTCGCCGGTTTCGGACTCGGTTATGTAAAGCGTCCGCCCGTCCGGCGCGAGGGCGCAATTCGTGGTCATATTGCCGGTCGGCGATTGCACCCGGAATAGGGGGATGCCGGTCGGGCCGACAATCCAGACGCAGCCGTGGCCAGGGTTGCAGATATACAACCGATCGTACCGGTCCATCGCCAGCCCGTCCGGCCCAACCAAGCCCGGCGGCACACGGGCAAAACACTGTGCCTTGCCGACGATGGCGTCGGCGCGCAGGGCGAACCGCCACACCTCGCACGACCGGGTCATCGCCACATACAGATGTGTCTGGGCCGTATTCAGCACCAAACCGTTGGGGCTGGGCCCCGTTGCGATCAACCGATCCAGCCGGCCGTCCTTATGCAGCCGGTAAACGCGGCCGGTGGGGTCCTGCAATCCGGTCTGCCCCTGGTCGGTGAACAGAATCGACTCGTCGTTATGCAGGGTCAGGTCATTCAGGCCCTTGAACCCCTCGCTCATGACCGTCTGGATCACAGCGGTTGTGGCGCCAGTATCGGGATCGATCCGCACCAGCCCGTGTCGGTAGTCGGCGGCTATCAAAATACCGTCCGGTTGGACCTTCAGGCCGTTGGGCCAGCCGGGATATTCGGCGATTTGCTCCCAATGCTCGCCATCGATGCGAAAAATGCGGCCGTAGGGGATATCGACAACATACAGCCGCCCGAACGCGTCGAAGCACGGACCTTCGAGGAAGCAATCCACCGGCACTCCCGCGCGGTTTGCGTCCGCCCATTCGGATCGTTCGGGCGGGCGGCGGAAATGGGCGGGGACCGTGGTGGCGACACGGGCTTGGATGAGTTGAGGCGGGGCGAAATACATCGGCCGAGACTGCGGCGCAGGGCGGGCGATGGCAAGGGTCTGCCATCCCGCACACAAGCCACGCAGCCGACGCATGGCCCTCCCCTTCCCCCTATATCGTAACGTGGCTTATGATTGCTGCACATCGAAGCGGCCGCATTGTGCATAATTTCCAGCGCGACATTCTTTTCCTTCTGCACGACGTCGCCCGCCTGCTGCGGATCGACGCCGACAAACGCGCTCGGGCGCAGGGCATGACCCGAGCGCAATGGGGGATTTTGATCTGGCTGGAACGGCAGCCGGGAATTTCGCAGAAAGAATTGTCCGAACTGCTGGAAGTCGAACCCATCACCGTCGCGCGGCTGATCGATCGGCTGGAAGGTCGCGGCATGGTGGAACGTCGGCCAGACCCGCGCGACCGCCGGATTTGGCGTCTGCATCTGCAACCGCCCGCCCATGCCGCGCTGGAAGAAATCAATCTGCAACGCGCCGATATGACGCACATCGTCACCGCCTGCATCGACCGACCCACGCTGGACACCATGACCGAGGCATTGCTCCGCATGAAGGCCACACTCACCC
>JBAXFK010000378.1:0-3181 GCA_037139955.1 Rhodospirillales bacterium
CGCCCACAGCGTCCAGAATCGTTGCGGACACGTCGCACAAGGTGACCGGCGTGCGACACCTCGCGCCCAGCGGCACATCGGCCCCCGCCAACAGCATCGGGATGCCCGCGCTTTCCTCGTACATCGTCGCCTTACCCCACAAACCGCGGGTGCCGAGGTTGTCGCCATGGTCGGACGTGTAAATCACCCGCGTTGTGTCGCGCAGCCCGGCCGCATCGACGGCGGATAGGATTTTCCCTACTTGCTCATCCAGGAACGAAACCAACCCGAAATACCCCGACAGCGCTCGGTTGAGATCGTCGTCGCCCCCGAACGGTGCGTCGTAGTGCGATTTGCGGCGGTACATCGCAACATAGGGATGCATCGGCCGCTCATCCTGTTCTTAAAGCTTCGGGCGCGGCAAAACCTTGCCCCGATAGCGATAGAAATGCTCTGGCGGCGCGGTCAGCGGAAAGTGCGGCGACACCATGGACACGAACAGCACCCAGGGCTTGTCATGCCTCTTGGCACCGATTTCCCGGAGCCAAACCTGTGCCTCGGCCGCAATCTGGCGATCGTACAAAGTATAGTCGCTCTCCCCGGCTTTGGCGTTGCGCAACAAAGACGCACCGGACACCCGCACATCGTCGGGATCGCGGATCAAATGTGTGATATCGCCCACACCGTTGGCGATGTGCATCGCGAGGCGGGATTCGGTGAAACCGTAATCGTCCCCATCGTGGCCCTTATAATGGAGTTTGCCGATAGACACGGCGGTATGGCCGCGATCTCGCAACAGATGCGCCCAGCCCGGCGGCACGCCCCCATAGGCTATGGCATTGTCCCAAGCGCGATGCACATGCACCGGCTGCCCGGTGATGAAGCTGGCACGCGCGGGCACGCAAATCGGTGACGGAGTATAGGCAGCGGTAAACCGCGTGCCGGCGGCGGCGACCCGATCCAGATGCGGGGTGGATATAACCGGATGTCCGGCGTACCCCGCGACCTTGGGATTATGCTCGTCCGACATGACGACAATCAGGTTCTTGGCGGACGGCATCGCGGAATCCCCGACGCTGGTCAGTTAGCGACCGGCTTGAGGGTCCGGAGATAAGCGATCATGGCTCCCATGTCATCGTCCTTCATGGTCTTGTACCAATCGAACGCCATCAGCGGCACCAGCGTGCGCCCATCCGGCCGTACCCCGGTGGTCATGGTCGCTTTCACCTGTGCGTCGGTCCAGCGCGCCATTCCGTTCGGATTGCCGGGTGTGAGATTCGCCGACAGCACTGCGCCACCAGCCGGTGCCGGCAATTCCCGCCCACCACCGCCGAAGCGATCCCTAATCGGCCGGCCTTTATCGGCCGGGGTATGGCATTCCATGCAGTGGCCGATCTCCGCGAGGTAGCGCCCATAGGCGATGCGGTCGGCTTTCGGCACATCCGCCACATGCCCGACCGGCGGCCCGTACGCGGGGGGCAGCGGAATTCGGTATGTCGATTTCTCCACCACATGCCGCACCGGCTTCGCTGCGCGGAGCGACGCGACGATCGCGGCGAGGTCGGTATCGGACATGTGGCGGTAGAACTCGATCGGCATGGGCGGCCCGATAATCGAACCGTCGGGACGCTTGCCCTCCCGGATCGCAGCGGCGATCTCCGCGTCGGTCCAATTGCCGATGCCGGTTTCCTTATCCGGCGTGATATTCGGGGCTACCGCGCGGAAATCGGGCACCTCGATTGCCAGACCGCCGGCTAATGCTTGGTCCGCGAGCAAGGCCCCATCCGGTCCGCGCGGCGAGTGGCAATTGCCACAGGCGACGACACCGTTCATCAAATATTCGCCTCGTGCCAAATCGCCCGCAGCCCGCACCGGACTGGCCAGCGCCAACGCACACACCGCCGCGAGACCGGCCCACAACGCGACGCTCATGTTACCTCCGACTCCGTAAGTTGCCTTAAACCGTAATGGAACGGTCGGGCTGCGAGCAAGCGCGGTCGCTGGTCGGTAGTCGGCCGGTTTGAAATTGGCGTTTGATAAATAGGAATATTAACTTTATATTCGACACGATCCTCAAAGCGGGCACCGTCATGTCTTTCCCTTATGCCTCCAATTGCGCAGCTTGCTCGGAATCGACCTATTCAGCCAGTCTCTGGAACTATGGTGCCGTGGACAAAGGCTGGGTTGAAGTTCGGCAAGAATCCGGCCAACTATCGTCTTATCTGCATACCGATGGCCAGGACGTGTCACGACAAATTGGACGCTGTCCGCGCTTGGCGAACGCCGCACACACCAGTACCATTTTCTCGAAGCCGCCATTCAGGCATTTGTCGTCGTACAAAGCTTTGCGGGCGCGAGCGGCCACCCATCCGATCTTTTTGCTGCGGCGACATTCTTCCCGTCGTCCACCGTATCGGATATCCGGCCGGTCGCAATGTCCAGCATCTGCTCGACGGGATAGCGAGCACGGGGTGTGCGCTTCATTGCCGTGGTCGGAGCATGCCACGTCCATACCATCGTCCAATCCGATCCGGCCGGCACACCGTTCCAAGCGGTTCGAACCGACCTACAACGCGGCGCTTAGGATGGCAGCATACGAATGCAATCGCCGCGACGGCCGGCATGATAAAGAAATTCGACCAATTTACCGATCGCCGGCAAATCGCGCGACACTGTCACGCTAGTCAGATTCCACAACTCCGCTACAGCGTCTATCGCGCCGGCAAGGCCAAGCTCGTTGCCAGTGAGCATCAGGATCGGCAAGCTTGCATCGAATGCGGCCACTTGCATCATGACATGGCATCCGTCCTGCCCGCGCCCGTCGAGTTCGGCGACAACGGCCATCGGCTGATGCCGTTCCAAAAACAATGAGAGGTCCATGTCGGTCGACAGAAGTTCGATACCGAAACCGAGAAAATCGCAGATATTATCTAGGACTGACGCAATTTCCGAATTATCGCTCACGACAACGACCGTCGCCTGACATGGCACGATAGCCATTGTTGCGATCTCGATCGGCGCCATGGCGTCGGGGAAAAACAGGGCATTCAGGTGGGTCATGTACGCCTCTCGGGGTAGGAGATGATCGCGTTGGTATGACGGGATTGTGATCCGAATGAGCCGCGCGCTATAGACTGGCTAGCGTGAATGTCAACGCCCAATAGAAATGTCCCCTTGTTCTGCCAGATAGGAATGTCCCCTT
>JBAXFK010000379.1:0-3169 GCA_037139955.1 Rhodospirillales bacterium
CTTTAACGGGAAATCACAATGTCGCTCACGTCCGAACGCCTGGATCGCATCCAACCGAGCCTGACCATCGCCATTTCGACGGTCGCGCGGAAAATGATCGCGGACGGCAAAAACGTGATTTCGCTGTCGCAGGGCGAACCCGACTTCGATACGCCCCGCAATATCAAGGACGCCGCGATCCGCGCGCTCGAAGCCGGGCAGACCAAATACACCGACGTGTCCGGCACCCCGGCGCTGCGCAAAGCCGCCGCCGAGAAGCTGAACCGCGACTCCGGGCTGGATTACAAGCCCGAGGAAGTTATCGTGTCCACCGGCGCCAAGCAGGTGTTGTTCAACGCCATGTTGGCCACGATCGGCGCAGGCGACGAGGTGATTATTCCCAGCCCCTGCTGGGTCACCTATCCCGATATCGTCACCCTCGCCGATGCCAAGCCGGTGCTCGTCCCCTGCCCGCAGAACAACGGTTTCAAGCTCCGTGCCGAGGATCTGGAAGCCGCGATCACCCCCAAGACCCGCTGGTTCATGCTCAACAACCCCTGCAACCCCACGGGGGCCGCCTACACCGCCGAGGAACTGCGGCCGATCTGCGATGTGCTGTTGCGCCACCCGCATGTCTGGGTGTTGACCGACGATATCTACGATGGACTGGTCTACGACGGCTTCAAGGCCGGCACGATCGTCGCGGTGGAACCCAAGCTGCGCGACCGCACTTTGACCGTGCATGGCGTGTCCAAATCCTATGCCATGACCGGCTGGCGCATCGGCGTCGGTGCCGGCCCGGTGCCGCTGATCAAGGCGATGGACAAGTTGCAGTCGCAATCGACATCCAACCCCAGCTCGATCGCCATGGCCGCCGCCGTGGAAGCCTTCTCCGGCCCGCAAGACACGGTCGAGGCGATGCGCAAAGTGTTCGAAGAACGACGCAACCTAGTGGTCGAAGCGCTGAACAAGGCCAAGGGCATCCACTGCATGACCCCCGACGGTGCGTTCTACGTCTATCCGTCGGTGCAGGGCTGCATCGGCAAGACCAGCAAAGGCGGCGTGCTCATCAAGGACGACGAAGCCTTCGCGTTGACCCTGCTGGCCGAGGAAGGCGTCGCCACCGTCCACGGCGCAGCCTTCTGCTTCCCCGGCTACATCCGCATCAGCTACGCCAACTCCAACGCCGAATTGACCGAGGCGATGACGCGCATTCAGCGCTTTTGCGAAGGATTGCACTGAATCCAGCCAACGGGCGGGGACAAACCGGCTGGCGTCAAACCAGCTCGGTGGCCACGCCGACGTCGGCCGCCGCCGTGGCAAGGCGCCGGTCCGTGGTACAAATCGCCGCGCCTGTTTCGGCCGCTATGGCCACGTGCAACGCGTCCCCGGCCCGCAAGCCGAGCCGGGAGCGCCCGGCGAAGCGGGCCGCCAGGTGAAAATGACTGGATAGTACCGGCACGGTCCGCAGGGCCTGCTGCCGCAACGTCTCGAACTGCTCGGCGATCGTCATGCGAACCGGTTCGTTAATCGCAGCCGTGCGCGTTTTCACGGACAATGCCGCGGCGAACTCGGTCACGACCCAATCGCTGACGATGAGGCGTTCATCCGCGTGACGTGACAGCCATTCGATGGCTGGCTCCCAATTGGCTTCCCGGGCCAGTGCGCGGACCAGGAACGATGTGTCCAGATACCAAGTCAGAAGCGTGCCTCATCGCGCATCGCCTCAACCGTGCCAGCAGGCGTGTCCGGCAGACCGCCAATGAAGGCCCGCAGCGCCGCCACATCGACCGGTTGCCTGGGTTGTTCGATCGCGCGGAGTTCCACGACAGGCCTGCCGCGGCGGCTGATCAGAATGGTCTCCCCGGCTTCGGCCCGCGCGACCAAGTCGCTGAGATGCGCCTTGGCTTCGGCAATGTTGACGTGACCCATCCGTGTGTCCTGACCAAGTTATTGGTCACTTTATATCGCTCGGGTCGCAGGCGATGCAAGGCGATTGCCCTTGGGAGCGCTCCCCCCCGAGCGGGCCGGCACATCCTGGCGGGTGCCTCCGGTAGCTGATACACAAGCGCATCGGCGCGCCGTTTCGCCCGACGTGGGGGGACGTATTGTTCGAGCAGACCTTCAAAAACATCGACGACGTTCTGTGGAAGGAAGCCGGCTGCACGACCGAGCTCGACTACACCGAGCAGACCTCGTGGATTCTGTTCCTGAAATATCTGGACGATCTTGAACAGAGCCGGGCGATGGAAGCCGAGCTTGTCGGCAAGCCCTACGGCTTCATTATCGACGACGCGCATCGTTGGACGAAATGGGCGGCCCCGAAAAAACCGGACGGTTCATTCGATCACGACAACGCCCTGACTGGCGACGACCTGATCGACTTTGTAAACCGCGAGCTGTTCCCCTATCTGCAAGGCTTCCGGCAGCGCGCCACCGGCCCGGACACGATCGAGTATAAAATCGGCGAAATTTTCAGCGAAATAAAAAACCGGTTCCAAAGCGGCTATTCCCTGCGCGACGCCCTGGAACTGGTGGACGAACTGCGGTTCCAGTCGCAGCAACAGAAGCACGAGCTGTCCCATCTGTACGAAGCCAAAATCAAGAACATGGGCAACGCCGGGCGAAACGGCGGCGAATATTACACGCCACGCCCGCTGATCCGCGCCATGATCCAGGTGACCCGGCCGAACATCGGCGAACGCATCTATGACGGCGCGCTCGGTTCGGCCGGCTTCCTGTGCGAGGCCTATGAGTATTTGCGCCAGGGCGAACTGACCACCAGCCAGCTTCGGACCCTGCAAACCCGCACCTTCTACGGCAAGGAGAAGAAGAGCCTTGCTTACGTCATCGCGACGATGAACATGATCCTGCACGGCATCGACGCGCCGAACATCGTCCACACCAACACGCTGACGGAAAACTTGGCCGACGTGCAGGAGAAAGACCGCTTCGACGTGATCCTGGCCAATCCGCCCTTCGGCGGTAAGGAGCGCGCCGAGGTGCAGCAGAATTTTCCGATCAAGACCGGCGAGACGGCCTTTCTGTTCCTGCAACATTTTATCAAATATCTGAAAGCGGGAGGACGCGCGGCCATCGTCATCAAGAACACGTTTTTATCCAACTCCGACAACGCGGCCCGCGCGCTGCGTCAGGAACTGCTGGAGAGTTGCAACCTGCATACCGTGCT
>JBAXFK010000380.1:0-3044 GCA_037139955.1 Rhodospirillales bacterium
GGGACCGATCCATAACGGCGGCTCTGTTCGCAAAGCGAAATAGGCAAGCACGCCGCCACCCATGCAGACCGGCAGCCACAAGGCGATGCGATCGGCCTCGGCGTCCAGCAGGGCCGCGATCGCCCTCAAGCCCGCCGACGGACCAGTGTCAGCAACACCAGCGGGGGCAATAGGACCGCCAGCCCAACCGGTTCCGGTGCCGCTTGCTGGAAGATGAAATGGCCTTGGGCTTGGCTGAGTTCGAAGGCATCGCCAGGGTCGAAACCCCAGGGATCGCCGCCTTGCAAGACAAAACTATCGGTCGGCAACCCAGACGGGGCAACCCGCCACACACCCGAGTGAATATCGGCGTCCGCGACAAGCAAATCGACGGCCTCGGAGCGGCCGGCCTGGGCGACGAAACCGCGTAACCGGATTTCGACTCCGGGTCGTGCGAAATAGGCTGGGCCATTGAATCCGCCGACATCGCTGGCGTCGTCGGGAATGGCGATGGAGATGCTCTCGCCCGGCGCAAGCACGATACCGGAGGCCGAGAAAGACAGATCGCCGGCAAAGACCGACTCAGCGACGGTGCCGACCGAACCGACGAAGGTAGATTCGCCGATATTGGCAATTTGCAGATAGCCGGTGTCGGGTTCGACGAAGGCGAAATCGATCCGATTAGGAAAAGGGTTGGCCGATGCGTAGGCGGTAGAAATTGCTATCGCGTAAGCAACCGGCGCCGCCGCGCCAGGGACGGGCAGCAACGCGAGCAATATGGCAACGAGGCAAACGAAAACGCGCATGACAGGCACTGGCCTATCATGCGCGCGGTTAATAAATCGTTAACGCTCGAGCCGATTTTCGAGCGATCCGGTCAGTAGACGACCTTGCCGGTGTCCTTTTCCATGATGTGCATCTGGTTCATATCGGCCGTTAGGCCCAGCATCTTCTCCGGTTCGGCATTGGTCGCCGGATCGAGGCGGGCGCAGATCGGGGCGCCGTCGACGAAGAAATGGACCATGGTTTCCATGCCCATCGGCTCGACAACGTCGACCAGCAGGTCGACAGGCTCGAAGCCCGGTCGGCCTTCGTCCTTGCGCTGAGTCAGATGCTCCGGACGGATTCCGAACACCATTTCTTTGCCTTTGAACGGCAAGTAACGGGCGGTGCGCTCGGCCGGAATTGCGATCTTGATTGCGTCGTTGATCCGCACGGACAGGCCGCCGCCGGCTGCCTCATCGATGCGGCAAGGCAGGAAATTCATGGCGGGGGAGCCGATAAAGCCCGCGACGAAACGGCTGGTCGGACGATGGTAGACTTCGGCCGGGGAGCCGACCTGTTCGATGATGCCGTGATTCATGACGACCACGCGATCCGCGAGGGTCATCGCTTCGATCTGATCGTGAGTCACATAGACCGTAGTGGTTTTGACCGTCTGGTGTACCTTCTTGATTTCGGTCCGCATCTGGACGCGCAATTTGGCATCGAGGTTGGACAGCGGCTCATCGAACAAGAACACTTTTGGGTTGCGCACGATAGCGCGGCCCATGGCGACACGCTGACGCTGACCGCCCGACAAGGCCCGCGGCTTGCGATCCAGCAGCACGCCGATATCCAGGATACGGGCGGCTTCGTCGACGCGGCGCTTGATCTCGTCCTTGGGAAATTTCCGCAATTTGAGGCCGAATGCCATATTATCGAAGACCGACATATGCGGGTATAGGGCGTAATTTTGGAACACCATCGCGATATCGCGATCACGCGGCGGGACGTCGTTAACCACGTCGCCACCGATCCAAATCTCGCCGCCGGTGATTTCCTCCAGCCCGGCGATCATACGCAACGTGGTGGACTTGCCGCAGCCCGAAGGCCCGACGAGCACGACGAATTCATGATCGGCGATGTCGAGGTCGATCCCCTTCACCGCTTGCACACCCCCGTCGTACTCTTTGACGACTTTGCGGCAGGACACTTCAGCCATGGTCGTTCGGTTCCCTGTGTTAGGTTTATTTAACCTTTGGTCGCGCCGGCGGTGAGCCCGGCCACATAGTAGTCCATCAAGCAGGCATAGATCACGATTGGCGGCAGCGACGCCAATAGGCAGGCGGCCATGATCTTACCCCACTGGAAGACGTCCCCACGAATAAGGTCGGAGATGATACCGACCGTCAACACCATCTGATTGGATGTGTAGAGGTATGCCAACGGATACAGGAACGCACCCCAGGCCACCGTGAAGGCGAAAATCGTCGCCGCGATAATGCCCGGCATTGCCACGGGGATGAAGATTTTCAGCAGAATTTGGATATAGGATGCACCGTCGATCAGGGCGGCCTCGTCCAGTTCCTTGGGGATCGAGCTGAAATAGCCGATCATGATCCAGGTACAGAAGGGCACCGCTAAGGTCGGATAGAGCAGCGCGAGGCACCAGAGGTTGTTGATCAATCCGAGCATGCCAACGATCTGGAATAGCGGAATGAACAACAGCGAGGGCGGCACCAGATACGTCAGGAACACGCCGGTCGAGAGTGTTTGGCTGCCCCAGAACCCCATCCGGGACAAGCTGAACGCCGCCATGATGGAAATGGTCATGCTGACCGCCACCGTCACAGCCGTGATCATCGCCGAGTTCAGGTAGTAGGTCTGGAAATTCGGGTAGGTGATCAGATACCAGAAATTCTCCAGCGTCGGATGGTTCACCATCCAGGGGCTGCCGGTCTGGGCCGAAATCTCCGCCGAGGATTTCAGGCTTGTGATCACCGTATAGAACGGCGGCACCAGGAAGATGACCACGAACACCGCCAGGGCGGCATAGCTGCCCCACAAGGCCCAAAGCCGTTGATTGTGCAGACTGGTCTTGCGTTTTTTGGCCGACGCGTGTGCGTCGAGCGTGGTCGCGCTCATGTCGCGATCTCCTTGGTACGCTGGGTGACGCCGCGCAGGACGAAGAACGCCGCGCAAGCCAGGATTGGGAACATGAACAAGCTATCGGCCGCGCCCAGCGGAATATCGCCGGATTGGATGCCGACTTGGAACGCGTAGGTCGCGAAGCCATGAGTCAT
>JBAXFK010000381.1:0-3038 GCA_037139955.1 Rhodospirillales bacterium
AAATCGGATTCCTCTGCCTCGTCGGCAGCCGTCGACGTGCCCATGACCGGTGCTTCGGTCGAATTGGCGGGGTTGACCGGCGGCGCCATGACGCGCGGTCCCGGCAGCTTGGCGTCCAGTTCCGCCATCGTGGTGAATTGCGTCGGCAGCATCGGCTTCAGCGACAAATGCTGATCTGCGAACATCCGCAGCCGCTCGGGATTTTCCCGCACCGTGAATTCGGCCTTCAGCGTCCGCGACTGTTCGCGCAAAGATGCGGTTTCGGCCAAGGTCTTTTCGATCTGCCGGTCGAGCATTTGGACGGCGTGCTTCGACTGATAGGTGTATAATACGGCACCGGCGGCCAGTACGGCGCAGATGACGGTAAAGGGTCGGATCATGCCGCGATCCCTTTCACACATTCGATAGCGCGCAGGCGGGCACTGCGGGATCGGGGGTTGGCGTCGGTTTCGTCCGATTGCGGGCGCAGGGGTTTCGACGTCAGCAGGCGAAACCGAGCGGTCGGGCGGTCGTCGAGGCTACGCGGGTCGTGTCGCGATAGGCCGGGTGCGCGGCCGGCGATGTCGCCCATGAAACGCTTCACGAGGCGGTCCTCCAGGCTGTGGAACGACACCACAACCAATCTTCCGCCAGGGGCCAGCAGATCCGCCGCTTGCGATAGCGCACGCTCGACCTCTCCCAATTCGTCGTTCACTTTGATCCGCAGGGCTTGGAAGCTGCGCGTGGCGGGGTCGATGCCGGAACCGTCTCTCGGCATCACCGAGCGGATTACGCTGGCCAGCCGGCCGGTCGTTTCGATTGGCGCTTCGATCCGCGCGGCGACGATCGCACGGGCAATCCGGCGGGAGGCGCGTTCCTCCCCCAGTTCGTAGAGCACGTCCGCCAATTCGCGTTCCGGCAACGAATTTACCAGATCGGCTGCCGTCGTGCCTTGCTTGGCCATTCGCATGTCCAAGGGGCCGTCCCCTCTGAACGAAAACCCGCGTGCGGGATCGTCGATTTGAAAGGACGAGATGCCAAGGTCGAGGACGATTCCGTCAAGCAAAGAAACGCCGGCATCTGCCAATAAGGCCATCATATCGCCGAATTGGCCCTGAATCAGTTGCAAACGGCCGGAAAAGCGCTCGGCCAGCGCCGCACCGCGCGCAATGGCGTCGGGATCGCGATCGATGCCCCATAGCGTGCAATCCGCCGACGTCAGAATGGCCTCGGCATAGCCTCCGCCGCCGAAGGTGCCGTCGAGATAGGTCGCACCGGCACGCGGGGCCAACTGTTCCAGCACCTCGCGCAGCAACACGGGAATATGGCCGATCATCGCGCTACTCCGGTCATCGCGCTACTCCGGGCGAGTTGAACCGCAGCGCGGCGGATCGTTCGCGGGCCTCGGCCTTGCGGCGATCGGCAGCGGCGACGTCCCAGATTTCGAAAGTGTTGCCGATTCCCATGAAGACGATGGCTTTTTCGGGATTGAGGCCAGCATGCGCGATCAGTTCGGCAGGCAGAACGATACGACCTTCTTTGTCGGCTTCGAGCCGATGCGAGTCCGAATAGAGGGAGGTTGCGAGATCGTGATGCTCGTCGCTGAACTCGGCCAGCTTGTCCAAATGTTCGGATAATGCATCGAATGCCTGCTCGGTGCGGCCCTCGATGCACGGGAATTTATGGGACGGGCGAAGGATCAGCGGCGACGTGGCGGTGGGGGCGACGTTGCCCGTGGTGCTTTTGGCTTTCAACGCGGCGCGGAACGGCGAGGGCACGGATACACGGCCCTTGGCGTCCAATTTCCCCTGATGTGTGCCGATAAAGTCGGCCATCCGGCGCCCGCATGTATCGGTGTTGTGGGCAGGGTTCCGACGTGCCGTTCGACTTTCTGGAACCACCTGCCGCACGGGCTCCGTCAATCGATACCCACGCAGCGGCATTGCCGCCCGTTTGTCTGGGCTGACATGGGATAGTCCGGGAATTTATGGGAGTCAACGACTCTCTAGGGGTCGAGTAGGTATCGGCATCCGAGGCAGGTCGAATCGTAGTCGAACAGTAATTTTGTAACGTTTATCTTTCGTTCCTGTGGGTAACATGTGGATGAATCCAGATGCGTAAGCCCAGTCGGCGATTTTTTGCAAATGGAAGTTTTTAAGGGCTGGGGCCGATCGGGTGCGCAACGCCTTGCCGAGGCGTCGAAGCCGGCCACCTATGCCTTACACCGTTCGTATTATTTGCCAGACGGCCTGTAAGCCGGGTTCTGTCCGCGCGTTTCCGCGATGGACGGCCATTCCTCTGCGACGCACCTTACGGTGCGCCTGACGCGACCAACCCGAACGGCGGGGCGGGAATGCCCTCCCTCGTCGTCCGAAGACGCGAGGCAGCCGTTCCTATTCGGTCTTGCTCCCGGTGGGGTTTACCCTGCCGCCCCTGTTGCCAGGGGCGCGGTGCGCTTTTACCGCACCGTTTCGCCCTTACCCGCGGGAGCCGAACTCTTGCGCGGGCGGTTTGTTTTCTGTGGCACTGTCCCTGGGGTCGCCCCCGCCGGCAGTTAGCCGGCACCGTATTCCCGTGGAGCCCGGACTTTCCTCTACCCCTTTCGGGACAGCGGCCGTCCAGCCGTCTGGCAAGTGCGGGACATGGGCGCCCACGCGCGGGGCGTCAAGCCTGTTCCGGCGGACGTCCCATCGCGAGCGCCCGAGCATAGACAAGTTTGCGGGGCAAACCGGTTGCGGCGGAAACTAACGCCGCCGCATCCTTCACGCTATGCGTCGCCAGCGCTCGGCTCAATTGTCCGTCCAAATCTTCTCGATCGTCTTCCTCGGGCGGGCCGACCAAGACGGTGATTTCGCCGCGCGCGGCATGACCGGCGTAGTATGCCGCAAGTTCGGACAGGGTGCCGCGCCTGACTTCTTCATAGTGTTTTGTCAGTTCCCGCGCGACTGCGGCGGCGCGGGGGCCGAAAGATTCGGCCATGTCGGCTAGGGTTTCGGCCAAGCGATGCGGGGCCTCGTGCCAAATCAAGGTCGCGGACAGGCCGGCGCGCTCTGCCGCTC
>JBAXFK010000382.1:0-2996 GCA_037139955.1 Rhodospirillales bacterium
AGCGGATCGCCGCAGCGGCTTAAACCAGGTGTCCGCGAAACCGGCAGCAGCTCAATTGGCGGCATAACGAGGCAGAGGGGTTTTTAGCTTAACTGGGTCGCCAGACTGTCCGAAGAACCCCGACCACCTCAGCCGCCGGCCTGATCGCATTATCTTGCACAGGGACTATGGCAAGCGGGCTCTCGGCCCTCACCAGCATGGAAACCCAGGTTGCGGCCGCCGCAAATACGCCCTACCCGATCCAAATGACCGGCGAGGCGTCGTCGTCCGTAAAGGTCGAGGGCTCTAAGATAATTGCCGTTCGGGCCGGAGATTTCTACTTCAATGCGGCCATTCAGGTCGGCGGCACCGGAACCGGCGAGGTCTATGTATGGATGCGCCTGAACGGTAAGGACATGGATGATTCGAACTCTATCCAGTCGATCCCGATGAAGGGCTTTACAGCGGTCCTCGTTGTGCAGACCGGTCTGTCCCTCAAAAAGGGCGACGTGGTCGAACTCTTCTATGCCGCAACCTCGCCCGGTCTAGGAGCAATCGCGGTAAAGCCGAAAAACATGCCGGGCGTGCCGGCGCTTATTGTGTCTATTTTCGACCTTTAATCCCCCGATATTGCCGATTTATCGCGACTTCTTCCAATCGGGCGGCCGCTGTCCGTGCCGCCCGATTCGGTCGAATGCCTATGAATCGAGGATTTAACATTCGCTATGACGATCGCTGCCAACAGACGCGCCTTCCTCGCTGCGTCCGCCGCCGTCGTCGGCGGGAGGTCCAGGGTCGTAACATCGATCGTGCGCCTGGATGGCTCGGAATCGACGTTGCCTATATTCCATCGCAAGGCGAACTGACCAAGCTCCTTAGTGCTGAAATCGATTTCGCGCTGGTCGATATTCCCGTTGCCGACGACAAGTTCGCGGTCGGGAATCGTTACCGGTTCCCGGTGGCGTTCGGCGCGTTGGCGATTGCCACCTACGCGGTCTTGGCGCGACGACCGAAAAACAGGGATCGCAGCGCCGCTGCGGCGATGAAATTGCTCACGTGGCGGTAACGCCGCGCCCGCATATTGAGCAAACCGCCGAGCGATCCGCTATAGTGTTGGGAGTTTCCCGAGAGGATGGCTTTTATGGCGTTGCGCGATCGATTTACCGACGAACTCAAGACCGCGATGCGGGCCGGCGATGCGCCGCGTGTGCTGACTCTGCGCATGATCCTGTCCAAGGTGAAGGACGCCGACATCGCCGCCCGTCCCAAGGGCATCGACAAAGTGCCGGACGAGGACGTCCTGTCCGCCCTGCGCGGCATGGTGAAGTCCCGTCGGGAGTCGGTGGACCTGTATCGCCAGGGCAATCGGCCGGAACTCGCGGCGAAGGAAGAAGCGGAAATCTCGGTCATCGAGCATTTTCTGCCTCAGCAGATGGACGACGCCGCGTCGGCTCAAGCCGTCGCCGATGCGATTGCCGAGGCCGGCGCCACGACAATTAAAGACATGGGCAAAGTCATGGCCGTGCTGCGGGCGAAATATGCCGCCACCCTGGACATGGCGAAGGCCGGTCCGATCGTGAAAGCTAAGCTGTCGGCCTAATGGCACTACCTCCCAACTTCCTGGACGAGCTACGCGCCCGCACCCCGCTGGCGACAGTAATCGGGCGGCGGGTTCGCTTGGCTCGGTCGGGGCGGCAGTGGAAGGGGTGCTGCCCCTTTCACGGGGAGAAATCGCCCAGTTTCTACGTCTACGACGATCATTTCCATTGCTTCGGCTGCGGCGCGCATGGCGATGCCATCGGTTTCATCATGCAAAGCCAGGGTGCCGGCTTCATGGAAGCGGTGGAGCAACTCGCGGCCGAAGCCGGCCTCGATGTGCCCAAACCGACCCCGGAAGCGGCCGAGGCCGAACGGGCGCGCCATACGCTGACCGGTGTGCTGCAAGCCGCCGAGGCTGCTTATCGGCGCAGGTTGTTCCTGCCGGACGGCCAAGCGGCGCTCGATTATTTGCGCAAACGGGGCCTGACGGACGAGACGATAAAGCGCTTCGGTCTGGGCTGGTCGGGGGAAGGACGGGGCGCGTTAGCCTCCGAACTCGGCCGGGAAAACATTACCCCGGACCAACTGATCGAGGCCGGGTTGATGCAACACAACCCCGACACCGGCCGTACCAACGATTTGTTCTTCAACCGCGTGATGTTTCCGATCCGCGATCGCCGAGGCCGCACGATCAGTTTCGGCGGCCGGATCATGGGCGACGGCCAACCGAAATATGTGAACGGGCCGGAGACCGCGTTATTCTCCAAGCGCCGTAACCTCTACGGGCTCGATTTAGCGCGGGAGGGTGTGCGCAAGGGCGCCGCTTTGGTGGTGGTTGAGGGTTATATGGACGTTATCGCCCTGGCCCAGGCCGGATTTGCCGGTGCCGTTGCACCTTTGGGCACGGCGCTGACCGAGGATCAGATGGGGGAGTTGTGGCACCTTTCCCCCATGCCCATCCTCTGCTTCGACGGCGACGCGGCGGGTGCGCGCGCTGCCACGCAGGCGGCCCGGCCCTCGTCGCTGACGGCGATGCTGGAGAGGGCCCACGCGACGTACAGCGCCGCGTCCGCGCTGCCGCGCAAGGCCGCCTCGCCCGCAAGCGCAACAAGCTCATCAGGCGCGCTTGCGGCCACGCAGGCGGACCGGCCGGCGTCGTCGCTGGCGGCGTCGCGTAGGGCCTTGGCCACGGCCGTGCCGACGGCGAGGTCGCCCGCGAACTCGCGCAGCAGCGCGACGGCGCGCGCAGGCGCCACGCCGGCAGCACCGAGCTCGGCGCAGGCGGCCGCAGACTCGGCGGCCGAGGGCGACAATCGTGCCAGCGCGTCGCCGACCCACTTCGTGGCCTCAGCGTTGGCCGCGACGGCGGGCGCCGCGGCCAGCGCAGTAAGCGCGGCGCGCGCGCCGGCCTCAACGCAGGCGGACTTGCCGGCGGGAAGGTAGGTGATGTTGTGAAGGGCCCACGTGACGTACTGCGC
>JBAXFK010000383.1:0-2988 GCA_037139955.1 Rhodospirillales bacterium
GAAGAAGACGCGGCGGAGGCCTCCCTCCGCCCGCGCAGCCTCGCTGAGTTCACCGGCCAAAAAGCGTCGCGCGAGAACCTCGCGATTTTCATCCAAGCGGCGCGCGGTCGGAATGAGGCACTCGACCACGTGTTGCTCCACGGCCCGCCCGGCCTGGGAAAAACGACGCTTGCCCAGATCGTGGCGCTCGAGCTTGGTGTCGGATTTCGTGCGACATCCGGGCCGGTGATCCAGCGCGCGGGCGATCTCGCCGCGATTTTGACAAACCTTCAACCTAGAGATGTCCTGTTTATAGACGAGATCCATCGCCTCCAACCCGCGATCGAGGAGGTATTGTATCCCGCCATGGAGGACTTCCAGCTCGACCTGATCATAGGCGAAGGTCCGGCCGCGCGTTCGGTCCGTATCGATTTGCCGCCATTCACGTTGGTTGGGGCAACGACTCGGGCGGGATTGCTTGCGACACCGCTGCGCGATCGGTTCGGTATTCCCCTGCGGTTGGTTTTCTACACGCCCGAGGAACTGCGATCGATCGTTACCCGCGGTGCTCGGCTGCTGAATTTCGCTTTGACCGAGGACGGCGCGACAGAAATTGCCCGGCGGTCGCGCGGCACCCCCCGAATCGCCGGCCGTCTGTTGCGTCGTGTTCGCGATTTTGCAGCGGTTGCGGCATCCGGTCCGGTGGATCGTAAGCTGGCGGATGCCGCGTTGACCCGGTTGGAGGTCGATCGCCTCGGTTTGGATGCCATGGATCGCCGCTATCTTCGCCGGATCGCCGAACATCATGGCGGTGGGCCGGTCGGCGTGGAAACCCTCGCGGCCGCCTTGGCCGAAGCGCGCGACACGCTGGAAGATGTTATCGAGCCGTTTTTGATACAAGAAGGCCTGATCCTGCGCACCAGTCGCGGTCGCATGTTGGGGGAACCGGGTTGGCGTCATTTGGATATGAAGCCACCGAAATCCGCACTGGCGCAGATGGATTTGCTGCGCGATCGGCCGGAGCCGACCGAAAATTGACGAACATTCATTCCTCCGCCATCCCCGAGAATGGCCGTCATCTCTACCCTCTAAGGGTGTATTATGAGGATACCGATGCCGGCGGGATCGTCTACCACGCCAATTACCTCCGCTATGCCGAGCGGGCACGAACCGAAGCCCTGCGTGCGATGGGAATCCCGCATGCGGAGATGGTCGAGCATTTCGGCCTAATGTTCGTGGTGCGCCGCATCGAAGTCGATTATCAGCGTGCCGCTCGGCTCGACGATTCGCTCATGGTGGAGACCGAATCGCTAGAGGTCGGGGGGGCGTCCTCGGTATTGCGGCAGACCGTCGTCGGGGCGCTCGGCGTGTGTGCTGTACTGACGGTACGACTGGCTTGCGTGCGGCCGGGCGATAACAAGCCCGGACGGATACCGCCCCGTTGGCGAACGGCATTGCGTGCGATGCGCGATGCGCGGTCGGGGCATTCAATCGATGTGTCCGCCATGGATGGCGGACAGTAGGGGGTAGCAGTGGATCGGGCAGTCGACGCGGTAAATCTGGCTTCGGCGGGCGAAGTCTCCCTCCTCGGCCTGTTCCTGCAAGCCGACATCGTCGTCAAACTCGTCATGCTCGGCCTCATTGGCGCGAGTATCTGGGTTTGGGCGGTCGTGTTCGAGAAGTGGTCCAGCCTGCGCCGAGTCGGCGCGGCGGCCGATAAGTTCGAGGATCGGTTCTGGTCCGGCGGCAGCCTGGACGAGTTGTTCGACGACGAGGGCACCAGCCCGACGCACCCAATGGCCGCAGTGTTCGGCGCCGCGATGGGCGAGTGGCGACGGTCGGTACGCGTCGCAGGGACCGATATTTCCCATACGAACGTGCGCGATCGGATCGACCGAGCGATTACGGTGACGGTGCAGCGGGAGATGGACCGTTTGGAGCGTTGGATGGTGTTTCTGGCCTCGGTGGGCGCAACCGCCCCCTTTGTCGGACTCTTCGGCACGGTGTGGGGTATCATGCGTTCGTTCTCGGCAATCGCGGCCATGCACAACACCAATTTGGCTGTCGTCGCGCCGGGCATCGCGGAAGCTTTGTTCGCTACCGCGATCGGTTTGGTCGCGGCCATTCCTGCTGTGTTGGCATATAATAAAATCAGCACCGATCTCACGCGCTTCGCCAGCCGGCTGGAGGCTTTCGGCAGCGAATTCAGCGCGATCTTATCCCGTCAGAGCGAAGAGCGGACCTAAGCCATGGCTGCTTCCCTCTTGGGTGGGCGTGGCGGCAAGCGGGCGCGCTATCGCCCCTTGGCCGACATCAACGTCACACCGCTGGTCGATGTCATGTTGGTGCTGCTGATTATCTTCATGGTAACGGCGCCGTTGATGACGTCCGGCGTGCCGGTCGATCTGCCCAAGACCAACGCCCAGCCGATCAATAACGACAGCGAACCGCTGACCGTATCGATAAACGCCGCAGGTAAAATATTCCTTCAAGATCAAGAGGTCGCGGCAGAGGAGTTGGTGCCGAAGCTGCAAGCCATTTCCAAGAACAACCCCGAGCGTCGGATTTTTGTGCGCGGCGATAAAGACATCGCGTACGGCAAGATCATGCAGGTTATGGGCACGATCGCCCAGGGCGGGTTCACCAAGGTCGCACTGCTGGCCGAACAGACCGGCAGCACGCCCAAGCCCCCCGCGAAGCCGGCGGCCCCCGCCGCTCGGCCGAAAGGCTAGCGCGCGTCATGCTGCAAAAGGTGCTGCGCGGCACGATCGGGCGCGGCCCCCGCCATGAGGGCCTCGGCCCCGAGATGCGCAGAGGGAGCGCGATCTCGCTCGCGGTGCATCTCGCGATCGTCGTGACGATGCTTGTTCGCCTGGAACTGTCTCGAAAGCCGGACCCGGAACCGGAAGAACAGTCGGTCGCAGTCGTGTTCCAGGGGACCGAGGCGAACTCGCTGAAGGCAGACACCCCGTCGCCGGTGCCGGCGCCGTCGAAGGAAGCGGCTCCCCC
>JBAXFK010000384.1:0-2960 GCA_037139955.1 Rhodospirillales bacterium
GGGGACATTCCTATCTGGCAGAACAAGGGGACATTTCTATTGGGCGTTGACAGGTACGAGCCATCGGGCGGCTGTTAACCCGTCGTTATTCCCAGCATCGCGCGAACCGCGATTCGTACCGCAGCCGGCATAGGAGCGGCGAAATTTTGCGTCGCAGCCGTCGGCTCGTCGATAATGAAACGAAAGAAAGCCCGTAACGCCTCGGTATTTTTCTTCGGTTCCCTAGGCAGCAGCGCATAGGTCGCGATGACGATCGGCCAGGATCGCTCCCCCGGCAAATCGAGCAGATCGACCACCAGATCCGATGACTTCGCCCAATCCGCCTGCTCCGTGGCCGCCGCCAACGCGGCTGCGGTAGCCTCGACCGTTTGACCGGCTTTGTTCATCATCGCGACAGTCGTCACGCGCGCTTTGGCAGCCTCTCCGAAGGACATGTATCCGATTGCACCCGGAAGGACCTTCAGAGTCTCCACCATGAATGCATTGGAAGCGACCATAGATCCGACTGCCCAACGCTTCGTTATCGCGGGACCGTGCTTGTCTCGCCAATCCCGATTTGTGGCGAGCAAATATTGGGTGAAATTGAACGTTGTGCCCGGCATGGGACCGTTCGGCGTGCCCTGCGACACCGGATGGATGTCGACATCCGGCAACGCGACGCCCGGATTCACCGCGACAATCTTGGGGTCGTTCCATTTCTTAATAGCGCCCGCATAAATAGCCCCAAGCAACGCGCCGGTCAGCCGCAACCTGTTATCGGCCAATCCTGGCAGATTGACCGCGCAGACAATGCCACCGAACACGAGGGGAAATTGCACAAGACCGCCATTTGCCAGCTTGTCCGCCACCATCGGCTCATCGGACGCACCGAAATCGACATCGCCGGCCAGAATTTTGTTGCGCCCGTTGCCAGAACCGACAGGATCGTAGCTGGCCTGAACAGCAAGAGAATCTGGAACAAGTGTTAGCCAACGACGCATGACAGGATCGATAAAACTCGATCCGGCGCCGAATATGGGTGTGGCATCCGCCGCTTTCGCAGCCGACATCGCGCACAACCACCCCGCCGCCCCGAGAAGAGCGCGCCTATCTAGATGGACCCGCATGGTTCCATACCCTTTCGATATATTTATGAAATCGCCCGGCGACCGGACGGCGCGATTGTCCGATTTTACCGAGCAGCATAGTGCAGCCCGTAAGGCGCCACCGCGCCATAAATTCAACCTAAGCGGGAAATTTACACTTGTAAGAATTTTTTATGCGACATTACAACCTTGATTTTCTAAATTAGCATACAACGTAAAAAATAATACCGACATGTCGCAGTCGATCAAGCTGCGAAATGTCGGTTTTCGTCACTCAACTCCAAAGCACGAAACAAAGCCGCCAAAAATCGGCGCATCTCTCGTAGACTTACCCGATCGGGCGGTATCCGCGACGCCGGCTAAAGCCCCTCGCCAGCCCGCGCGAACCGTTCTACCGTATGCATATAGGTATCGATGTCGCGATCTTCGGGTGCGGCCATAACGTGTTGCACGCCAGCGTCGCGATACATCGCCAACGCAGATTTCATCTCATCGACGTTATTCGCGTTGATGTTTACCCGCAGAGAGATCGTCCAGGACTCTTCCGGCCGGCCTGCACGCAAACGCTTCACCATGTCTGCCGCCGCTTCCGGCCGCACCCGACTGCCATGCCACCCATCGTTCCGCTGCGCTCGGGCAATCGCGGCGTCCGACGAGCCGCCGATCCAGATCGGAATGGGGGAAATCGGCTGCGGTTGCGACCGCATGTTAACAATCTCGGCAGCGATGAATTTCGTTGGGAACGTGACTGGATCTTGTGTCCAGACGGCCCGCATCATCGCAATACCCTCATCCATGCGCCGGCCGCGCTCTTTGAACGGCACGCCGAGCGCATCGAATTCAGCTTCCAGCCAGCCGACACCGCCGCCCAGGATAAGGCGACCATTGGACAAATTGTGCAGCGTCGCCAATTCCTTCGCCAACGGCAATGGATGACGCAATGGGAGCACCAGAACCGACGTGCCGAGCCGCACCCGGCTGGTGCAGGCGGCCGCCCAGGTAAGGGTGAGGATCGGATCCCAGAAATTGGGCGACGGCGGATACCCGCCATCTTTCGGCACGATGATGTGCTCGCTGACCCAAACGTCGTCGAGACCCAGTTCCTCGGCCTGAACGGCGACGCGTCGAATAGAATCCGGCCCCGCCTTACGGCCGATATGCGGCAAATGAATCCCGAGTTGCATAGACGTTCTCCCGCTTCAGTCGTCGAATCGTGACGCCTAAGCGCTGCGACGTCCAGAGGGGCGACGTCCAGAGGGGCGAAGCGCCGACGCTGCGCTGGCGATTTACCGCCCGTCCAGCACGCGCAACTCCGTTACGCCGGCCGCCAATACGGCGCGCAGATCGGGCATTGCCAGCGCCACGCAGCCCTGCGTCGGCGCGTAGTCCGAACGCGCGACATGCAAGAAAATCGCCGACCCACGCTTTTTCTCGACAGGACGATCGTTCCAGCCGAGCACCCCGACGATGTCGTATAATTCGTCTTTCCGCCAAAGCTCCTCGTGCCGAGCATCGTGCGGCAACCGGATCATTTTATTGTAATCGCGGGACCACGGATCGTCGCACCACCCATCGTCCTGTCCAATCGGCTCGATCGGCACCGCACATTGCGGCGGCGGCACACGGTCGGCGCGATACAGCACGCGGCGGAGCGGCAGGATGCCCGCAGGGGTAGCCTCATCCCCTTCTTCCTTATGCACAAGCACGCCATGCGCACCGATGGCTGCGCGGTAGATCCTATCGCGCAGGATAAGGCGGCCCGAAGGGTGGACGATGGCTTGCATGAACTACCTTGCGTCGCGAGGCGAGAGATGAACGATATGAGCTGCTGCCGGTTTCGCGGACACCTGGTTTAAGCCGCTGCGGCGATCCGCT
>JBAXFK010000385.1:0-2931 GCA_037139955.1 Rhodospirillales bacterium
GCTGTGATGTTGATCGTCAGCCCGGTGATGGCGCTTGTGGCCTTGATGATCCGGGTTGGAGCCGGCCAATTTCACGGGCCACAGTGTCCCGGTGGCCTTGCTCGCCACCGCTGCCTAGCACCGGCCCTTGTTCAACCGAGAGGCTGAAACGCATGCGGCGCGCCAAGACCCGGCACGGCCTCTACACCGAGGAACACCGTCAGATGATGCGCATGATCCGGGGCCTTGATGCCTTGGCACGGCAGACCTTGACCGAACTGTAGTGGGGTTACCGGCGGCGGACTTGGGGGTAGGATTGGGGGTAGAAAACCATCGCCACCTTAAATTATACGCAATATCAGGATATTAGCGGCTACAACTGGCGGAGAGGCAGGGATTCGAACCCTGGGTACCCATAAGGCACAACGGTTTTCGAGACCGCCCCGATCGACCGCTCTGGCACCTCTCCGCAGGTCGCGGCGGCTTATAGGCGGGTCGGCGCCGGGCCGCAACCACCGTTTCGCACCCTGCGTTCGGGTTTCCGCCAAGGCGGCGGAGTGCTACCTGTACCGCATAGGCAGAATGCGGAACCGACACCATGTCCAACCATTACGACCTGATCCTTCGCAACGGCCAGTGCGTGCTGCCTTGGGGTATCCACCCGGCCGATATCGGTGTGCGCAACGGCCGCACTCATGCGATCGGCCTATCCGCCGACGCGACAGCCGACACCGTGTTCGATGCCACCGGTTTGCACATCCTGCCCGGCCTAATCGACCCGCATGTGCATTTCCGCGATCCCGGCGATCCGAGCGTCGAATCGATCCCCACCGGGTCCCAGGGCGCCATTCTCGGCGGGCTGACGGCGGTATTCGACATGCCCAACACCGACCCGTCCATGGTCGATGCCGCCGGCCTGGCGTGGAAGCGCGATTATGTGGAACAAAATGCTTGGTGCGATATGGGGATCTATGTCGGCGGCACCAAGACCAATATTCCGGAACTCGGCGACCTCGAACTGACGTGCGGCTGCTGCGGCATCAAAATATTCGCCGGGTCCTCCACCGGCAATCTTATGGTCGAGGACGACGAGAATCTGGAAAAGGTCATGCGCTCCGGCCGGCGACGGATCGCCTTCCACTCGGAAGACGAGTATCGGCTGCAAGCTCGCAAGACCATGTTCGAAGCCGGCGATCCCTATGCGTCTCACATGGCATGGCGCGACGAGGAAGCGGCCTTCCTCGGCACACGTCGCCTGATGGCGCTGGCCCGCAAGACCGGTCGCCCAGCGCATATCCTGCACGTCTCGACCCGGCAAGAATTCGAGTATCTGCGCGACTACCGCGACCTCGTCACGACCGAGGTACTGGTCAATCACCTGACCCAGGTCGCCCCCGATTGCTACGAGAAGCTGGGCGGCTTCGCAGTGATGAACCCGCCGATCCGCGGCCAGGAACACATGGATGCCACCTGGAAAGCGGTGAACGACGGCATGGTCGACACGATCGGGTCCGATCACGCGCCGCATTCGCGCGAGAAAAAGATGCTGCCCTGGCCGAACTGCGCGTCCGGCCTGACCGGCGTGCAGACCCTGGTGCCGATCATGTTGAATCACGTCAACAACGGAAAACTCTCATTGTCTCGCATGGCCGACCTCATGTCTGCCGGCCCCGCTCGGGTTTACGGCGCGGTCAACAAAGGCCGGTTGGCGGCGGGCTACGACGCCGACTTCACCGTGGTCGACATGAAAAAACAGCGCACCATCGAGGAAAAATGGATCGTCTCGCCGAGCGGTTGGACGCCGTTCGATGGGATGGCAATTACTGGCTGGCCGGTCGCGACGATCGTTCGCGGCGCCATCGTCATGCGCGACGACGAAATCCAGGGCGGGCCGACCGGCAAGCTCGTGAAATTCAGGGGCTAGCACCATGACGATCTGCGACGCGCAAATCCATCTATGGGCCAAAGGCACCCCCTCGGCCCATCACCGGCAGGAACCGTTCTCCAAGGAACAGGCCTTGGCGCTGATGGATGAGGCCGGAGTCGACAGAGCGATGATCCATCCCGTGCTTTGGGACCCCGATTCGAACGAGCTGGCGGTCGAGGCCGTCGAAGCCCATCCCGACCGGTTCGCGATCATGGGCTGGTTCTACCTCGACAAGCCCGAGGGCAAGACCCTGATCGAGACCTGGACACAGCGGCCGGGGATGAAGGGGCTTCGGTTCTACTTCAACGAACCCCGCATGCAGTCCTGGCCCACCGATGGCACGATGGATTGGCTATGGCCGGCGTGCGAGCGCCTCGGGCTGCCGCTATCGCTGGCGGCGGCAAATTTTCTGCCGGTGGTGGGGCAGATCGCGGAACGGCACCCGGGTCTGAAATTGATCGTGGACCATATGGGGGTCCCGCGCGCCACGGGCGGCGAATCGGCCTACCGCAACATGCCGCAGTTGCTGGCCCTAGCGAAGCACCCGAACGTCGCGATCAAGGCCACGGGACAGGCGGTTTGCTCGACGCAGGATTACCCGTTCCGCGACATCCACCCGCACTTGAAGGCGGTCTACGACGCGTTCGGCCCACGCCGGATGTTCTGGGGCACCGACATCACCCGCCAGCATTGCTCCTGGACCCAATGCCGGACCCTGTTCACCGAGGAATTGCCTTGGCTCAAAGGCGCGGACTTAGACCTAGTGATGGGCCGGGCATACTGCGACTGGGTGGGTTGGGCGTAATGGTGCCGGATGAGGGGATCGAACCCCCGGCCTTCGGTTTACAAAACCGCTGCACTACCGCTGTGCTAATCCGGCCCGTCGCTCGCGCGATCCGCGTTTAGCGCAAAAAAGCAGCCGCCGTCGAGTGGGCGCGCAAACGCGACGGCGCGCGCGATGGCGCGGCCGCTAAACCGTTGCAGCGGATAGAAGCTGGGGTGGCGGTGGCTCGCCGAGGAGGGTG
>JBAXFK010000386.1:0-2922 GCA_037139955.1 Rhodospirillales bacterium
GCCGCAAGCGATGCAAGGCACCCGAACACCACGTCGGATCGCGCCGCCACGTCCGACGGCGACAGCGCGAGGTGCGCTTTGTCGCGGAAGGCTTCCCGAGCCTCCTGCCGAATGTCGTAAACGGCGGCATCGGTGTGCGCCGCGAGGTGTTCCGCAATCGGCCGCCCGATGGCGCCGAGGCCGATAAATCCAACTGTCATGGTTCGTCTCCGTCCGTTGACCGCTCCTACGCCGCTCCGTAGCATCGGAGCAACAACCCCGGGGAGGCCAAGCATGAAATTAAGCCGCCGAACGACGCTTGCCGCGCCCTTGTCGCTGCTGTCGCGCACCGCGCGTGCCGAACCGTTGGAACACCCAAAGGTCATCCTCGGTGCCGGCGGCTTGTTCAGTCAGGTCGCCAAACTGCCGCTGGTGATGGCGCGCGCCCTTGGATATTTCAAGGACGAAGGCCTGGACATGGAATTTATCGACTTCGGGTCCGGCGCGAAAGGCGCTCAGGCACTGATCGCGGGCAATACCGATTTCGTATCCGGCGCTTACGAGCACACGATCGATTTGCAGGCCAAGGGCATGGCGATGGTTGGCGTTGTGGGCATGGCCCGCTACCCCGGCTATGTGCTGGTGGTACCGAAATCCAAGGCCGGAACGATTAAATCCGTAGCCGATCTGAAGGGCAAGGCGATCGGCGTGTCCGCCCCTGGCAGCGCGACCCAGGTTTTCGCCGTGCGAGCGCTAATGAAAGTCGGGCTGAAAAAGGAAGACGCGTCCTACGTAGGCGTAGGCCTCGGCCCCACCGCCGTTGCTGCCGCGCGGGCCGGGCAAATCGATGCAATTGTGACACAAGACCCAGCGACCACGGAAATGTGGGACGATGTCGTTCCGCTGCTGGATTCTCGCGATGAGGCCGGCACAATTGCAGCTTATGGCGGCGACTACATACTGGATGGGCTTTACACCACCTGGGCCTTCGTCAACGCCAACCCTCGCACCACGCAGGCGGTTGTCAGTGCGACCGTCCGGGCGATGCTCTGGCTGAGCAAAACGCCGCTCGACGATATCGTTGCCAAGGTACCGGCGGAGTATGTGAAAGACAAAGCCCAATATCGGCGGATGCTCGCCGCGAATCTGTCGTCGATGCAATTCGACGGACGCATCACCCCGGCGGCCTCGCAGAACGCACTGGAATCCGTCTTGATGTTCCAGCCTAATTTGAAGGACGCCAAAATCGACCTGACGAAAACCTACGACAACCGCTTCATCGATGAGGCGCTGAAGAAATTCAAATGACAACGCCCGCCATCGCGCTACGCGATATCGTCTGCACATTTCCTCCCTCGGCCAAAGGCGGTTCGTCCTACACCGCCGTGCGGGACGTTTCGCTGTCGGTGGCAGACGGGGAATTCGTGTCCGTCGTCGGCCCCACCGGCTGCGGCAAATCCACACTGCTGAACATGAGCGCCGGGCTGCTAACGCCCTCGGCGGGTTCGGTGCATATTTTCGGCGAGCCGTTGCGCGGGCTCAACCGTCGCGCCGGCTATATGTTCCAAGCCGAGGCGTTGATGCCATGGCGCAATGCCATCCAGAACGTGATGGCGGGACTGGAGGTACGCAACGTCGACGTCGCCGAAAGCCGTCGCCGTGCAACGGAATGGCTCGAACGTGTGGGGCTAAGGGGGCGGGGCGATGCGTATCTGCACCAACTCTCCGGCGGGATGCGCAAACGGGTAGCGCTAGCGCAGATCTTGATCCTGGAACCCGAAATTTTGCTGATGGACGAGCCCTTCGGCGCATTGGATGTGCAAACCCGCCAATTGATGGAAAACGAGTTGCTGGCGTTATGGTCGGCCAATCGTAAATCGGTGATCTTCATCACTCACGATCTGGAAGAAGCCATTTCCCTGTCCGACCGCGTCGTCGTGATGTCCGCTGGCCCAGCATCGCGCCCGATCGGGGAATTCCCCATCGACCTGCCTCGCCCACGCGATGTCGCGGAGATACGTTTGACCCCGGAATTCCTACGCATCCACGCGGCGATCTGGGAAACGATGCGCGACGAAGTGCTGAAAGGGTACCAGCAGCATGAACGCGCTTAATCCCATGATGAATATTTACCGATCGCTCATGTTCGCCGGCTCCATGCTGACGTGGTACATCCTGACGCAAACGAGAATCTTGCCGCCGTTTTTCTTCGGGGAGCCGTTGAAGGTCGCGGCGCAAATGTGGACCTGGTTTTCGTCGGGCAGTATTTACCCGCATCTCGCGATCACGCTGCTAGAAACCATGCTCGCCTTCATCGGCGGCACGCTACTCGGTCTAATCGCCGGCTTATGGCTAGGTCTGCAACCCACCGCGTCCGACCTTCTATCGCCCTATCTGAAAGCCTTCAATTCGATGCCGCGCCTAATCCTGGCGCCGATTTTCGCGGTTTGGTTCGGCCTCGGCATTTGGTCGAAAGTCGCTTTGGGCATCAGCATCGTTTTCTTCCTCGTGTTCTTCAACGTTTTCCACGGCGTGCGCGAAGTAAACCCCGTCGTACTCGCCAACGCCCGCATGCTCGGCGCCAATAAGCGAAAATTATTGCGAATGGTTTACATACCGTCGGCGATGACCTGGGTATTCGCCAGTTTGCACAACGCCGTCGGCCAAGCTTTTGTCGGAGCGGTCATCGGGGAATATTTGGGATCGGTCAAAGGCATCGGCTACCTGATCCTAGAAGCGGAAGGCATCTTCGATATTAACGCGGTGCTCGCCGGCATCCTGACACTCACGGCGTTCGCCTATGGTTTAGATACTATCGTGTCGATTGCCGAACGCCGGCTGCTACGCTGGCAACCCCACTGACGGAGATTTTTGCCCCATGAGCCTCGTCGGACGCACCGCCCTCATCACCGGCTCCATCGGCGGCATCGGCCACGCCCCCGC
>JBAXFK010000387.1:0-2919 GCA_037139955.1 Rhodospirillales bacterium
CGCATGGAGATACGGAAAATGACCGCAGGCCCCCTCGCTCGTTTCAAGGTGATCGATCTGACCCGCGTACGCGCCGGTCCGACCTGCGTGCGGCAATTGGCCGATTGGGGCGCCGATGTCATCAAGATCGAGTCACCGGAAGGCGATGCCGGCCTGGGGGGCGAACGGCACGGCCCCGATTTCCAGAATCTGCACCGGAACAAGCGCAGCCTGACCCTCAACCTTAAGGCGCCGGAAGGTCTGGCTATCTTAAAGAAGCTGGCGGCGCAGGCCGATGTGGTGGTGGAGAATTACCGACCCGACGTAAAATTCCGGCTCGGGGTCGATTACGAGAGCCTGAAAGCGATCAATCCCCGATTGGTCTATGCGTCTATTTCCGGCTTCGGCCAGGACGGGCCGTATCTGACCCGGCCGGGCTTCGACCAGATCGCGCAGGGCATGGGCGGGTTGATGTCGATCACCGGCCTGCCCGGCCAAGGCCCGGTCCGCGTTGGAATCCCCGTCGCCGATCTGACCGCCGGTATCTTTGCTGCGATGGGCATCCTGGTGGCGCTGCTGGAACGCGAGACCTCCGGCCTTGGCCAATGGGTGCAATCGTCGCTGCTGGGCGCGCAGATTGCCATGCTCGATTTCCAGGCAGCGCGTTGGACGATCGGCAAGGAAGTGCCGGAACAGGCGGGCAACAACCACCCGACATCGATCCCGACCGGGGTGTTCCAGACCAAGGATGGCTACATTAACATCGCCGCCGCCGGCAACGACATCTATCGGCGTTGCTGCGAAGCTTTGGGCGTTCCTCAGTTGGCCACCGACCCACGCTATGCGACCGGCAAACTGCGATCGGACAACCGCGACGCACTGAACGCCGAGATCGAGGCGATCACCGTTGGGCGGACGTCCGCCGAGTGGATCGATGCCCTGAACGCCGGCGGCGTACCCTGCGGCCCGATTTACAAAATGAACGAGGTTTTCGACGATCCGCAAGTCAAGCACCTCGGCATCACGCGGAAAGTGCATCACCCCGCGCTGGGCGATGTCGAGGTGATCGGCCAAGCGATCGAACTCAGCCGCACGCCCTGGTCGGTGCGCAGCCCGACGCCGGAAGCCGGGGAGCATACCGACGCGGTGCTGGCGGAGTTGGGATATGGCGCCGCCGAGATCGCAGCGCTGCGGGGGAAGAAAGTGGTTTAATACTCGTCGAAAATCCGCTGCAAAGCGGCGGTATCGCGGGTGCGGGTCAAGGCCAGCGCCAGCAATACTGCGGCTTTCTGCGGGTTGAGGTTGTCGGCGGCAATCGTCCCGTCTTCATGGTTGTTGCCGACGGCCAGTACCCTCCCCTCTCCGACACGGGCCGAGCGCACGACGACGACGCCCTTCGCCACCAACGCCTTGGCCGGTTCGACGAACGCACCCAAGGCCCCCGCGCCGACGCCGGCGATCACCAATCCTTGCGCGCCCAGGTCCACCGCCGCTTGGGCCAGAGCGGGATTGGCGCCCGTATGGGGATAAAGAACCTCAACCGCCGGCAAGGCATCGATGGTCTGGATATCGAACTCCGACGCGACAGTATGGCGGCGTTTGGCTGCGTGGTAGAATACGATCCGGTCCGGATCGGCATAGCCGAGTACCCCGAGATCGCGGCCACGGAAGGTTTGCACCTGATAGGTGGCGGTTTTGGTGACATCGCGGGCGGATATAATCTCGCTATTGGTCACAGTCAGCACGCCGGCCCCGACGGCATCGGGACAAGCCGCGACCCGAATGGCGTTGACCAGATTGAGGTGGGCGTCGGTGCTCATGGCCGTGAACGGCCGCTGCGCGCCCACAACGATCGTCGGTTTGGTCGTGCGCAAGGTCAAATGGAGAAAAAAGGCTGTTTCTTCCAGCGTGTTGGTGCCTTGGACCCAGACTATGCCGTCGATATCGTCGCGGCGGGCGGCGGTGTCCAAAAATCTGGCTAGCTTTCGGATATCCTCGTGAGTCCCTTGAGGATGCGGGGCTCGATCGTCGAATACGATGTCGGCGATTGCATCGATCTCGGGGAGTGCGGCGACCATTTGCGGTCCGGTCAACGGCGGTTTTCCGCTGAGGCGGATGTTGTAATGGGTGAAATCCAGCCGATCGATGCCCTGGCTGGGCAACGTGCCCGGCCCGATCGACAGAAGAATGCGAGGACGCTTGGGCTCGGTCATAATCGGCTCCCGGTGTCGGATCGGTTCGGAAAAGCCGAGGCTATGTCGAGAGATCGTCGCGCGGAAGAGGGCAATTCGGGCTACCGTGCAGTATACCGCGCCGTCCCGGAAATCTTCCCTACATCCTCGCTAATCGCCACCGGCTCGGCTGGACAGCGGGCCGGCGTGCCCTGCCCTTCCCACAGCCAGTAAACATTGTCTCCGGCCCCATTGACCGCCACGACCTTATGGTTCCCGTGGGTGTCGATCGCATGCACCGTCACGCGGCTAATCAGTCCGCCCCGCAGCGCCCGCATGTCGTCCACGGCCTCATAAACGGCATCCGCTACCGAGGCCCCTTTTTTCATATAAAGCACGATCGACCGCGCGGTGCCGCAGCGGATGGCCATCTCGCCCGCCCCGGTGCAGGCCGCCGCGCCGTAGCGGGTATCGGCATAGGACCCCGCCCCTATAATCGGGCTATCCCCCAATCGTCCCGGATACTTCCACCCCCAGCCAGACGTGCTGGTCCCAGAGCAAATCGCACCGGTCGCATCCTGGGCCAGGAACACGGTGGTATCGCGCCCGACCTCCGGATCGATCGCATGGCGGCAAAGCGGCGCCAGTTCCACATCTGGCCAGGCCGCCTTTTCCTCGGCTGTCAGTTCCGCATCGAACCAGGCCTGCCACGCCCGTTTGGAATCCGCGATTAAGTTCTCCGCCGTCTCGGCCCAAATCTCCCGAGCGA
>JBAXFK010000388.1:0-2914 GCA_037139955.1 Rhodospirillales bacterium
CAAACCGTCGCGATCGGCGCGGCGGTAGAGGCGGTTTTCGAACCGCACGACACCGCCAACCCGCCCTTCACCTTGGTGCAATGGCGCCTCGTGTAGCATGCCGAATGGGGGCGGTTACTTACAGGCCGCCCCTACCTGGACATCGTTGAACCGCTCGTCCCCGGCGGGCATATACGGCAACAAGTTCAGAATGCATCCCGGTCGGAATGCATAGACATTCGCCCGGCTAATCACCGGAATATTACTGACTTGTTCCGATATTTCGCGCGACAAGTCCAGCATCGTCGCCAGTCGCTTCGGATCGTCCGAACGCAGTTTTTTGGCGATCCCCAGTAATTCATCGATGCGCGGACTGGCCGGACCGCCAGGGTTTACCCCGCCGCCAGTGCCCGCGAGTTGGGCCAGCCCCTCCACTGCGTCGCCGCGCCCCCCGTTGCGACCGATCATCATATCGCCGCGCGGCACCGGGCGGGCGAATTGCGTGTATTGCGACACATCGATCAGATCGAATTTTAGCGTTACCCCCACATCCCGCCACATCCCCTGCAACGCCTCGGCCAGCGCTCGATATTCCGTGGTATTCAGCAACAACAATGTAATTTCCGCATTATCTTTGTAGCCGGCATCCGCCAACAAGGCACGAGCCTTTGCGGGATCGAAGGGATAACGTTTCTCCAGATCGGCGATGAAGAACGGCGACGACGGCGCCCAGAGCTGTTGCGTCGGCCGAGCACTGCCGAAGCCCATGGCATCGGCCAGCGCCTCTCGGTCGGTGGCGTGCATCAGTGCTTGGCGGACTCGCAAATCCCTGAGCACCGGACGGGACACATTCAAATAGATATCCCACAGCGCGTTTTTTTCGGCGATTAGGACACTCAAGCCCTGGGCTTTGGCTTCGGCGATCTGGCGCGGTTCGATCAAGGCGATCGTTGCTTGTCCCGAGCGCACCGCGTTGAAGCGGGCACGGGATTCTGGAACGTAATGATTTTCGAATCCAGCCGGCCGACCGGCCGTGCCCGCCCAGTAGGCATCGAATCGAGTCATGACGGTTCTTGTGTTGGAATCGAAGGATTTCAACTGGTACGGACCGGCACCGACACCTTTCAAAGTCGCACCGAAGGCCGGCTCCCCCGAAGCGGAGGACACGAACGATGCGGGACTGACCATCATGCCGCTGTTATAGGCCAAACGCAGTTCGATCTGGCCGCTGGGCTCTGTCAGTGTCAATTTCAGCGTATATTCGTCTTGTACGTCGATCGTTTTGATCAATCGCGCGGTATCCGCCACAACATTGCCAGCGCGGCGACCCAACGCTGCGTTGCGCTTCAAATTGCGCTCGATAGCGTCGGCGTTCACCTTGACGCCGTCGTGAAAGGTCGCCCCCTTGCGAATATGCAAGGTCAGTTCGGTTAAATCGGACGACATTTCCCATGACTGGGCGAGGCCGGGGGTCAATTTTCCATCCCGATCAAACCGAATAATCGTTTCGTAGAGCGCCAATAGCGTCTCGTGCGAATAGCTACTGGCATTCTGTGGCTCGGCCGGGTCCAGGGTCGCATTTCCGGAGGAATCGTAATAGACGATCGTCGCGTTTGTATTGAGCGCCTGTTCCGCAACTGCGCTTATTGGGGCTATCAGCCCCACGCACAATGCCAGCCTCGGCCCGATTTTCAGGTCCATGGTTATCCTCCCGAGCCGATTTTTTCGGCTTGGATGGACGTTATGCGTTTCTTGTCGCGACATTCAACGACAATCGCATCTTCCTCGGTCGAGGGCCGGTCATCGGTATGAAGGCGCTTGGCGTCACGCCCTGCTCGCACTAAGTTAAGAGGACGCAGGACGGGTGGCCGAGCGGTTTAAGGCAGCGGTCTTGAAAACCGCCGTACGTGTAAGCGTACCGTGGGTTCGAATCCCACCCCGTCCGCCATAATATCAATTAAATCAATAATTTATGCCCCAATAACCCAAGCGTCCCCGCTACTGTCCCCTATTCAAGTGACGGTTGGGGGCGAATGCTGGCGCATGCTATGGGGTCATCCCCTCCCGCGCTAACAGATTCTGAACCGTCGAAACGTGCCGATGCCCACCTTGCGGCAGATCGTCGCGGCGGACTGTCCCCAGATGATTGCCGGCCTCATTCACGATCCGTGCGGCGTCCATTTCCCCGGACTGGCCAGGAACGCCGACCGGGCCGCCCGTGCGCCGTTGTTGCCCGCTGGTGGCACCGGGCCGGAGCGAGGCTTACTGGGAGTAGTAGCGAGAGACTGCGCGCCCGCTCCCCATCGGGCCTCGGCTAGCCGTTCCAATCGCCGCTTCGTTGCATCAGCTTCATTCGCCGTGCGGTTCGATGCCGTAGTGCGGTCTTTATCCGAAACCAAACCAAGGCCGGCCAGCCGCTGACGATCTTGCGCGGTCTCCTGTTCGGCGCGCGCCCGCGTCGCCTTCAACGCATGAACTTGGCGCTCAAGGTAACGATCTTCATCGCGCCGGGCCTGTTGTTCGGAGTAGGAAAAGTGATTCATCGGCGCGTCCTCCAAGTTTCAGGAATTTCGCTCAGATCGAAATGGCCTTGTTCCGCCGCCCAATTGAGAATCTGGCGAAATTCGGAAAACGTTTCGGTGGGTTTGCCGAGGATAGTCATCTGAATCGGCCGGATAACGCTCCACGCGGCGCCCTTGATCGAATCCGCGAACCGTTCATGGGCCAAGGTCGCATTGCCGAGGGCGATCAGAGCGTTGCAAAAATCGCCGACAATTTCGCGATACTCGGGAAGCCGAACCCGGCACAATTCGATCGATCCCTCGCGGCGGGCGGTTTCCAATTCGGGATGGAGCAACCGGATTGCCTCGCGAACATCGTCCAATTCCTGACCGAGTGCGAGGGCGCGGCTTTTCAACGGGCTGGGTCCGGGAAG
>JBAXFK010000389.1:0-2906 GCA_037139955.1 Rhodospirillales bacterium
TAACGGGTGCGGCGATGCGGCGGGCGGTGCCCCAAACCGTTACCTCCCGCGTTTCGCTCAGATCGGCGGGCGTCTCCGGCGCCAACGGCGGCGTATCTGCGGCCTGCCGATGCTCGGACAACAGCCCCGCCATCCGAGCAAGCGAGGTGCGCGCCCTGCTGCCGAGGCCGGTTTCCAGCCGGCGCCGCAATCCCACGATCGCCGCCGCCGCCATCAGATAGCCGCACGCCTGATCCAACGCCTGCACCGGCAAGGGGTGCGGTTTGTCGCGCCCGAGAACCCGCATCCCCTCGGCAGCGATGCCGCTGCTCATTTGCACCAAACTGTCGAACCCCCGACGCGCGGCCCAAGGCCCGGTCCAGCCGTACGCATCCAGCGATATATCGACCAAGCCCGGCCGCATGGCCTGCCGCGCCGCTGCGTCGAAGCCGAGACCGGACAGCGCGTCCGATCGGTATCCGTGCACCAACACGTCCGCCCGTGCCAGCAAACGCGCGAAAGCATCGCGCCCATCCGGCGTTCGGAGATCGAGCCGAGCGGTGCGCTTGCCCAAGGTTACCTCGGGTTCGAGGCTGGGTTCATCCCAATCCGGCGGGTCGATACGCAACACCTCCGCCCCAAGCCCGGCAAGGAATCGCGTCGCCACCGGGCCAGCCAGCACCCGCGTCAAATCGAGCACCCGCACACCGCGTAACGGCCGATCCGGCGGCACGGTCCAGGTCGGCGGCGGTGCATCCGTTCCAACGTCGATCCGCACCAAAGGTTCGGCCGCGACGGCTCGGCCCTGCGGATGGGCTGCCCATTCCGCCATCGTATTCATCGCCGCCGCGCATCCATTGGCCGCCACGATCGCCGTCTCCAGCGCGGCTTTCCCCCAACCCGCGACAGCCGCCGAGACGCGTTCGCGTTCGGCGGCAACGCCCAAGACGGACAGCGCGGCGGCGCGATGGTGCGGCGCATTGGTATGCAGACGGATCCAGCCATCGGTCGTCGCGTAATCGCCCGCAACCGCGTCCCAGGCCGGCGGCAATTGCCAGCCTTGAGGCCGCACCGATAGCGCATACCAGAACGAGGCCAATCGCCGGTCCACCGCGACTTGCGGCCGCTCGCCATGACGACAGGCGATCAGTTCGGCTGCCGCCAAACCCGCCGCCCCGACGGCCGCCGCCGCCAAATCGGTGACCGGGAAAACCGACGGCAACGCCCCCTCCCCCGTCGCCGCGAAACCCGCCAACGCGCGACGATCGCCGCCGAGACCGGCCCAAACGGTATCGAGATAAGGGAAAGGGAGGGACATGAGCGTGCTCCGCCGGCGTTCGTATATCGCGCGACGGTGCGTCCGGTTGGCGCGTGCGGTCAAGCTCGATCGACTCGATCGACAACCGCTATTTTATCGCCGATAATCGAAGCGGTCGAGATACTCTTCCAACCGTCCCGTTAGACCGCGCCCACCCCGACCGGTTTCTCTCCGCGTACCGTCACGCGGTATCCGGATCGGGTGGCCGGCCAGTAATCCCACATCGCACGATGCTGTACACAGCGATTATCCCAGAACGCGATGGAGTTCTCCCTCCATTGGAATCGGCACTGAAACAATGGATTCGCCGCGTGCTCGAAAAGCATGTTCAACACGCCCTCGGATTCGTCGCGCGGCACGCCCAGGATGCGTTTGGTGAAACCCTTATTGACGTAAAGGCATTTGCGGCCGGTCATGGGATGCACTCGGACCACCGGATGGACCGCAGTGGGATTGGCGATGTCCTTGTCGGACACCCCATGATGCGCGTAGGCGCCGCGATAATCGCCGGTATGTTGGGCACTCAGGCCATCCAGATAGGTTTTCATCCCAGCGGACAAACTCTCGTACGCGGCGTACATGCTGGCGAACAGCGTGTCCCCGCCCAGCGGCGGGCAGGTTCGGATATAAAGGATACTCCCCATCGGCGGGATCGGATCGCAGGATACATCGGTGTGCCAACCCTCCCCGTCCGCCCGTGGGCTGTCCTTGTCCGCGTGGATCAGCATCATGCCGGGATGACCGGGGGCCGAGGGAGCGGCTGGGTGCACATGCAAGTCCCCGAACAGCCGGCCGAAAGCGTCGTGCTGGTCCAGCGTTAAATCCTGATCGCGGAAAAACACCACCTGGTTTTCCGCCAGTGCTCGGCTAAGTTCCGCGAACTGCGCTTCTACCATCGGGCGCGACAGGTCGATACCGCCGACCTCCGCTCCGATGACCGGGGTGAGCTTGCGCACCTCGATCGTTTCGTACGGCGCGGCATCGGTGCCAGCGTGGCGGTAGGTCGGTCCTTGAAATCGTCCGTTCGCGGTCACGATCGTGTTCCCTTCGATCCCGGAATCAACCCACTCGCCGCATCCATGCGCCCGCCGCCGCGACCGCATCCCGCGCTTTCTGTACGTATTCGGTTGCCCTCAGGAACCCATGCACGACACCCGAGAACGTCCGGCTCTCCACCGGATTGCCAGCGGCGCGCAGCTTGGCGACCAGGGCCTCCCCTTCGCTCCGCAGCACATCCAGTTCCGCCAACAGCACCATGACCGGCGGCAGACCGGTCAAATCGGCGCGCAGCGGGGCGGCCAAAGGGTTCAACCGGTCGCCGTCGTGCGCCACGTAAACATCCCAGTAGAATTTCATGCGCTGCGTGTTCAATCCGTACCCGCCAGCCCCGAACTCCCGGTAGCTGGGCGTGTCGAACTTGCTGTCGGACACGGGATAGTTAGCCAGAATGCCCTTCAACATCGGGCCGCCGGAGTCACGCAGCAACAGCGCCGTCCCCAGCGCCAAATTGCCCCCGGCCGAGTCGCCGCCCAGCAGAATGCGATCCCCGTTTACCCCCCACTCGGCCCCGGGCTCGGCGATCCAACGCACCACGGCGGCGCATTCTTCC
>JBAXFK010000390.1:0-2878 GCA_037139955.1 Rhodospirillales bacterium
CCCTTATCTCGCGCTGTTCGGCGCGGCATTGCTGTTGCCGTTGTTCGGCAACGATTACTGGGCCGTGATCGGCGCCCGAGCGGCGGTGTATTGGGTGCTGGTCGGGGGTTTGAATCTGGTCGTCGGCTATGGCGGGCAGCTTGCCATCGGCTATGTCGCCTTGCTCACCCTCGGCTCCTACACCGCATCCGTCATGGTCGCGCGGTTTGGGATGGACCCGTTCCTGGCATACAGCGCGGCCGGCGTCGTCGGCGCATTGGCGGGGGTTGTCGTCGGCCTTCCCGCCCTGCGTCTGCGCACCTTCTACTTCGCCATGACCACGCTCGGCTTCGCCACCATCGTGACCCAAATCGCCTTGGCCTGGCAGAGCGTGACCGGCGGCGGCATCGGCATCGCCGGGCCGGAACTACCCAAACCTTTCGACTCCCAATGGGGCTTCTACATCTTCGCCCTGACGCTGGCCGCGCTGGTCACGTGGCTATCGTCCAACGTCGCGCATAGCCGCTTCGGCCGATCGCTAGTGGCCATCCGCGACGCCGAAGTGGCAGCCGAGGCCGTAGGCATTTCCAAACCCCGGCTGCTATCGACCGTCTTCCTATTCTCCGGCGCCTGCGCGGGCGTGGCCGGCGGGCTGTTCGCCACGCTGCAAACCTACATCACCCCCGACGCGTTCAGCTTCGACCTGTCGGTCACCTTCTTCATCGCTATCCTAGTCGGCGGGCGCGGGTCGATCCTCGGACCGCTGATCGGCAACATCGTCCTGACCTTGCTGCCCGAGTTCGCCGCCCCCTTGGTGGCGTGGTCCACCTTCCTATATGCGGCGCTGCTGTTGGGGATCGTGCTGGCCATGCCCGGCGGAATCGCCGCTTTGTTGGATTTCCGCAATCGTCGTCCGCTGGCGGCCAATCGGTCCATTGTGCCGCGCCCCGAACGCATTTCGGGCCACGGCACCGCGCGCGGCGACATCGTGTTGAAGAACGTGGTGCTGGCCTTCGGCGGCGTGCGCGCCATCGACGGGTTGGACATAACCATCCGCCAAGGCGAGGTCCATGGCCTGATCGGCCCCAACGGGTCGGGCAAAACCACCACGCTGAACGTCATCTCCGGCTATTACGCGCCGCAACAGGGGGAGGCTTTCCTTGGCACCGCCCCCCTGCCCCATGGCAATCCGCAAACCCGAGCGGCCCTCGGCATCGCACGCACGTTTCAGACGCCGCGTTCGATCGGGGAGGCTTCGGTGCTCGATAACGTCATGATCGGCGCCACCATCGAGGGAACGGCCGGCTTCCTCGAAACCGTACTCTGCTTGCCGCGCCACCGATCCGACGAAAAGCGACTGGCAGCGCGGGCGATGGACGCGCTGGCGACCGTCGGGCTGGAAGCATTGGCGGATGTGCGGGCGGATCGGCTGCAACACTCCGAGCTCCGTTTCATGGAAATCGCCCGCGCTTTGACTCTGAACCCCGCTTTCATCCTGCTGGACGAACCGGCTGCCGGCCTGTCGGGGGAAGAAATCGAGCGCCTGGGCGATTTGATCGTTGCCATGGCGCGCCAAGGCATCGGGGTGCTGCTGGTGGAGCATCACGCCGACCTCATCTTCGATATTTGCGACCACGTCACCGTGCTGAACCTCGGGCGCGAGCTAGCGTCCGGCAGCCCGGCGGATATTCGCGCTCATAAGGAGGTGGTCAGTGCCTACCTCGGCGGTTGAACCCTTGCTGTCCGTGTCCGGCTTGCACGCCGGATACGGTAAAATCTCCGTCCTACACGGTGTGGATATGATCGTCCGGCCCGGCGAGATCGTCGCGCTGCTCGGTCCCAACGGGGCGGGGAAAACCACGCTGCTGTCGGCGGTATCGGGGTTATTGCCCTGGACCGGCAAAGCCAGTTTCGGCGGACAGGACTTGGCGGGCGTCACGCCCCGCGAATCCGCGCGGCGCGGACTGGTGCATGTGATCGAGGGGCATCGGGTGTTCACCCAATTGTCCGTCTTCGATAACCTTCTGCTGGCCGGCTACGACCTTCCGACCCGGGAACGCGCATCCCGCGTGGAAGAAGCCCTGGCCTATTTCCCCGAAATCGCCGCCAAGCGCGCCGACAAAGGCGGGGCCTTGTCCGGCGGGCAGCAGCAGATGCTGGCCGTGGCGCAGGGGCTTGTGCGCCGGCCCCGCCTGCTGATGCTCGACGAGCCATCCGCCGGCTTGTCGCCGGTGCTGGTGGATCGCGTGCTATCCGTCGCCAGTGCGCTGCGCGACGCCGGCACAGCGGTGCTCCTGGTCGAGCAATTGATCGAAAAGGCGTTGGGGCTGGCGGATCGGGTCTATGCGATGGCGCAAGGGAAGATCGTGCTGGAAGCCGCGACGTCGGAAGCCGATTTGCCGCACCGGCTGGAGCGAGCGTATTTCGGGCAGGATGCAGTGGGAGCCTTGGGGTAGGACGCCTTCGCGCGTCCGCCATCGCCGGGCCGCGTTCTGCCATTTTTCGCGACAATAAACCAACGACGACAATCGCGCATCGGGGCCGGCGCGATTCGCTTCGAATCCCAGGCTGCGATCTTCGATAACGCTGGATCGTTCGAGGACTTGGATGGTGGGCGCGACAGGGATTGAACCTGTGACCCTTCGCGTGTGAAGCGAATGCTCTACCGCTGAGCTACGCGCCCGACCGTGCCGAGGGGGCGGTTGATAGGCGGGCGACCCCGGCACTGTCAACCCGCGAAAACTCAACACGGCAGAGATTCACGGCTTGGCGAAAAGAACCCAATCCCGTCATGGCCGACATGCGCGTGTCTTATCCAAAATATTCCTTGACAAAAATAACACGCAATGTTAGTTCACCGATCATGGACCCAACGGCGCCGCATTCCGCACGCACCGAA
>JBAXFK010000391.1:0-2871 GCA_037139955.1 Rhodospirillales bacterium
GGTGGCGAACACCAGATGCAAGCTCTCCCAAAGGCTTTCGTCCTGCGGCAGCGGCAGCACAGTAGTAATTTCGTCCGTTCCCAATTCCGGCAGCATGTTCACCAACGCTCGGCCCTTCGCCGTCGGCCCAGCTTCCGGCAGCTTCCAAACCCGTACCCTGAACGCTTTACCGCCCGAGGAAAAGAACAGAACCCATTGATGCGTATGCCCATTGAAGCTGCGCGTCACGATATCGTCGCCGCGGGTCGAGGCCCCGGAACGACCGCGCCCGCCGCGATTCTGCGAGCGATAGGTTTCCAACGACGTGCGCTTGATGAAGCCATCGCGGGTGATAGTGACGACCATCTGACCAGGCTCGATCAGGCTCTCGTCGTCTTGATCCGCATCGGCATCGGCGATTTCGGTGCGGCGCGGCGACGCGATCAGTTTCCGAGCGTCGGCCAGTTCCTCGCGCATGACTTCCATGCGGCGGATATGAGAACCCAAAATTTCCAGCAATTCCGCGATCTTCGTCGCGACCTCGGCCATTTCGGCCTGAATTTTCTCGCGTTCTAAACCCGTGAGACGCGCAAGCCGCAGTTCGAGAATGCCACGGGCTTGTTCGTCGGTCAGGCGCACCGTACCGTCGTCGGCGATGATATTGCCGGGTTCGTCGATCAGGGCGAGCAGCGCGCCGATGTCCTCGGCCGGCCAATCGCGATCCATCAGCGATACGCGGGCCGCAGCCGCATCGGGCGCGCCGCGAATGATCCGGATGACGTCGTCGATATTGGCCACCGCGATCGCCAACCCGACCAAATTATGCGCCCTGTCGCGCGCTTTCCCGAGGTCGAATCGCGCCCGCCGAATAATCACTTCCTCGCGGAAGCGGATGAAGCAGTTCAGCGCGTCCTTAAGCCCCATCTGCCGGGGCTGCCCATCGTCCAGTGCCAGCACGTTGATGCCGAAACTGGTTTGCAACTGGGTGAAACGATAGAGTTGGTTCAGCACCACCTCGGGCGTGGCATCGCGGCGGATTTCGATCACGATACGCATGCCGGAACGATCCGACTCATCGCGCATTTCGCCGATGCCCTCGACCTGCTTGGCCCGCACCAGCTCGGCGATACGTTCCAGCAGAGTCTTCTTGTTCACCTGGTACGGAATTTCCGTAACGACGATGGCCATGCGGTCTTTGCGCAGTTCCTCGAACTCGGTCTTCGCGCGGATGATAATGGAATCGCGGCCGGTCTCGAACGCGCCCTTGCAGCCGGAGCGGCCGATGATGATGCCACCCGTGGGGAAATCGGGACCGGGAACGATCTTCATCAGATCTTCCAGGCTCACGTCCGGGTTTTCCATGATCGCCAGCGTGGCGTCGACGATCTCCCCTGGATTATGGGGAGGAATATTGGTCGCCATACCCACCGCGATGCCGTTGGCACCGTTGATGAGCAAATTGGGGAACTTAGCCGGCAGAACCTTCGGCTCATGTTCCGAATCATCGTAGTTCGGCTGGAAATCGACGGTCTCCTTGTCGATATCTTCCAGCAGCAATTCCGCCGCCTTGGCCAGCCGCACCTCGGTATAGCGCATCGCCGCCGGGTTATCGCCATCGACCGAACCGAAATTGCCCTGCCCGTCGATCAACGGCACCCGCAAGCTGAACGGCTGTGCCATGCGCACCATGGCATCGTAAATCGCGGAGTCACCGTGCGGGTGATATTTACCCATGACATCGCCAACCACGCGGGCCGACTTACGATAGGCTTTATCGGCGGTGTAGCCGGCCTCGTGCATCCCGAACAGGATCCGCCGATGCACCGGTTTCAACCCGTCCCGAGCGTCGGGCAGCGCTCGGGATACGATTACGCTCATGGCATAGTCGAGGTACGAACGGCGCATCTCGTCTTCCAGCATCACCGGCGTGGAGATGCCGTAAGGGCTGGGGGGCTGGCCGGTGGTGTCGTTTGTATCGCTCAAGATGGGGGCTCGTGGGGTGGTTCAAGGGCGGGTTGATAGGCTGATTCGACGGGATTGGCGAGTGCCGATCCCTTGCTGCGACCGACCGCGCCCGAACGCCGCGCCAAAGGCCAGCAATACACGTTATATCAACACCTTACAAAGCCCTTGACGAACGAGGCTGCCGCCGCCTTTCTTCCCGCATGGACCCGGACCGCGCCTCCCCCCCCGAAATGCCCCCGGGCAAGACTGCCCGCGAAATCCGCCTGGAGCGCGAGGCAGCCGCCCTGCGCGCCAATCTGCGCAAACGCAAGGACCAAGCGCGTGCTCGGGTCGCCGAGGAAACGCCGCCGCTGGACACATCCGCCAACGGCGACGTACGCTCCCGGCAAGGCGCGTAAAGCCGCCCGAATAACACCGTCCCTTGGAGGGAATTGGCATGCCGATTGTGCGACGCCTCGCCGTGCTGGCTATCGTCGCGATTCTGGCCTTGAGCAACGTCTCGCATGCCCAGAAATCCGGCGGCACCCTGCGGTTCTATTTGTTCGACAGCCCAGGCACGATGTCGATCCACGAGGAAGTCACCATCGCCGCGCTCGCGCCGATGATGGCGGTATTCAACAATCTCGTGACCTTCGATCCGAAAATCCCACAGATCAGCGCAGCCACCATTGTGCCGGAGCTCGCAACGTCGTGGTCCTGGGACGCAACGCGCACCAAGCTGACATTCCAACTCCGCCAGGGCGTTCAATGGCACGACGGCCAGAATTTCACCGCCCGCGACGTGAAATGCACCTGGGACATGCTGCTGGGAAAATCCACCGAGAAATTGCGCATCAATCCGCGCAAGGCCTGGTACCGCAACGTCGAGGAGATCGCGGTCGACAACGAACATCAAGCGACATTCAAGCTCAAGCAGCCGCAGCCATC
>JBAXFK010000392.1:0-2863 GCA_037139955.1 Rhodospirillales bacterium
GTATAGACCAGAAAAAGCGAGCCCGTCAGCGCAGTCAGGCAGTCGCCCGACATTTGAATAGGACTGATGCGGGTGCGCGCGCCCTCGAAATCGAAGCGGTTCAGGCCGCCGAATGCAGCATGGTATTGATCCTGCACGCCCACGTTCTCTGCCAGCAACTCGCGTTCGACGAACACTGCCTGCCGCGCGAGGTCCAACTTCGTGATCTGCCGCTTCTGCAACGCGGCGATCAGATTCAGGAAGCCGACAGTGAAGCTGCTGCTGCTGCCCAACCCGCTTTTGGCCGGCAGGTCGGCCATGATCGACAGGTCCAAAGCCTCGGTCACGCCGTAATGCGCCAGCACGTTCCGCACCACGGGATGCTGGATATCGGCGGCGTCGGTGACGGTTTCGATACGGGAATAACTGACGCGGTAGCGGTAATCCAAGATCGACGCCAACCGCAGCGCCGAAATATAAACGTATTTGTCGATCGCCATGCCTAGCACAGCACCGCGGGCGCGGCGGAAGTATTCGGGATAGTCGGTGCCACCGCCGAAGAAACTGACACGCAGGGGTGTGCGGGCGACAATCATCATGCGCGGTGCATCTCCTCGATCGCGGCGCGCACGCCAGCGTCAATGGAAAAACGGGGTTTCCAGCCGGTCGCGGCCAGAAACCGACTGCTATCTAGACTCTTATACCCGGCACCTTGAAAACTATTCTCAGGCTGCACGATCTTTGCCGACCAATCCAGCGCAGACAGAATCTCGCGCGCGCAGCGACCGACGGTGACCGGTTCATTGGAGGTGACATTCAAAATGCGGTTCTCGAAGGCTCGATCGGCGGCGAGCACTGCCTCGATCTGATCGTCGACATAAAGCAGGTCGCGAACGGTGTCGGGACTGCCCCACACCTCGAAAGTATCGTCGCCCTTGCCCTTTCCGGCGACCGCCCTAGCGATCAACGAGGCCATGAAGTGGCTGCGGTGCTGTTCGGTATGGGCGTGCGGGCCATAAACGGTGGCGAGGATACAGTGCAACCACTTCAAACCGTACTGACTACCGAACGTCTCGCAGCCGATCGCCAGCGTTTCTTTGGCTTGGGCATATCCGCGCACGGAAGGATGCGGCGCGCCGGAGCGGAAGGCTTCTTCCGGGAGCGGTTTCAGCGATTCCGGATAAACGCAGGAACTGCCCAGGGACACAAGCTTCGCTTGCGACTGATGGGCCAGCCACGCGTCCAATACATTCAGATGGATGCGGCTGTTATCGCGCAGCAACTCGCCCTGCATCTCGTACTGGATCGCACCGGTGCGCTGTTTGGTGATGGCATGCAGGATGCGCCCGGCCTTCGGTGCATCCCAGAAGATGCGGTCGACCGTCGCCGCATCGGTGAAATCCCCGGCGGCGCGGCCGACCGCATGCACAGGCCAGCCGCGCGCCTGCCAATATGCCAGGAGGTTACAGCCAAGGAACCCATCGGTACCGAGGATAATCGTGGGGGCATCAGCGTAAGGCGGCACGATACCACTCCATCGTCAATCGCATACCTTCGTCGAGGCTACGGAACGCCGGCAAGTCCGGCATGACCTCCCGCAGGCGCAGCGCAGTCGCTCTGCGGATTTTCACCCCGGCATTGGCGCCGGCGGGCGGCGGATTGGTCTTAAGCGGCCGCTCCTTTCCCGCCGCGCGCATCGCCGCTCGGGCCAATTCGATCACCTGCGTCGTCTGGCCGGCGGTGCAATTGATCGCCGCCTGAACACCGCGCAGCCTGAGGGATTCGACGAACGCCATCGCGATGTCGCCGGCATAAACGAAATCGCGTTCGGCCTCGGGGTCGCCGCGCACCTCGAATGTCGGAACGTCGGACAACGCGCGAATAACGAAAGCGGTGGCGACATGCGCCTCATTTTCGTCGAGCGTATCGAAGGCACCATAAGGATTGCTAAGCCGCAACGAAATCGTATTCGTCCCGCCGCGTCGATGCCACAGCTCGGCCGCGATTTCGGCCCAGCGCTTGGACCAAGCGTAGGCGGCTTCGCCCAAATGCGGCCAAGCGTTCAGATCGAGCGGCAAAGCATCGTCCTGCACCGCCCAGTCGGCCGGATAAACCGCAGCACTGCTGGCGGTTCGGATTTCGGCAATACCTCGGTCCAATGCGAAACGGTAAACCGCATCGGTCAGCATCAGATTGGCCGACAGAAGCTCCGCCTGCTGCTTGGCGAACTGGCTGGCGTAGTAGCGAAAGGCAGCGACGTTCACGATCGCGGTGTCCTTCGGCAACGCCGGAATATCGGACAAGGCGCCGGCCCCGACGGTCGTATCGCAACCGAGCACGGCGCGGCCGGAGGCGTTGACCCCAACGAGCATGCCGACCTTGCCGCGTAAAGCCTCGACGATATTGCGACCGACAAAGCCGGATGCGCCGAATAGAACTACCGCTTCGGGAAGTGCAGTCATGCTGGGTTCAGACCGGCCGCACACCGGCGGCGCCGATCGTGCGCACCTCCGGCACCGGGACGATGAATTCTCCGCCATCGCGCATGAAAGCGATATTGGCGGGGTTCTTCAGAAACTCGTCGATAAAGTTCCAGGCGAGCACCAGATAGGCGTTCGGTACATCCTCGGCACGTTCCTCGGCGATGGGTATACGCACGCCGGGAATGGCCAGGCCGACTTTCATCGGGTTCCGTTCGACCGCCTTTTGGACCAGCGTCGGGCCGATGCCGAAGCTGTTCAGCAGGGTCGCGCCCTTAGCCGGGGCACCGTAGGCCCAAACGCTTTTGCCGGCGGCGCGATAGGCTTCCAGCAACCCGACCAGCTTTTGTTGCAAGCCGAGCACCGCCATCGCAAGATTTTGGTAGGTGGCGATGACGCCGAAG
>JBAXFK010000393.1:0-2859 GCA_037139955.1 Rhodospirillales bacterium
GTCGCGACGGGCGTCACGATCCTGTTCTTGCTGTATCGGGAATTGTCCCGTGTCCGGCTGCCCGGAGCAGCCGAGGCCGACCGGCGCCTGGAAGCGGCGTCGGGCCTGTCGCATCGTCCGTTATCCGTCGTGACGGGCCGTCCGCGCTGGACGGATGCCACGAGCCTCGCGTTGTGGGAGGCGCATCGCGCACGCGCCGCCGCGCAAATTGCGCACTTGAAGATCGGAACGCCCCGACCGGGCCTCGCGCGGCGGGATCGGCGGGCGTTGCGCGCGGGCTTGGTGGTGGGCTTGGTCGCCTGCGGTGTTGTCGCCGGCCGAGATGCGCCAAGTCGCGTTGTCGCTGCGCTGGTGCCGCTCTCGCTACCTGCCGTCGCAACGATCTCCCCGGAATTGCGCGCCTGGATCGCGCCGCCCGCCTATACGGGCCTGCCGCCGATCTTTCTGCGCCCGGATGTCGCAGCCGTGTCGGTACCCATCGGGTCGCATTTGACGATAAATCTGACCGCAGCGACTGGCATCCCGACCCTGGTGCTGGATGGCAAATCCGAGCGCTTCCAAACGCTGGCGACCGGCAGTTTCCAGGCGGAACGCGACATCGCTGCCAGTGGCACGGCAACGATTCAATCGGGGGACGGGAGCCTCGGCCAGTGGTTGCTGACCGCAATCGAGGACCGGCCCCCCAACGTGCGCTGGGCGTCGCCGCCCGGCCGCGCGCAAGAAAGTCAGCAAACCCGTCTGCCCTGGCAAACCGAGGACGACTACGGCGTCGTCGCGCTCCGCACCGAATTCCGCCTCGAAGCTCGGCAAGGCGCACCGGCTTCGGTTGCGGAGATTCCACTGCCTGGCGGTCGGACCAAAGCGGCGCGAGGCGTCGCTCAGCAGGATCTGACCGCGCATCCCTGGGCCGGGCTATCGGTCGTTGCAACACTGATCGCGCAGGATTACCCAGGGCAAATCGGTCGATCCGATCCTGTCGTATTCGTGCTTCCCGAACGGTTGTTCCTCAATCCGATCGCGCAGGCGTTGATCCAGGTACGGAAGGGCTTGTCGCTGCATCCGGACGATCGAGGCGACGAGATGGAGATACTGGACCGGTCGATGCAGAATTTGGATGCGTTCGGCGACGACCTGAGTGCCGTGCTGAATTTGGCTGGCATATACTTCAAACTGGTGCGATCCCAGTCCGACGCCGACATCGCCGAGGCGCAGGAACGGCTGTGGCAACTCGCGTTGCACATGGAAGAAGGCCAAACCGAAGCCACGGCGCGCGCGCTGGAGGAAGCCCGGGATGCCGCGCGGGAAGCGCTGGCGGCAATGCTACAGGACCCGTCCAAGGCCAACCGGGATAAGCTGGACGAGACATTGCAGGCGCTGAAGGAAGCTATCGACCGCCACATGCAGGCCTTGCAGCAGGAGGCTGAGCGCAACGGCGAGGCCCCCAAGATCGGCGCCGACGCCAAAACAATGACCGAACGGGAATTGGATCGGCAGACCGATCGCACGCGCGACGCCGCCCAATCAGGCACGCCCCAGGACGCGCAAGAACGTATGGCCGCACTGGAACGGATGCTGGATCGGCTGCGCAATGCCAAGCCGGGGCAGCAGGACAAGCAAAATGCCGAACAGCGGCAGCGCGGGCGCCAGCAGATGGGCGCGGTGCAGGACATGGTCGGTCGGGAAGGGGGCTTGCTGGATCGCACCGAGGGGCGCGTCGATCAAACAACGAAACGCCTCGCGCCGCCCAACGGTGCCGATGCCGATGCGGCGCGGGAGGCCGATCGGCGCGTGCAGCAGGCGCTGCGGCGATCGCTGGGCGAATTGATGCAGCAATTCGGCGATTTGACGGGGGAGATTCCGCCAAGTCTGGGCGAAGCCGAGCGCGCGATGCGCGACGCCGCTACGGCGTTGGGGCAGGGGCGGGACAAGGTTGCGGGCGATGCGGTGCAGCAAGCCGTCGAAGCCTTGCAAAAGGGTGCGCAGGAAATGGGGCAGGCGATGGCGAAGAAATTCGGATCGCCCCGCCCCGGCACGGGCGAGGACGAGGGCGACGGCGATGCCGGTATGTTCGGCATGACCATGCCGGGTGGCCGGCAAGCCGGACGGTCCGACGGATCGTCGCCGAGCGAACCGGGCCGCCCTGATTCGCGCGGCCGGGATCCGTTGGGTCGATCCACGGGCAATGGCACCGCCGGCAGCGAAGAAGGCGGCGACACGACCGTCCCCGAGGAGCGGGAACGCCAGCGCACTTTGGCGATTCAGGAGGAGTTGCGTCGCCGGGAAGCCGAAAAAACCCGCCCGCAGCCCGAACTGGATTACATCGAGCGGTTGTTGAAGCAGTTTTAAGAACCGGGCTTCCGCTCGGCGTGGAATGCCTGTAGAAGGTTGCCTCTGGACCCGTAGCTCAGCTGGATAGAGCGCTGCCCTCCGAAGGCAGAGGCCGTACGTTCGAATCGTATCGGGTCCGCCAAAACTCAACAAAAATAGTTTAAATTGGGCGCAATGTGTGGGGATTGACCCCATCGGGCCTGAGATAGCGCCAAGATAGCAGCGTTTGGACAAGTTATTCCCGGTCGAGCCGGATCGTCACCGCATCCGTGTCTGTGCCCGCAGGCGGCAAGAAATTTCACAATCGACCTCCCGATGATGGCCTTGATCATCATGGCGACAATCACCCCTGACCGTTTTGGCTGGTCGTCTGACCGGTCAGGTTGGGCACCAGTTGGGCAATCTGGTCGAGCGAGATGGATGGTCACGGTGTGCTCGACATTCCCGGCGATATGACCGGTTGGTCGATTGCCTGCGCCATGATCGTCGGCGGGACGATGACGGTGATCGGTCTGGCGGGTCGCCTTGGTC
>JBAXFK010000394.1:0-2858 GCA_037139955.1 Rhodospirillales bacterium
GGAACAGGAAAATGAAGTTCGGGACAGGTCTCGTGGCGGCGTTCGCGCTTGCGCTGGCAGCAGCAGCGCCCGGCATGGCGCAACAATACGGCGGCGGACACGTGTCCGTCATGCCCGATAAGTCGGTCAGCACCGGCAAGTTGATCGGCGAGAAAGTCTACGACGACAAAGGTATGGCGATCGGATCTGTCGTCGATGTCGTGTTAAAGGGGCAGGGCGCGGAACCCGGGGTCATTCTGTCGGTCGGCGACTATCTGGGCACCGGCAAGAAGATGGTGAACGTGCCGCTGAGTCATGTGCATTTGGATACTGCCAAAGCCATGATGCCGGGCACCAAGCAGGAACTGATGACAATGACGCCCTGGATGCCGATCCAAGGCGGCGGCGGCTAGACCGGCGCGCAAACCCGGGCCTTGCGATACGTTCGGTCGCGCGGCCCGGGGATAGTCTAACCTAATTGTAACCGACCCGATTGTAATGCCCAACCCGCAGCGAGGTCCGATGGACGACACCTATCGGAACGGAACTGCAAGATGGAACTCCACGAAGCTCGATATTTTCTGACACTTGGCGAAACCTTGAACTTCACCAGGGCAGCGGAAGCGTGCCATGTCGCACAGCCCGCGCTGACCCGCGCCATTCAGAAAATGGAACACGAATTCGGAGGGATGCTATTCTCCCGAGAGCGCAACAAAATTCGGTTGACCGAATTGGGGTGTGCCGTGCGGCCGCACCTCGCCGCCATGATCTCGGACGCACATAAAGCGGCCGATGCCGCGCAGGATTTCCTGCGTTCGGATGCGGTGCGTATTCGCTTCGGTGTTATGGAATCTGTCGGTCCAGTGAGGTTTTTGCCATTTTTGTCCGATTTTCGGGACCGATATCCCGGCATCGAAATCGGGTTGGCGCAATATCCCTACGACCGGTTGCAGACGATGCTGTTGCGGGGCGATTTGGATGTCGCGCTGGCCACGCATCCGAACGGAATCGCGCCGCCGCTGGTGGGGGAAGCCCTTTATGCCGAACGCTTCGCTGTTGCTTGTCCGCACGGACATCGACTGGCTAACCGGCACAGTATCCATCTAGCGGATATCGATGGAGAAACCCAGTTGTCGACGACCGTTGGCGAACCCGAGGATTGGGTTCTGTCTATGGTCGCTGCCGGGATGGGCGTATGTGTCAGGCCCGAATTCAGCTTGCCGGTTCCCGGCGTCGTCATCCGCCCCATCGCCGATCCGTTGCCAGCGCGGGACGTTTGCATCACGACGGTGTCGGGTCGGCGCCGAACGCTGCCGGTAACGACTTTTATCCAGGCCGTGCGACAACACCCTTGGGCGCTATAGCGTTGAAGGTTAGCCCAATGTTGCCCGCACCTGCATCGCGATTCCTCCGCTGGGGCCGACCGCGAACAGTTCCGCGTCATTCGCTCCGGTCATGCGGCCCATTGTCGTGAACGGCGCGGTATCGAACAGCGGCGCCCGTGCCCGCATTTCGAAACGGACGATGGGTCGCGATACGTTATCGCGAAGCAGGTCCAACAGACATTGTTGCGAGAACGGCCCATGCACCACCAGACCGGGAAATCCTTCCACGCCGGTCGCGTATCCCCGATCGTAATGGATACGGTGCGGATTGAAGGTCAGTGCGGAGTAACGAAACAACGATACCGGATCCGGCACCCAGCTTTTCGTCCAGGTCATTCCGGCCGGTGGCGGTTCGGTGTTCGGTATACCCGAGGGTGTGCCGGCCTGCACGGCCTCCCGGAATACGCTGACCGCATCTTCGGTTAACGCGAGGCCGCGCGGCGTATAAATGCGTCGGGTCTGGGTCGCGATAATCAGAGTGCCGGTGCCGCCTTTGCGCAATTGCACGTCGGAGAATTCGGTCTCCCGCCGCAACGCATCGCCGACTAGAATCGGTGCGTGGAACGTCAGCGTCGCACCGGCATACATCCGCCGAGGCAGCGGCATTTCCGGCAGAATGCCACCGGTTACGGGTAACCCATCGGCGCCTAGCGTAGACAACCGGCTCTCGGCGGGGAAATAGGCAAGGTGCCAGCCTGGTGCTATCGGTTCGCCATCGACTGGCGGCTTTTCGTCGCGATCGAACGTGACGATCATGCCGCGCAGCGGTGTGGCGGCCGCGTCGTCGTAGTCGATAATTTTCCGCCCGAGCTGGGCACGAATCGGTTCGATATCGATGTCGGGCATGGGAGTTCCCTCAAAACATTATGCCGGTTATCGCAGCCACCCTTGCAACCGTGCTGCTTCGTCCCGGCATCGTTCCGGATTGCCCAGGATTTGGCGGTTGAAGCCGATCCGTTTGAACCAGTAATGGAGACCGAGCAGATCGGTGAAACCCATGCCGCCGTGCGATTCGGTGGTCATGCGTGCCACGTCGCGCGCGACATCGCCGACATGTGCCTTGGCGTGGCAGGCGGTCAGGCGGGCTTCGTCGGGCAGCGCGTCCTGCGCGTAGGCTGCGTACCAGACCATGCCTCGGCAGGGTTCCAACGCCGTGACGCAGTCGGCCAGCGGGTACTTCACCCCCTGGAAACTGCCGATGACGCGGCCGAATTGTACCCGCTCCTTCGCGAAAGCCACAGCACGATCCAGCATGTTTTGCGCGGCCCCCACGGAGTCCGCGGCCAACACGACCCGGCCGGCGTCCAGCACGGTTTGCGCTGCGGCGATCGGATCGTTGGCTGCGTCCAGTCGTTCGGCGGCCGCATTGGCGAAGGTTACATCTACCAGCGGGCGGGTGCGATCGATGCTGCGCCGTAGGCTTGCCGATACGCCGGGGTCGTTGGCATCCACCACTGCGGCGATGCCGTCGCGACCGAACACCAGATAATGGGT
>JBAXFK010000395.1:0-2858 GCA_037139955.1 Rhodospirillales bacterium
GTTTCGGCGGGGCCCGCAGGCGCGGGCGCTTCGTCGTCCTCGTCCTCGACCGGCGGGGGCAATTCGTCGTCGTCGGCTTCCATGTGGGCAGATGCCGACAATGGCGGCAGCCCGGCAGGGGACGGTGCGGGGATGTATTCGCCCTCGGCCCGAGCGCGAACGCGGTCGATGCGGAAGGCGGAGCCGGTTTGGGTATCGTCGGCCGCGATCATGACCCGCATGCCGTAGCGTGCCTCGATTTCCTGGAGCCGCTCGCGCTTGTGGTTCAACAAATACAAAGCGATAGCCGTCGCGACATAGACCACGATCTCGGCAGCGCGGCGCTTGCCGCCTTCCTCCTCGATGCCGCGCAGCACATGGATGGCGGCGTTCTCGGTGCTGCGGACATGGCCGCTACCGCCGCAATGCGGACAGGCGATGAAGCTGGCTTCCGCGAGCGACGGGCGCAGGCGCTGCCGGCTCATTTCCAGCAGGCCGAAATGGCTGATGTGCCCGATTTGGATGCGCGCGCGATCGTTCTTCAGCGCTTCCTTGATGCGCCGTTCGACCATCGCGTTGTGGCGCTTGGATTCCATGTCGATGAAGTCGATGACGATCAGACCGGCCAGATCGCGCAAACGCAGTTGGCGCGCGGCCTCATCGGCGGCTTCGAGGTTGGTGCGCAGCGCGGTCTCTTCGATATTCCGCTCGCGGGTGGATCGGCCGGAGTTCACGTCGATCGCGACCAAAGCCTCGGTCTGGTCGATCACCAGATACCCGCCGGAGCGGAGCTGAACGATCGGCTGTAGCATCCCGTCGAGCTGTGCCTCGACTTGTCCGCGTGCGAACAGCGGCTGCGGGTCGCGCCACAACTGCACTTTCTTGGCATGGGTCGGCATCAACATGCGCATGAAGTCGTGCGCCGCGCGCCAACCCTCTTCGCCATCCACGAGAATTTCATCGATATCCCGCGAATACACGTCGCGAATCGCCCGCTTGATCAGGCTGGCTTCTTCGTAAATCAGCGCCGGAGCGACCGATTTCATCGTCAAGTCGCGGATGTCGTCCCATAGGCGCAGCAGATACTCGCAGTCGCGCTTGATTTCGGGCTTCGGCCGTTGCGCACCCGCCGTTCGCACGATCATCCCCATGCCGCGCGGGATATCCAACTCGGTCATCACTTCTTTCAAGCGACGACGGTCCGCAGCGGAGGTAATCTTGCGCGAAATGCCGCCGCCCCGGGGCGAATTGGGCATCAACACGCTGAAACGGCCGGCGAGCGACAGATAGGTGGTCAGCGCTGCGCCTTTGGTGCCGCGTTCTTCCTTCACCACCTGGATCAGCAGGATCTGACGGCGGTGGATGACCTCCTGAATCTTGTAATTGCGCATGAAACGGGGCTGCGACCGACGTTCGGAACGGTCTTCCCCGGTGTCGCTATCGCCGCCGCCAATGGTTTCCGGCGGAGGCGCATCGGATTCGCCGACATCGAGGTCGTCGCGATCGTAGGTTCGGTCGTCGTCGGACGGGCTGAACGATTCCTCGGCCGTGTCGGCGAAGGGGGCCGGCGCATCGAACGGATCGGTTTCGGGATCGGCATATTGCACGTCCGGCTGCTCGGCCGCGACCGTGGCGGGCGCTGCTTCCGGTTCGTGGGGTTGTTCGGCCGCGACCGGCGCTGCTTCGGGGGCGACGTACGGTGCTGCGTCGGCGGCGGCTTCGGCCACCGGGGCGGCGATTTCGGCCGGTGTCGCTGCGATCTCTGCCTCGGCGACAGGAGCTGTCTCGGGGGCAGAGGCGGCTTCGACCTCGACCTCGACCGGTGCTTCTTCGGGGGCTGCGTCGTCCGCCTCCACCGGCCCGTGCACGACCTCGGTCGCGATGGCCAAAGGCTGGGAAAACTCGGGTTGGGCAACTTCGGGTTCGGCGATTTCGGGTTGGGGGGCATCGTCCGAACCGGCCGATTCCAGCGCCATTTCCAAATCGGCCTGCTCTTCTTCCAGGCGAGCCTGTTCCAGCTCCATCGCGATCAACCGCTGCCGGTCGGCGACGGGGATCTGGTAATAATCGGGGTGAATTTCGGCGAACGCGAGGAAGCCGTGCCGGTTGCCGCCGTACTCTACGAAGGCCGCCTGGAGACTCGGCTCCACACGGATGACTTTCGCGAGGTAAATATTGCCTTTGAGTTGCCGCTTCGTGGCGGTCTCGACGTCGAAATCTTCTAGCCGGCTACCATCCAAAACCACGACGCGGGTTTCTTCCGCGTGGGTGGCGTCGATCAACATACGCTTTGTCATAGAGACCTGAACTCCGGTACGGCACTCGGCTGCGTGGCGTTACCCCCGGCGCTTTTCGCGCCCGAGCACGCGCCCTGGAGCGCCGGAATTGGTTTGCGGAATGGGGCCCGTCGATCAGGTTAGGGAAAGACCCAAGATGCGCACGCAGGCCCATGACACCTTCCGCCAAGATCGGCGGTGGTTCTGTCGCGGGCAAGTAGGCAGCGGCGTGGTTCATCGGTCCCTGACGTTCGGTCGGCGCGCTCCCTCGCGGAACGCAGCCCCGTGTGAAAAAACTGCCGCCCGCCCCGAAAGGTAGGCCCGGCGCGCCACTGATCCGAATTGGGGGCGCGACGCGACCGGTAAGGCGCTTCGGCGATGCGGACCCACCCCCATCCGCAGTCCAGAACCTGTTCTGGCCGGCGGGAGGATCACGCGTTCGCCGAATCTGGCCAGGGGTTCGCGGCAAAACCGCTGTCCCCCGGTTGCGATACCGGAGCGGCGCGGACCATGACGCAAACCGCTCGGTGCCGCAAGCTTATTGCGCGGGGTGTTAGCGCTCAATAGGAATGTCCCCTCCGTGCCCAATTAGAATGTCCCCTT
>JBAXFK010000396.1:0-2798 GCA_037139955.1 Rhodospirillales bacterium
GACCGTTCCGGTCGGACGCGAACAAGTGCTGACGCTGCCGATCCTGCGCGCGGGTCCGAGCATCGTGGAACTATCGACCAACCCGCTGGCGGGCGAAGTGTCGCCGTTGAATAACAGCGCGGTCATCGAGATCAACGGCGTGCGCGACCGGCTGCGGGTGCTGCTGGTCTCCGGCGAACCGCATCCGGGGGAGCGCACATGGCGCCGCCTGCTGAAGGCCGATCCATCGGTCGATTTAGTACATTTCACTATTCTTCGCCCCCCCGAACGCGACGATCAAACACCGCTGAACGAGTTGGCGCTGATCGCTTTTCCGGTGCGGGAGCTATTTCAGGACAAGATCGGCGAGTTCGATCTGATAATTCTCGACCGCTTCCAAAATCGCGGATTGTTGCCGATCCCCTATTTGACGAATATCGCCCGCCGCGTGCGCGAGGGCGGAGCGCTCCTGCTCAGCGTGGGGCCGGAATTCACCGGTTCGACCAGTTTGGCGCTCACACCGTTGGCATCCGTGCTGCCCGCGACCCCGCTGCGCTTCAAAGGCTTGGTGGAGGAACCATTCCGTCCGCAAATCAGCGACCTCGGCCAGCGCCATCCGGTGACCGAAGGCCTCCCGGGCAGCAACCCCCCGGGCGATCCGTCGAAAGCGCCGCAATGGGGTGACTGGTATCGCCGCATCCAGGCCAGCGAAGTACGCGGCGACGCCCTGATGCGCACGCCCGATGGGCAATCGCTTTTGGTGCTCGGTCGCGTCGAAAAGGGCCGTACCGCCCTGCTGCTGTCCGACCAAATATGGCTTTGGTCGCGCGGGCACGAGGGCGGCGGGCCGCAGGCGGAGCTGCTGCGACGGATCGCGCATTGGGCAATGCAGGAGCCGTCGTTGGAGGAAAACGCCCTGACCGCACGCATCGTGTCCACGATCGGACAAGGTGGGCGTCTAACGGTCGAGCGCCGGTCGATCGACGCCAGACCGGCCGGTTCGGCTAGTATAACCGCCCCCGATGGAACTAAAACCACCCTGCCCTTCGCCGACGCCTCACCGGGACGCACGACCGCCAGCTTGCCGGTTACCATGCCCGGCGTCTGGCGAGTCGACGACGGCACGCGCACGGCATACGCGGCAGCCGGCACCGCCAACCCGCGCGAAATCGCCGACCTCCGCGCCACCGCAACCCTGGTCGGCAAACTCGCCCATGACACCGGCGGTGGCGTGCATTGGCTTGGCACCGCCGCACAGCCCGATATTCCCGAGCTTCGGCGGACAGAGCCGGATCGATCGGCCTCGGGCGGGTCATGGATCGGATTGCAACGCCGGCACGACCATGTTGCGACCGGAATCGCGGCGATCCCGCTGCTGCCGCCCTGGTTGGCCCTGCCGCTGCTCATAGGACCGATGATTTTGGCCTGGCGCCGCGAAGGGCAATAATGGCATACCCAAGGCTCGCTCGACCGCGTTCACCGTTGGCACGATCGCCATCGCAATAACGATCGTGGTACTTGAACTGCAAGTACCGGCCGGCGCGAATCTGACCGCGCTATTGCCGGTGCTACCGATTTTGTTAAGCTATGCCCTAAGCTTTGCGTACGTGGCGATCTACTGGAACAACCACCACCATCCGATGCACGCCGTAAACCGGGTGAATAGTGCGATCCTGTGTGCTAATATGAATCTGTTGTTCTGGCTGTCCCTCGTGCCTTTCACGACGGCGTGGCTGGGTCATAATCGGCTCGCTTCCGTTCCGACCGGCGTTTACGGCGTGTCGCTGTCTGGCGGCTCGTGCCCGACCGACGGATCGAGCGCACGTTAACAGTTCCTTAACCTTTTCCTGCCATGCTCCCCCGATCGATGGGAGTTTGGGATGGACCTAGCACAACGGCGGCGCGTTTTGGGCGTCGCGCTGGAGGCTCTGGAAGCAGGGCTTTGGCAGGTGGCAGAAACACAGGCCCGAACTCTGCCGCCCGACGACGACGACGGCGCCCTGCTGTTGGGCCTCGCGCTCGCGGGGAGAAACAACATCGAGACTGCGGCGGCCCTATTGGTCAGGGTCGCCCGCAAGCGCCCCGGCCACGCCCATCCCTGCACCGATTTTGCCCGCCTGTGCCCCGATGGTCCGGTAGCCGCGCTGTATCGCGCCTGCCTGATGGCGGCCCCGGACAACGCGCGGCTGCGACGCGATTTCGCCGCTTGGTTGTTGGACCGCAATGCTCCGACGGAAGCCGAAGCCGTGCTACGCCCCGTGCCGAATACCGCATCCGCCCAGCATTTGCTGGGCATGGCGCTCACCGAGCAGGGACGGTTCCACGAGGCGATTTCGCACTTTCGGCGCGCCACGATCCTGGATCCGATCCCGTCGATGGCCTGGGCCAATCTCGGTATGGTGCTGAAAGTCGAGGGCCGGTTCGCCGAGGCCCTGTCCGCCTACGACGAAGCGATCCTGCGCAGCCCCGACGACACGACCATCCGATTGAACCGCTCGGTCGCCTTGCTGCATGCCGGTCGCTGGGCGGAGGCTTGGCAAGACGGCGATTGGCGCTTGCGTATGCCCGGTTATAGCGGCCTGCCGGAACAACACCTTCTGCCGCAACATGCCGATGTCGAGGGTCGCACGGTGTTACTGACCCACGAAGAGGGCTACGGCGACACCATCCAATTCCTGCGTTATGCGCCGCTGTTGGCCGAGCGTGGCGCTTATGCGATCGCGCGGATGCCGCCGCAACTGGTGCGCATCGCCCGAACCGTGCCGGGCATAGCCTCGGTCGTGGCAGAGGACGAGCCGATCCCCGCCTACGACTGGCAT
>JBAXFK010000397.1:0-2797 GCA_037139955.1 Rhodospirillales bacterium
CCTGAACGGCGAACCCCAGCCCGGGCTCGTCGACCGGATCAAGGGTTATTGAGGGAACTCAGTCTCCCCGCTTGCGCTCGTCCAGCCGTCTGCGTTCAGCCTCGTATTGATCGTAGTTTTGCGAGTCCCGCGGCGGCATTCCGGTGGTTACGGATCGGACGCCCTCGCTGTGCATGCGCGCGCCTTCGTAGACAAGGCGGGTCATCTGCTCGGTGGTGCAACCGGCGGTCAGCACCAGCACCGCAACGGCAACGAAGAGACCCGGTTTCATACTGCTAATGCAGGTGGCGTTTGCCCGACGAGGGTCGTTGCGGCCGCTCGGTAGAGCCTGTGACGGGCTCCGCGCCGCGCTCGGTCCAGCGCTTGTCGAACAACTGGTTCACAAGGCCGGTCACTTCGCCGATTTCCGCGTCGCTGAAATGGCGGCCCAGCAAAGCCTGAACATCCTCGATCATGTAGCTGCGCTGCATCGATTCGATCGCCTCGACGCTCGGACCCACGAAAACCATGCCGCGCTCGTCGCGGCCATCCTCGTGGTAGTAGCTGACCTCGATGGCGGCCGCCTCATCCGAATAGGGACACAGGGCCTCGAAGGCGACCTCCATGGCTTTCTGGAAATTGCGTCCCACCCAGCCGCTCCAGCAGATCTCCAGCACACGCTTGCGCCGGTCGAACACGATGCCGGGTTCGTCCTGATGGGCGCTGCGCGCTTCGGCCAGGCTCTCGATGTCCACGTAGTTAAGCCAGGGTGCGAGCGCCTGCTCAATATGGGCCTGGTTGGCACTCGCCTTGAGGGAAACGGTGCCGTGAATATGAACTTCGGTATGCATGGTGGACTCCAATGGCCGCGAATTTGCTGGGCGGGGTTCGAAAACGGCCCGAAGATTGCGGCACGACTGTTGCGGATGAGTATTGTACGCGCTTGGTCGGGACGGCCTCCCTGCGGGAGGGGGCGCCCCCGGGCGCCTTTTAGACGCGTTCGAGCACCAGCGCAATGCCCTGCCCGACGCCGATACACATGGTGCAAAGCGCGTAACGCCCTTTCACGGCATGCAGTTGCGATACCGCCGTGGCCACCAACCGCGCGCCAGAGGCGCCCAGGGGATGGCCGATGGCAATCGCGCCGCCATTCGGATTGACGTGGGCGGCCCCGTCCTCGAGGCCAAGGTCGCGCATTACCGCGATGCCCTGCGCGGCGAATGCCTCGTTCAGTTCGATGACGTCCATCTGCCCGATCGTGAGTCCGGCAACGGAGAGCACCTTGCGCGTCGCGGGCACCGGGCCGATGCCCATGATGCGCGGCGCGACACCGGCCACCGACATGGCGACCACGCGGGCGCGTGGCACGAGACCGTGCTTCGCGGCGGCGGACTCATTGGCGATCAGCATCGCCGCGGAGCCGTCATTGACCCCCGAGGCGTTGCCCGCGGTGACCGTGCCGCCTTCCTTCACGATGCCCTTGAGTTTCGCCAGCATCTCAAGCGTCGTGTCGGGACGCGGATGCTCGTCGGTATCGAAGATTTTTGGATCGCCCTTTTTCTGCGGAATTTTCACCGGGATGATCTCGCCCTTGAAGAATCCCGCGGCATTCGCCTTGGCCCAGCGCTGCTGGCTGCGAAGCGCGAAGGCGTCCTGATCGGCGCGGGAAACCTTCCACTCCTCGGCAACGTTTTCGGCGGTGTCGGCCATGGCATCAACGCCGTATTTCGCCTTCATCAGCGGATTGACGAAGCGCCAGCCAATGGTCGTGTCCTCGATCTTCGCGGAGCGCGAGAACGCCGAATCGGATTTCGCCAGCACGAAAGGCGCGCGCGTCATGCTTTCCACGCCGCCGGCGATGGCCAGCGAAATCTCGCCCGTCTTGATCGCCCTTGCGATCATGCCAACGGCGTTGAGGCCCGAACCGCACAACCGGTTCACCGTCGCCGCGGGCACCTCAATCGGCAACCCCGCCAACAGCAGCGCCATGCGCGCCACGTTGCGGTTGTCCTCGCCGGCCTGGTTGACGCAGCCGTAGACCACATCCTCGATGGCATTCCAGTCCACCTTGGGGTTGCGCTCCATCAGCGCCTTGAGCGGCAGTGAACCCAGGTCGTCGGTGCGTATGGTGGAAAGGCTGCCGCCGTAACGGCCGACGGGAGTGCGAATCGCATCGCATATGAAAGCTTCTGCAGTTGCCATGATGTTTGTCCGTTTTCTGAATCGATGTGTCCAGGCAATTGTACCGTCCGGCCCAACCAAAGAGGACCGCGAAATTCCCGGATTGCACGGGGGTCTTTGAGCGACAACCGCATTGCCGGCATCCCACTAGAATGTCGCGCTTCAACCACTCAACGGGACTGGCGATGAAATCAAGAAAAATTGGCAATACGCCCCTCACAAGCGGCCCGCTGGGCCTGGGCTGCAACAAGATGCTCGATCCGGCCAATGCCGAAATGGTTTCGGTGGCCAATGCCGCCATCGACATCGGCATCAATCAGTTCGACGGCGCCGATGTCTATGGCGAAGGATTGTGCGAGCAATTCTTCGCAAAGATCCTGAAGCCGCGCAGGAAGGAGGTCACGCTGGTTACCAAGTTCGGGATGATCCGGCAGCCCGATGGCGGCGTGGTCGTCGACGGCTCTCCCGCCTATGCCCGCAAGGCCTGCGAGGCGAGCCTTGCGCGACTGGACATGGAATGCATCGACCTCTACTACCTGCACCGCATAGACCCCAAGGTGCCCGTCGAGGAGTCGATCGGTGGCATGGCCGACCTGATCAAGGCGGGCAAGGTGAAGGAGATCGGCATCTGCAACAC
>JBAXFK010000398.1:0-2775 GCA_037139955.1 Rhodospirillales bacterium
AGGGTCTAAACTTCCGGGGGGGAGATGTCTCACTCTTGTTGGCACGGAGGGTCGAGCGTATCGGCGGTACCGTCGATCTGAAGAACCGGCCCGGTCACGGCACCACCTTCACCATCAAAATCCCCCTGACCCTCGCCATCGTGTCGGCTCTCATCGTCGAAGCCGGCAAGGAGCGTTTCGCCATACCGCAGCTCAGCGTGGTGGAACTCGTGCGTGCTCGAAGGGAGGCCGATGGGATATCCGAGAGTGCGATCGAGCGCATCAAAGGCACCCCCGTGTTGCGCCTGCGCAACCGCCTTCTGCCGCTGGTCAGCCTGTCCGAGTTGCTGGCGCTGGGTGTGGCGGCGACCGACGACGACGGCGCCTATATCGTCGTGGCGCAGGTCGGCACCAACATGCTGGGGATTATCGTCGATCGGGTTTTCGACACGGAAGAAATCGTGGTCAAGCCGGTGGCGCCCATTCTGCGCCATGTCACCATGTTCAGCGGCAACACGATCCTGGGCGACGGATCGGTCATCATGATCCTCGATCCCAACGGTATTGCCCGAGCAACCGGTGTCGGTGCGGGCGCGGGCGGATCCAAACAAGTGGAGATCGCCGCGACCGAAATCACCCATTCCGACGAGAAAACCACTATGCTGTTGTTCCGCGGCAGCGGCGATCGAAAGATGGCGGTTCCTCTCGGCCTTGTCGCGCGGTTGGAGGACATTCCCCGCGAACGGATCGAACTGTCGTGCGGGGAGCCGGTGACCCAATATCGCGGCAAGTTGATGCCGTTGGTGCCGATCTCCGGCATGTACGACCCCGACCGCGAAACCCAGCCGGTGCTTGTGTTTGCGGATCGAGACCGGGCAATGGGCCTGATGGTCGATCGGATTATCGACGTCGTGGACGACCGGCTGGCGATCGAACTGGGCGGCCCGCGTCCGGGATTGTTGGGTACTGCCGTCATCCGGGGCGAGGCGACCGACATCATCGACACCGGCTATTGGCTGACCCAAGCATCCCGAGACTGGTTCGACGGTGCGACACCGGCTGGACAGACCCCGCGGCAAAGGCAGATTCTGGTGGTCGACGACAACGCCTTCTTCCGCCAATTGCTAGTGCCGACCCTGGGCGCTGCCGGCTTCCAGGTCACCGCTGCTGCGGGGGGCGAGGAAGCTCTGCGCCTGCGCGAAGCCGGCCGCAGCTTCGACGCGATCGTATCGGATATCGATATGCCGGACATGGACGGCTTGGCGTTCGCCCGCGCGGTGCGTGCCGGCGGTGCTTGGTCGAAGGTGCCGATGATCGCCTTAACTGCTCGGGCCGAGACACGCGACGTCGATGCCGGCCGAGCGGCCGGGTTCAGCGATTACGTCACGAAGGCGCGGCGGGAAGACCTGATCGAGGCCTTGCGCGTTTGCTTATCCGAACCCGCCCTCGCGTAACGATAGAACAGGAGATTCCGCCATGTCCGTGGATGTTCTGGAACGGCCCGAGGCCGCGACCGATAACGACCGGGTTTTTGTCATGCTCACCGTCGCCGGACAGACCTGCGGCGTGCCGGTCGCTGCCGTTCGCGACATATTGGGGGAACAGGCGATCACCCGTATTCCCCTGGCGCCGCCGGAAATCGCAGGCAGCTTGAATTTGCGCGGTCGCATCGTGACCGCCGTCGATCTGCGTTGCCGCCTGAACCTGCCGGCCCCGCCCGAAGGCCACAAACCGATGTCGGTCGTCGCCGAACACGGGGGCGAGCTCTACGCCCTGCTGGTCGATCAGGTGTCGGAGGTCATGAGCCTGAAAGCCGAGGATTTCGAACGCAATCCACCCACCCTCGAACCCGCTTGGGCCGCATTCAGCTCGGGGATCTATCGGTTGGAGGACCGGCTGCTCGTGGTCCTCGACGTCAGCAGACTGCTAGCGCTGTCGGGGGAGGCGTAAGTCCAGATGTCGAGGGTGTGTCTTGTCGTCGATGACAGCCGCGTCGTGCGCAAGGTCGCACGCCGCATCTTGGAAGCCCACGGCTTCGATGTCGTGGAAGCCGAAGAGGGCCAAAAGGCCTTGGACGCCTGCCGCGGCGATATGCCGGACTGCGTGCTGCTGGATTGGAACATGCCGGTGATGGACGGGATCACCTTCCTGCGCAACCTGCGGGAAGAATTCGGCCCGGACGATCCGATTGTCGTCTTCTGCACAACGGAAAACGATATGTCGCATATCGAGATGGCGATCGAGGCCGGGGCGCAAGAATACATCATGAAGCCCTTCGACGACGAAATCCTGGTCGGTAAACTTTCGCAGGTGGGACTGTGAGACCGCCCGCATCCGCCGCCGCTCGGGTGATGATCTGCGACGACTCCACGGTCATCCGAGGTGCTATCGCCCGCATGCTGGAAGCCGATCCCGGCGTGAAAGTCGTGGCGAAAGTCGCGAATGGGCAGCTCGCCGTAGACGAGTTGAAACGCACCCGAGCGGATGTGGTGGTGTTGGATATCGAAATGCCGGTGATGGACGGGATGACCGCATTGCCGTTGCTGTTGCGGGTGGATCCGGGAATTCGGGTGATCATGGCATCCACCCTGACCACGCGCGGCGCCGATATCGCCATGCGTGCTATGCGACTGGGAGCGGCAGACTACGTGCCCAAACCGTCGTCGATCGGTACTGTCGGCGACGATCGCTTCCAGCGAGAACTGCTGGAGAAAGTCAAAGGTCTCGCCCGTCTGCGGCAGCGGCCCTCCGTGCCAACAAGAGTGAGACATCTCCCCCCCGGAAGTTTAGACCCTG
>JBAXFK010000399.1:0-2730 GCA_037139955.1 Rhodospirillales bacterium
GCGCGATGCCTCGTGGTTTCAGTGGCCGCTGCTGGAAGTCGCGATCGAGGGTAATATCGTCGCCGATTTTCCGCTCTGCAATAAAAGTTTCAACTGTTCCTATTCGGGGCACGACCTCTGATGGATATAGAACGCATCGCGACGGACGGGGGCGGGCTATGCTGAGGTACCTCCTTCAGGGCCTGCGCGCCCCGTTGACCGAAGCACCCCCGGTTGCCGACGCGGAACTCGCGGCCTTGGCGGTAAACCTGGACCGTGTTGCGCAAAAGCGCCTCGGCCGCAGTTTGTCTATTCGGCAAGTCGATGCGGGATCGTGCAATGGCTGCGAGTTGGAAATCCACGCACTGAACAATGCTTTTCACGATTTGGAGCGGTTCGGTTTGCGCTTCGTTGCCTCCCCCCGGCATGCCGATGTGCTGCTTGTGACTGGACCCGTTACGAAAAACATGCGGGAAGCCTTGGAGCGCACTTGGCGCGCCACACCGGACCCGAAATGGGTGGTAGCGGTGGGCGATTGCGGTGCCAATGCCGGCGTATTTGCCGGCAGCTACGCAGTGGTGGGTGGGGTTTCGTCGGTGGTTCCCGTCGATCTGGTCATTCGCGGCTGTCCGCCCTCGCCGATGCAATTGTTGCGGGGATTGTTGTCGCTGTTAGGGACGTGAAACGGTTCCTCGTTCTGCTGTTGCTGACCGGCCTTGCAGCATGCGAGGGGCCGCGACAGGACGCGCTGGCCAGCACGCCGACCGGCGTCTGGCGGGAGCAAATTGTCTGGGTACCCTACGATCGGCAATTCGGCGGCATCCATTATCTGTTCGCCCGCCTGTGTCGACCTGCCTCGGATCGCGAGGCGCGCGTGGTTGTCTATGCCCACGGCACGCCGTCCGACCCCAGTATTCGCCCGACCATGAAACCGCTGACCTGCGAGAGCGAGGCTGCGCAATGGTTTCTCAAGCGGGGCCACATCGTCGTTGCAGCAATGCGAACCGGTTACGGGCAAAGTGCGGGCAGTTATGCGGAAAACTCCTCGCCCTGTGAGACGGTGGATTTCATCCGCGCAGGGCGCGAGACGGCGCGGCAGATCGCGGCGGTCGTGAATTTTGCAACAGCCTTACCCGGCGCACGACCGACCGGCGCGATCGTTGTGGGACAATCTGCCGGCGGTTGGGGGGCGGTTGCGTACGATGCGATGCCGCACCCGAAAGTCGCTGCCATGGTCAGCATGGCCGGCGGGCGGGGTGGCCACATGGGCGGTCGGGCGAACGACAATTGCCGGCCGGATCGATTGGCTGCCGCTGCGGGTGCGTTCGGCGCCGAGGCGACCACGCCGATGTTGTGGATTTATACTGAGAACGATTCGTATTTCGCCCCGCCGATTGCCTCCGCCATGTATGCCGCCTTTGCAAAAGCGGGCGGCGCGGCGAAATTCCTGCAACTACGCCCCTTTGCGTCCGATGGGCATGGCTTGTTCCTGGGGCGCGGCGGTTCGACCATTTGGGGACCGGCGATCGAACGCTATTTGGCCGAGCGCGGGATAAAAGACGGCCAATGAGCGTCGGATCGGGCTAGGCTAGCAGGCCGTTCGCTGCCGTTAACAAACGCGCGAACCGCTTTGCCCACGCGGCCTGACCCGCTTCGTCGGCAATCAGGTCTTGGCGAATCTCGATCTCCACATGCAGCAGTCCCCGCGATTGCGCATGTGCGGGCACGCTGTAATCGCTATCGTCGGTGATTGCGTAAGGCTCGTTGGCGCCGACGGTCAGATCGCCTTCGGCGCGCAGCAGATCGAGCATAACGTTCGCCATCCGCAGGTCCCGATTGAACAGCACCCCAACCTCCATCGCGCGGCTTTCGCCTTTGAACGACGGGGTGAAGCTGTGCATCGCTACGAACAGCGTCCGGCGGGGTGTGCGCGCATCGAGCAAGCTGCGAATTCGATCGTGGTAGGGGGTGAAGATGGCGGCGACCCGAGCGGCGCGGTCGGCGTCGGTCAAGCCTTGGTTGCCGGGGATGGGCGTGTATTCGCTGACCGTCGGCATGGCCGAGGCCCAGCTCGGGTCGCGGTTGCAGTCGATCGCCAACCGAGAATACGTCTGCAACACCGCCGTCGCGTCCAGCAGCGCCGATAGGCGTTCGGTGACCCCGGCAATGCCGATGTCCCAGGCGATGTGCCGTCCCATCTCGCTGTCCGGTACGCCCAGTTGCTTCAGGCGGCGCGGGATGGCGCGGCCGGCGTGGTCGCCGGTCAGGAACAGGTCGGATGCCCCGTCCGGTCGCAGCACGCGCACGGGATCGGGTTCGTCGGGATCGAGTAAGCCGTTTGACATGGCTGCCTGTGTAACGCCGTCCGCCCCCGGTAGACAAACCCCCGCCTGTTGACAAACCCAGGTTGACAAAGCCCCGGTTGCCGCAGCGCTCGGGATGCGTCACGACAGCGCCTGAAATGCCGAAGGAGCCAACCATGACCGTTCCGCAGACCATGACCCACATCCAGGCCGACGGTGCCGGCGGGCCCGAGGTGCTGAAACTTGCCACAGGCCCTGTGCCCATCGCGGCCGATGGCGAAATCCTGATCCGGGTCGAGGCCGCCGGGGTCAACCGCCCCGATGTCGCGCAACGCCAAGGATCCTATCCGCCGCCGCCCGGTGCCAGCCCGCTATTGGGCTTGGAAGTCGCGGGAGAGGTTGTGGCAATCGGCCCGAACGCGACAGGCTTCAAGATTGGGGACAAGGT
>JBAXFK010000400.1:0-2727 GCA_037139955.1 Rhodospirillales bacterium
GCGCTGTTATATCTGCATAACGGCAATTGGGCCGGCGAGCAGCTGGTGCCGGCCGCTTGGGTACGGGAAAGCACGCGTAGCTACTCCGATGCCGGCTATGGCCGGGGCTACGGTTACCTATGGTGGACCGCCATGGGCCTCGATTTCGCCGAGGGCACTTTCTATGCGCAAGGCTCCGGCGGACAATACGCATTCGTTATCCCGAACCGCGACTTGGTCGTCGTACACATGGTCGATCGCGACCGGCATTTACCCGAACCGGGCTCGCGGCAAGTCGGCGAAATGCTTCGGGCGGTCCTGGCGGCGGCACCGGCAACCCAGTAGACCGGCTTCCGCATTGGTCCTAGGCCGGAGTACTCGCTAAGCTTCCCTTGCGAAGAAAAACGGGAGAATGCGGCCAATGCCACCCACCCCTCTGACGCAAGACCGGCTATATCGCCGAGCGGATCTGTCCGCGCTGGATTTCGCCACGACAGCCGAACTCGCACCCGTAGACCGGCTCGGCGGGCAGGACCGCGCGCGGGATGCACTGACCCTAGGTACGCGGATCGGCGCACCGGGGTTCAATATTTTCGCCATCGGGGCATCCGGCGCGCGCATCCAACGCTCCATCCGCGCGCTGCTGTCGGCCGAGGCCGCTGAACGACCGGCCGCATCCGATTGGGTCTACGTCAACAACTTTGCCGTCCCGCACCGCCCTACCGCCATCCGCCTACCGCGTGGCATGGCGCCAGTCTTCGCGCGGGCCATGCGGCATCTGATCGACGACCTAAAAGCCGCCTTACCCGGCGTGTTCGAATCCGAGGCGTATCAAACGCGGCGCGGCGCCATCGACGAAGCTGTGCGCGCCAAGGGCGAGACCGCGTTTGCGGCGCTGCGCGACAAAGCCCTCGCGCGGGGGATCGCGATCCTGCGCACCCCCAACGGTTTCGCCATGGCACCGGCCAAAGATGGGGAGGTCGTACCGCCCGAAGCCTTCAACACCTGGCCGGAAGAGCAACGGCACACAGTGGAAGCCGCAATCCACGACTTGGAACACGATTTAGAATCGACGCTGCGGGGAATTCCCAGGCTGGACAAAGAACGACGGGAGGCCGTCCGGGCGCTGGACCAGGAAACGGCGCGCTTCGCGGTGGGGCAGTCGATGGAAGAAGCGCACGGTCGGCTCGAAAATCTGCCGATGGTGCATGCGCATTTGGACGCGGTACGGGAAGATTTAGTGCAGAACGTGCACCTGTTCATCGCGCAACCGCAGCAATCCGTTCAGGACGAGCCAGCCCCTGCCCCGTCGATCGCGAGCACGGCGTTCGATCGTTACGAAGTTAATGTGTTCGTCACCCCCGACGGTGCAGATGGCGCCGCCCCGGTGGTGGACGAAGCACATCCCACGCTCGCCAATCTTACCGGTCGGGTGGAGCATGTGGCGGTGCAAGGCGCCTTGGTTACCAATTTCCGCCTGATCCGATCGGGGTCGCTGCATCGTGCCAATGGCGGTTCAATCATGCTGGATGCGCGCAACCTGCTAACCGAACCATTGAGCTGGCCCGCCTTGAAACGCGCCTTGCTGCGGCGCGAGGTCACGATCGAAGATGCCGCTCGTTTGATGGGATTTTCGTCGATTTTATCGTTAGAACCCGATCCGATTCCGTTGGATACTAAAGTCGTTTTGTACGGCGACCGGCAGCTCTATTACATGCTAGCCGAGGCCGATCCGGATTTTTCGCAGTATTTCAAAATACTGGCGGACTTCGACGACGATACAGAACGTTCCACCGACACCGAAGCCATGTTCGCCCGACTGATCGCCGCCGCCGCCACGCGCGAGAAATTGCCGCCGTTGGACCGCAACGCGGTAGCTCGGGTTATAGAACACGCGGCGCGCGCGACCGAGGATGCCAGCAAACTCACGCTCGCACCCGAGACAATACGCGACCTGTTGGTGGAGGCCGCGCATTATGCCGGCGATGTCGTTTCCCGAGCGGATGTGGATCGCGCGATTTCGGAACAGATACGAAGAGCGTCGCGGATTCGAGAGCGATCGGCTGAAACGATACTGCGCGATATCGCGCTGATCGATACGACCGGCAGCCGGGTCGGTCAGATCAACGGCCTGAGTGTCATGAGTCTGGGCGGTTTCGCCTTCGGCCGTCCGACGCGTATCACCTGCCGGGTGCATCCGGGGGCAGGGCGGATTCTGGATATCGAACGCGAGACGAAAATGGGCGGCCCGTCGCATACCAAGGGCGTACTGATCCTGTCCGGCTATTTGGCCGGGCGTTATGGTCAGGATACGCCAATTTCGGTTTCGGCCAGCCTGGTGTTCGAACAATCTTATGGCGGGGTGGATGGGGATAGTGCGTCCTCGACCGAGCTTTACGCTTTGTTATCGGCTTTGGCGGACGTTCCGTTGCGACAGGACCTCGCGGTCACCGGATCGGTCAACCAACACGGGGAGGTGCAGGCGATCGGCGGGGCGAACGACAAGATCGAGGGTTATTTCGATATCTGCCGGACACGCGGCCTGACCGGCACGCAAGGCGTGATGATCCCCGCATCGAATGTGCAACATTTGATGCTGCGCGCCGATGTGGTCGAAGCCTGCGCTGCCGGGAGATTCGCCATTTATCCGATCGAGACCATCGCGGAAGGCATCGCTTTGCTCACCGGCCTGCCCGCCGCCGAGATCGACGCGAAAGTCGAAGCGCGCCTCAAGACTTTTGCTAAAGC
>JBAXFK010000401.1:0-2698 GCA_037139955.1 Rhodospirillales bacterium
GAATCAATATGGGTGCCACGGGCAGCTTTCCCGTCGATCTGGTACTGTTGGGAATGGTCGCGGCCTTCTTAGTGCTGCGCCTACGCGGCATTCTGGGCAAGCGGACCGGATTCGAACGCCCGCCCATGCCCCCGCAAGCCGCCCAAGCCGCATCGGCCACCCGCAGCCCCATCATCGAAAGCCGAGCTGAGCCATCGTCTCCGAGCAAGACGGCTGTCGTGCCGGATCCGTCCAGCCCGACCGGGCAAGTCCTAGCCGCGATGCGCGGGATCGACCGCAATTTCGATCCGGTCGGGTTTCTGGCGGGCGCCGAGCAAGCATTCCGAATGATTGTCGCGGCGTTCGCCAAAGGGGATCGTACGACCCTGCGCACGCTGCTGTCGGACGATACCTACGCGGCGTTCGAACAAGCGATTGCCGGACGGGAGTCGGCCGGACAAACGCAGTTCAGCAACATCGAAGCCATCGAGAGCATGGCAATCGACGCAGCTAGTCTGCGCGGAAGCATCGCCGATGTCACGGTTCGCATCGTGTCCGATCAGATCAGTCTGACACGCGACAACACCGGAGCCATCGTTGTGGGCGCCGAGGCAGTGACCGAACTCACCGACCTCTGGACGTTCGAGCGCGATTTACGTCAATCCGACCCGACATGGCGTCTGGTCGCGGCGCGCAGTGCCTAAGATGATCGGCTCGAAGCCGCGCGTTGCGTTGTTCGTGACGTGCCTCGTGGACCTGCACCGCCCGACGGTGGGGTTCGCGACGATCAAATTGCTGGAAGATGCCGGCTGCCGGGTCGAAGTCCCGCGCGCCCAGACCTGCTGCGGCCAGCCGGCTTATAACTCCGGGGACCGACGTACCGCGCGCGACCTCGCACAAGGTATTTTAGATGCTTTCGGCGGATACGACTATGTGGTGGTGCCCTCCGGTTCTTGCGGCGGGATGATCGAAGACCATCTGCCGCACCTCTTCGACGACGATCCCAATCAACGGGCTCGGGCCGATGCACTGGCAGCCAAAACCTTCGAAATCGTCAGCTTCCTGACCGACGTCATGAAGATCGACGCCCTGCCCGCCCAACGGGTCGACGGCACCGTCACCTACCACGACAGTTGCTCGGGACTGCGCGAACTCGGGATCAAACACCAGCCGCGTCAATTGCTGGAATCGGTTGGTGCTACAATCGTCGAGATGAAGGAACCGGAAATCTGCTGTGGCTTCGGTGGCACGTTCTGTGTCAAATACCCTGAGATTTCGGTGCGCATGGTGTCGGACAAGATCGCCGACATCGTCGCGACCGGTGCCGATACAGTGCTGGCGGGCGATATGGGCTGCCTGCTCAACATCGCCGGACGCCTCAAGCGTATGAGTTCGCCCGTCCATGTCCGCCACGTCGTCGAAGTGCTGGCCGGTATGACAGGACAGGTCCCCCCGATCGGGGAAGCATGAGGCTGCTGTGCGCGCGATCCGCTGCAACGAATGGAAACCATTTCGCGAATTAGCGATTGAAGATGTGCCCTCCCCCATCCTGGGCGCCGGACAGGTGCGCATCGGCGTCCATTATGCCGGGGTGTCCTTTGCCACCGATTTGGTGACACGGGGCCAATACCAGCGCAAACCACCGCGCCCCTTTACACCCGGCACCGAAATTGCGGGAGAAATCCTCAAAGTCGCGCCGGGAGTCGCACACTTCGCAGCAGGCGACCGCGTGTGCGCCAGCATCGACTGGGGCGGACATGCCGAAGAAGCCGTCGTCGACCCGGCAACCGTATACAAGCTGCCCGACTCCTTTCCGTTCGACACCGCACCACAAATGCCTACGTCGTACGGAACCTCCCACGCAGCGCTATCGTGGCGGGCGAAATTGCAGCCGGGCGAAACATTGCTAGTATATGGTTCGGCTGGCGCAGTTGGATTGGCAGCCGTCGAGCTTGGCAAAGCCATGGGAGCGAGGGTTATAGCCACCGCATCCACCCCCGCTAAGCTGACCGTGGCCAAGGCACACGGAGCCGACCATACAGTGTTGTTTCCGTCCGAATCGGCACTGAACGACATTCGCGCATTGGCACCGAACGGTGTCGACGTCGTCTACGACCCGATCGGCGGCGACGGGTTCGACCTAGCCCTTCGATGCACCGGTAACGAGGGCCGCATCTTGGTTATCGGGTTCGCCGCTGGGCATATCCAGCAGATTCCCGCGAATATCTTGTTGGTGAAGAACATCGCCGTGATGGGTTTCAACTACGGGCTGTACGTCGGCTGGGGTCTGAAGGACGAGCGACACAGGCACGAAGCGAAGGTGCGCGCTTCGATGGACGCGATGTTCGCGCTTTACGAGACCGGCAAGCTCCGGCCCACGACATCGCACATTTTCTCGCTCGACGATTTCCCCGACGCGATCGCGGCGGTGCAGGAACGACGGGGCATCGGTAAAGTGCTGCTACGGATGCCCCGAGCGTTAAGCCGCCGCGATCCGTAGCCGAGCCGAGGCGCGCGCCCGTCCCATTAGGGGCAGAAGTGCCTCCAGCGCCGGTCCCTGTTCCTCCCCAGTCAATGCGAGGCGCAGGGGCGCCAACAAAGCCTCTCCGGCTCTGCCCGTGGCCTCGGTCAGGGCTTCGGTCCATGCGCGCCACACCGATTCATCCCAGGGTTCCGGCGGCAGCAAGGATTCTGCGGCCGACAGAAAGCCGCCCTCGCC
>JBAXFK010000402.1:0-2688 GCA_037139955.1 Rhodospirillales bacterium
TACCGCGACCGCGCACCGCGCATTATCACCGACGATAAAGGCGTGCAGTGGCGCTACACCGAGGGCTACCGCCCCGACCGCGTCCGGGTCATGAGCTTCGAGGGCGAGGACTGGCTGCGCGCCCAATCCGGCGCCGTGGTGGAAGACCGCATCCGCGACAATCGCGGCGACGGCGTCGATGTGGAAATCATATTCCCAAACAAAGGCTTGGCGATGTGGGCCACGCCGGACCCGGTGTTTTCCAACGCGCAGTGCAAAGTGTGGAACGAATGGTCGTGGGAACAATTCGGCGCCCATAAGGATTCGATGCTGCCGGTCGCGGCGATCTCCACCGGCGATCTACCGGGCGCGATGGCCGAAATCGAGCGCGTCGCGAAAGTGGGATTCCGAGCACTGACGTTGCCATGCAAGCCGATTTGGGGTTCGCACGATGTGGATCACGTTAACTACAACCTACCGCATTTCGATCCGATGTGGGCTTTGATCCAGGAATGCAACCTGCCGATTACGTTTCATGTTTCGACGGGCCGCGATCCGCGGGCATCGCGCGGCAATGGCGGGGCGGTGATCAACTACGTCACGCATTCGTTGTCCCCGACCATCGAACCGGTGGCAAACCTTTGTGCATCCGGCGTGCTGGAGCGGTTCAAAGGACTGCGTTTCGCCACCATCGAGGCCGGCATCGGCTGGATCCCCTGGCTGCTGGATGCCATGGACGAGGCTTATCGTAAGCACCACATGTGGGTGCGCCCGAAATTGCAGGGCTTGCCGTCCGATTATTTTCGCGCCCACGGTTTCGCATCGTTCCAGGAAGACCCGGCAGGGCTGGCCCTGGCGGAGAAATGGGGCCTGGACGGCTGCTTCATGTGGGCGAACGATTATCCGCATCACGAGGGCACGTGGCCGCACTCGGCCGAGGCGATCGAACGCACCATGCCGGGGCTAACCGATACGCAGCGGGCAAAAATCCTCGGACTGAATGCCGCGAAGATGTTCGGTATCGACGTGCCGGCGCATCAACGCCTGGCGGTACAGTAACGACCGGAGGCGGCCCGCCGCGCGGTGGGCCGCCCGCAATCGGGACTCATCCCCTTCCGGCATACCTTAGCGACGACAGAGAGCGGAAACTCATGGCAGACAGATCCCTTCGCGGGAAAACCGCGATCGCCGGCATCGGCGAGACAATTTATTACAAGCATGGGCAATCGCCCGACAGCGAATTCAAACTGGCGCTGCAAGCCATTGTGAAGGCTTGCGAGGATGCCGGGATCAGCCCGCACGACATCGACGGTTTCGCCAGCTACGGCAACGACCGATCCGACGGACCGCGCTTGGCCGCAGCATTGGGCGTGAAACAACTGAATTTTTCCAATATGTTCTGGGGTGGCGGTGGCGGTGGCGTGTGCGGCGCGGTCGGCAATGCCGCAGCGGCGGTGCAGACGGGCATGGCCGATTGCGTCGTGGCATTCCGCTCGTTGGCGCAGGGCCAATACGCCCGTTACGGCCGCAGCGGCGCTGCCGCGGCAGTGATGGGAGACGATGCGTTCCTGTTCCCTTATGGTGTTATGTCCCCAGCGCAACGTTTCGCGATGAAGATCACGCGTTTCATGCACAACCACGGCATTAAACAAGAAGCGCTGCGCGGCATCGCGCTGGCCTGCTACCATCATGCGCAAAAAAACCCCAATGCGGTGATGCGCGGGCGCGAACTCGACGCGGAGAAATACGACGCATCGCGTTGGATCATCGAACCGTTCCATCATTTGTACGACTGCTGCCAGGAAAACGACGGCGCCGCCGCCGTGATCGTCGTTCCGGCCGATCGCGCAAAGGACATGAAGCATAAGCCTGCCTACGTGATGGCGTGCGGACAGGGCGGCGATCATCGCAGCGCGGCCCCGGTGCATAATATGCCGAACTACCCGTCCTCGCATTTCGGTAAGCTGGCACCGCGCATGTACGAAATGGCGAAAATGTCGCCGTCCGACATGGGCATCGTTCAGTGCTACGAGAATTTCACCGGCGGCGTGCTCATGAGCTTGATCGAGCACGGCATGGTGAAGCCCGAAGAAGCTAACGAGTTCCTGGTGAAGGATAATCTGGTCGTCGAGGGCGGCAAAATGCCGCTGAACACGTCGGGCGGAAATCTGGCAGAATGTTACATGCACGGTCTTGAATTGGTAATCGAATCCGTACGCCAAATCCGCGGCACCGCGATCAACCAAGTCGCACGCAACGATGCGGCCATTATCATGGGCGGACCGATGGTAACGCCCGTCAGCTCCCTTATTCTCGGATCGGAGGCGACCCTATGAGCAATTATTACCTGCCCGAGGGCCTGCCCACGCCGTCGTCCGGCCCCGACGGCCTCGCCGCGCCGTACTGGGAAGGCACGCGCGCCGGGAAGTTGCGCATCCAGAAGTGCAACGCCTGCAAATCCTGGCAATGGGGCCCGGAGTGGATCTGCCACCGCTGCCATTCCTTCGACCTAGCTTGGGAGGAAATCCAAGGGCGCGGGAAAATCTACAGCTACCAACGCCCGCACCACCCGGTACACACGGCCCTGAACGGCCACGGCCCGTACATCGCGGTGCTGGTCGAACTGCCAGAATACGGCAACATCCGCATGGTCGGAAATTTGCTCGGCGAGGTCCTGCAAACCGTCGCGATCGGCGCGGCGGTAGAGGC
>JBAXFK010000403.1:0-2662 GCA_037139955.1 Rhodospirillales bacterium
GCGGCGACAGAGGGGAGAAAACCCACGTCACCCGGCGCGGCCGCAAATCGGTTGCGTTCGATTTGAAACGCCCGGAAGCGCGGGAGGCCTGCCTTAAGCTGATCGCGGCATCGGACGCTTTGTTCGAAGGGTTCCGACCTGGCGTGATGGAGCGGCTGGGCCTTGGCCCCGATGCGGCTTTGGCGCGCAATCCTCGCCTAGTGTATGGCCGGATGACCGGCTGGGGTCAAAGCGGCCCCCTGGCGCAGTCGGCCGGGCACGACATCAACTACATCGCCATCACCGGGGCACTGCATGCGATCGGCGGAGCCGACAAACCCGCACCGCCGCTGAATTTGGTCGGCGACTTCGGCGGTGGCGCAATGTACTTGGCGCTCGGCATTCTCGCCGGCCTGCTGCACGCCCGCGCCACCGGAGAAGGGCAGATCGTCGACGCCGCCATGAGCGACGGTGCGGCCTCCCTGATGGCGGCATTTTACGGCCATATGGCGGGCGGACGGTGGAACGACACCAGAGAATCGAACGGCATCGACGGCGGTGCGCCTTATTACGGCGTCTATCGCTGCCGGGACGGCCGATTCGTCGCGATCGGCTCCATAGAAAAGCAATTTTTTGCCGAGCTCATGGAAAAGCTGGGAATCTCCGATTTCCCTCGGGACAAGCAACTCGACCGATCTTACTGGCCGGAATTGCGCGCTCGGCTGGAAGCAATCTTTCTGACCCGTACCAGGAACGAGTGGATGGAATCGATGGAGGGTAGCGACGCGTGTTTTGCCGGAGTCCTCAGTCTAGCCGAGGCGCCGTCGCACCCGCATCATGTCGCGCGCGGCACTTTCGTTACGATTGACGGTGTGCTGCAACCAGCCCCGGCCCCCCGATTTTCGCGGACCCCCGGTGCGATCCAGGAAACCGACCCGGGCATTGGAGCACACAACCACACGGGTTTGATCGACTGGGGTTTTTCCTCGGCCGAAATCGAGACGCTACGGAGGAGCGGGGCGCTGGGCCGATAGCCGCCCCGCCGATCTCAGTACCCCACGCTCCAATCGATGACGTTCCGAAGAGGCTGCCCCGCGATATAAGCTGCGAGATTGTCGCAAAAGACCTCGATCGCACCGTGGCGGTTGGCGTCGCTCATGCCAGAAACATGCGGGGTGATCAGGACGCGCTTGTCTCGCCACAAGCGATCCGGTGGCAAATGCTCGAACTCCCCATTGTAAACATCCATGACTACGCCGCGTAGATGCCCGCTTGCCAGCGCATCGGCGACTGCGTCTTCGTCGACAATTTCGCCGCGCGCGACGTTCGCCAGGATCGTGCCGGGCTTCATCGACGCCAGACGGTCGGTGCCGATCAGACCGGTGGTTTCCGGGGTCCATTGACAGGCAATAACGACGAAATCGGCCTCCGCCAGGAAGGTATCCAGCGCATCCGTTCCACCCATCGCAGCGAAGCCGGCCGGCAGCACATCCCCAGGCGTGTAAGACCGGCGTGTCCCAACCACCCGCATCCCCAACCCGGCGCCCAGCCGACCGACATCCTGCCCGATACCACCGGCACCGATGACGCAAAGCGTTTTGCCGTCGATCGCCAAAGGCCTATAGGCGCGATGATCGAAGGTGCCGTCATGTGCGACGTGAAACCCGCGGGCGAAATGCAGGATGCCGGCAATGGCATATTCAGCGATCGCCAGCGTGTTCCCCGCTCCGCGCGAAGTCGTGACCGTTACGTCCGAACCCCAGAGGTCGCCCATCAGCAAATTGCTCGCCCCAGCCGGCCGCTGATGGAACCATTTCAGGTTCGGCGCCCGCGACCGCAGGTCCAGAGGATAAGGCCAGCCGCCGAGGATTATTTCGGCCCCGGAGAGCAGCGCGTCGCGTTCGGCCCGCGTCCCCTTGCCGTTTGCCCCCGGCGCTAGATACCGCGCGGCGGCAAAAGGCGGCCAAGTGTCGCGAATCTCACCATCGTACCATCCGCCGGCATCGACGACATGCACCGACGGATCGACGGCCGCGATACGGGCAACGTCGGTTGCAGTAACACGTTGAATGGACAGAACTTCGATGCGACGCATGGCATCCTCCCGGACGTACGATACTACCACCCCTACCGTTTGCGCCCAACTCGTGCTTTGCTTGCCGGCAACAAAATGCCATTTGGGAGAGAGCCGCAATGCCGCACATCGTCCCCACCGAGGCTGCTCTGGGCGCCGATATTGTCGGCGTCGATTTGGCCGAACCGTTATCGCCGCGCGATTTCGGTACGATCTACCAAGCGTGGATGCAACACCTCGTACTGCGCTTTCGTGACCAACACCTGACCGACGACCGGCTACTGGCCTTCAGCCGCAATTTCGGCGCGCTGGACCGCAACCCTCGGCATGCAAAAACCGAGCAGCGGCAAATGGACGATAGCAGCGACTTTGTGAACGTCATTTCGAATGTGGTGGAGAACGGTCGGGCGATCGGCGGCCTCGGGCATTACGAAGCGAAATGGCATTCGGACATGAGCTACAATCCCCTGCCCCCGATGGCGAGCGCACTGTATGCGTTGGAAGTTCCGCCAGCCGGTGGCGATACGAGTTTCGCCAACATGTACACCGCCTTCGAAACGTTGGACGCGGCCACGCGGGATCGCATCGTCGAATTGGGCTGCGTTCACG
>JBAXFK010000404.1:0-2653 GCA_037139955.1 Rhodospirillales bacterium
TTGATGCCGCCGCCGCGCGCCCGCCGCGCAATATCAGCAAGCGCGGCGCGGTCCCGCGCAGCATGAGATACAGCTTCGCTGCTTCTTCCAGCTCTTCGGCCGCGTAAACCGCGTCGGCCAGCGTCTTGCCCGAAACTACCGGGCCATGGTTCGCCAGCAGCACGGCGCGGGCGCCCCTAGCCGCCGCATGGATGGCGGGTTCCATCGCGGGATCGCCGGGGCGGTAATATTCCACGATCGGCATAGTACGGCCGACCCGCATCACAAAATAAGGTGTCAGCGGCGGGATCGGGTTGGTCGGGTTCGCATCCGGCAAGCACGACACCGCCGTCGCCTGCGTCGAATGCAAATGCACCACTGCCCCGGCATCGTCCCTGGCGGTGTAGAACGCGCGATGCATGAAGACTTCCTTGGACGGCTTATCGCCGCCGACGTGCTGGAAGTCTAAGTCCAGCTTGGAAATCCGCGCCGCCTCCAGCGAACCGAGGCTGGAGTTTGTGGGGGTGATCAAATACCCGCCGTCGTCCAACCGGGTGCTGATATTACCGGCGCTACCGACCGAGAAACCACGGGCGAACAGGCTCGCAGCCAATCGGACCAGCAACGCGCGTGTATCGGGTTCGGTCATATCAGGCCCCCAGCATCTCGAACGCTTTGGTGAAGAAGTCCGGCGCACCGAAATTCCCGGATTTGAGCGCCAGCATCAGCCGCGGGCCGGAACCCTCGGCCAAAGTCCAGGGCACGCCGGGGTCGATCTCCAGTCCGATACGCAACGAACGCACACCCAAGCGCGCTACCGCCGCGCCCGAGGTCTCCCCGCCCGCGACGACCAACCGGCGCACGCCGCGTTCCACCAATGCCGCAGCGATACGGGCCATGGTGTCCTCGATCAGTGTGCCGGCGGCGTCGCGGCCGAATCGCGTTTGTACAGCAGCAATTTTTTCCGGCGGAGCGGAGGCAGCAATAACGATGGGTTTCGTGCCCAGCTTGCCCTCGGCCCAATCCAACGCGCCCTTGGCCAACCCAGCGGAATCGGGCGTCGCAATCGGATCGAGTTCGTAGACCGACACATGCTCCCGCGCGCGGCCGAGCTGCATCAGCGTCGCGCGCGAACAGGAACCGGACAGTACGGCAGTATGCCCGGACACAGGCGGCAAGGCCGAGGGATCCCCGGCCTCGCGCAGCAGTCCGGCGCGGCGGAAATTCGCCGGCAATCCCATGGCAATGCCCGACCCGCCAGTAATCAGCGCGTGGTGTTCGGCAGCCTCGCCGATCGCGACCAGATGGGCGTCGCTAACCGCATCCACGATCGCATATCGCCGCCCCTGTTCCTTCATCCCCGTCATCGCTCGACGGATCGCGACGGGACCTTGCTCGACCGTTCCGAAGGGCACGAGCCCGACCGTGCCATCGGTCTGGCGCGACAGGACCCGCACCAGATTGGCATCCTTCATCGGCGTCAGCGGATGGCTTTCCATGCCCGACTCATTCAACAGCACCCCGCCGGCGAACAGATGTCCCAGGTAGACGGTGCGCGCATTCGTCGGAAACGCCGGACATGCGAGGGCGAAGCCGCACCCCAGAGCTTCGATCAAAGCATCGGCGACGGGACCGATGTTGCCCTGGTCTGTGCTATCGAATGTCGAGCAGTACTTGAAGAAGAACTGTTTCGCCCCGCCGGCTTGCAGCCACTTCAACGCCGCAAGGCTCTGTGCCACTGCCTCCCGCACCGGGGCGGTGCGCGATTTCAACGCCACCACCACTACGTCGGCATCCGGCGGCAGATCGCCCGGCTCCGGCACGCCGATCAGTTGCACCGTCCGCATACCCCCGCGCACGAGCATCGAGCAGAGGTCGGTGGCCCCGGTGAAATCGTCCGCGATCGCGCCCAGCAACATGATTCGGAGTCCTTATGTAATTGCGCGAGCGAATAGAGCCACCCGATCCGGCCAGGATGGCAGCGTCCGGCCCAGCTTCCAGGCCTCGTCGGCGATGTCCCGCCGGAGTTCGGCACTGAAGATAACCCGACGCAAGGATTTCGACACTTGGTCGATGTCGCCGACCGGGCACACCATCCCAGCCTCGGGGATCAGCAATTCGCCCGCCGCGCCGCCCTTGGTGACGACAACCGGCAAGCCGCGCTTCAATGCCTCCGCGATTACCATGCCGTAGCCTTCGTAATGCGTGGCCAAGGCGAAGACGTCGGCGGATTGCCACAACGCCTCCAACGCATCGCCCACGACGGTGCCCATGAAACGCACCTTGTCGGCAACGTCCAGCTCTTGCGCCAGCGCGTGCAACCCGGCCGCAAAGATTGGATCGGCGGTTTCCGAACCCACCAGAGTCAGGCGCCAATTCAGATCGAACAGCCGTGCCAAGGCCCGCAGTAGCAAATCGTGACCTTTTCGGGGGATCGAAGTGCCGATCGATAGCACTTCGCAGGTCGGCCCACCCGATCCAACCGCACGCGGGGCGTCGTCGGTGCCGGGCTCGACGATGGCGATCCGAGCGGGATCGACGCCGAAATCTTTGGTCAGGGTCTCGGCTGTGGGCGCACTGGTTACAATAGCCGTGCGCAGCCGACGAAACAGCCGCTGCTCGATATCGCGCAACTGCGCCTGAACCGGTTCGTCCAGTCCGTGTTCCATCGAGG
>JBAXFK010000405.1:0-2643 GCA_037139955.1 Rhodospirillales bacterium
TCATGGTGTCATCGCCGCCGGCATCCATGATCCGGCGCACAGCCTGTTCCTGGTGCCCGGGACCGGTCCGCATCCGGGGTTGCTGGGCAATTATCTCTACGGCTCGGTATTCGAGGTCCTCCACCCCGGTGCGGCGGAGAGCTGGACGGTGCAGTTGCACGACAGCGACGACGGCGCGGCCTCGTTTGATGCGGCCACCCTGCCGGAAGCGCTGGCGAAATTGCAGGAGGTACTGGCCAGCGCGCCGTTTCACCTGAGCGAGCTTGCGGCCCTGGGATTCCTGGCTAGGTGATCCGGCCGCCGATTTCGTTCTTCCCCGACGCCTTGCGAAGCTCTTAGCTTCCCCCCTTCTCGCCCATCTTTTCCTGATGAAACTCCATACCGAACTCCTCGCCCTCGCGGCCAACCAGGCCCGCGGCCTTGCCATTGATGCCGTCCACAAGTGCAATTCCGGCCACCTCGGACTGCCCCTCGGATGTGCCGAGATCGGCTCCGTGCTCTACAGCCACGCGCTGGTCCACAACCCCGACGCCCCCCGCTGGGCCAACCGCGACCGGTTCGTCCTATCCGCCGGCCACGGCTCGATGTTTCTCTATTCGTGGCTCCACCTCAGCGGTTACGAGCTTGCGCTGGACGAGGTGAAAAATTTTCGCGTTCTCGGCAGCAAGACTCCCGGCCATCCCGAATTTCACGAGACACCGGGCGTCGAGTGCACGACCGGTCCACTCGGGCAGGGCATCGCCAATGCCGTCGGCCTTGCGCTTTCCGGCCAGATGTCGGCCGCGCGCTTCAACACCCCGGACCACGCGCTCTTCGACTACCATGTCATTGCGCTCGCCGGTGACGGTTGCATGCAGGAAGGCGTGGCGATGGAGGCTGCAGCGTTTGCCGGGCATCAGAAACTAGACAACCTCATCCTGATCTACGACTCCAACGACGTCACGCTCGACGCGATGGCGAGCAAGACCCAGAGCGAAAATGCCGCCGCCCGTTTCAAAGCCATCGGCTGGGACACCCAGACCATTGACGGCCATGACCTGACCGCGATCCTGAAGGCGCTGAACAAGGCAAAAAAAGCCCGAAGTGGAAAGCCGCAGCTGATCATCGCCAAGACCACCATCGCCAAAGGTATCCCCGAGGTTGCCGGCACGTCGAAGGGCCATGGGGAGGGTGGCGCGAAATTTGCCGACGCCGCCCGCGCCGGCCTCGGCCTCCCCGCCGATCAGCATTTCTTTGTGAGCGACGCCGTGCGCGAGCACTTTGCCGCGCACAAAAAACGCCTCATCCGGGGCTACAAGAAATGGCTCAGGCTGCGCGACGCATGGCGCACCGCCAACCCGGAGAAGGCATTGCTGCTCGGCACCGCCGGCATTGCGCCGGACTTCGCCGCGCTGTCGTCCAAGATCCCCGCCTTCGCGACCAACGCCAAGCTCGCCACCCGCGCCGCCGGTCAGTCGGTGCTCCAGCCGCTGGCTGCCGCACTCCCTTTGCTCATCTCCGGCAGCGCCGACCTCCATGGCTCCACGCTCAACTACATCGCCGCCGACCAGGATTTCGATCCCTCGAATCGTGCCGGCCGCAATCTCCGCTACGGCATCCGTGAGCACGGGATGGCCGCCATCGCCAACGGTGTCGCCTATGACGGCGTTTTCCGCCCCAGTGTGGCGACCTTTCTCGTGTTCGCCGATTACTCGCGCCCCCCGATGCGTCTGGCCGCGCTTTCGAAACTGCCGGTCATCTATATTTACACGCATGATTCGGTCGGCGTCGGCGAGGACGGCCCCACCCACCAGCCGGTGGAAACCGTTTCCGGCCTACGCGTCATTCCCAACCTCGACGTGATCCGTCCCGCCGACCCCGAGGAAACCGCCGGCGCGTTTGCCGCCGCCCTCGCCCGCACCGACGGCCCCACGCTGCTCGCGCTCACCCGCCAGGCTGTGCCGTTGTTCAACGAAATCCCCGTGGCGGTGCGTCGCGAAGGCGTGCTCAAGGGCGCCTATGTCGCCGTCAAGGAAACGTCCGCGCTCACGCACATCCTGCTCGCCGCCGGCAGTGAAGTGCAGCATGCCATCGCCGCGGCGAAGATTTTGGGAATGGGCGTCCGGGTCGTGTCCGTGCCCAGCTTCGAGCGCTTCAACCGCCAGCCCGCCGCCTACCGCGAGGAAGTCCTGCCCACTTCCTGCCGCAAACGCGTCGCTATCGAGGCCGGAGTGACGCCACTCTGGCGGCAATATGTGGGGCTCGATGGTAAGGTCATCGGCATTGATCGCTTTGGCCTGAGCGCCCCCGGCGGCACGGTGATGAAGGAACTCGGCATCACCGCCGACGCCGTCGTCGCGGCCGCGCGGAGCTTGTGAAGATGGGCGCTCGGCTCCGGTGACATCCGCTGTAAAACCTGATTTTTTCTCGTTCCGGGTATCCCGCTTCCAATTGCCGCAAATCGCGCTTGCGCTTTGGGCGGACGGACGTTTGCCTGCGCATCCCTGTTCCGGAGAGGTGGCTGAGTGGTCGATAGCGGCGCTTTGCTAAAGCGTTGTACGGGTAAAACCGTACCGGGGGTTCGAATCCCCCCCTCTCCGCCACTTTTGGTTTTCGTGTATCATCAGTTACCACGAGGTATACCAACGTCGGCCCGAGCATCAC
>JBAXFK010000406.1:0-2614 GCA_037139955.1 Rhodospirillales bacterium
GGGATCGATGAGTTCACCCTCGTCCCGGGCACCTGGGACCTCGCTTGCCTCGAGGCCATCACCGACGCCGTCGCTGAACGCCGCTGATCACCCACCAACCAAGGGAGCCATCATGACTGCAGTCGATCTCACGGGGTCCACGATCCTCGTCACCGGGGTGACGGGCCAGGTCGCCGCACCCTTGGCCGTGTCCCTCGCCCGCCAGGCGACGGTGATCGGCGCCGCTCGATTCTCCAATCCAACCAAACGGACCGAGCTCGAGGCAGCCGGAGTGTCGTGCGTGACGATCGATCTCGAGAAGGGAGAGGTCACGGACCTTCCCGGCGACATCGACTACGTGCTGAACTTCGCCGTGGCCAAGACCAATGACTGGGATCGGGACCTTGACGCCCACGCCGGCGGCGTCCTGAGCCTGATGGAGCAGGTGGCCGATGTGTCTGGTGTGCTCGGCGGCGGATACGTGGCGCTGCCCGTCTTGTTGTACGCGCACGACACCGGGGTGCCGGTGGTCGGCACGATCGCGCGTCTCGGCCGCTCGGTGTTCGTCACCCGCCAACGCGGTTCGACCGTGCGAGAGCGCGACACGATGCAGGGCTTGCTGGCCGGGGGCGACAATCTGATCCTGTTCCCCGAAGGCACAAGTTCCGATGGCTCGCGCGTGCTGCCGTTCCGATCGTCGTTCTTCTCCGTCGCCCAGAGCGAGGCGCGGCCGATTATTCAGCCAGTGTCGGTGGTCTACGATCGTTTGGGCGGACTGCCGGCCGGGCGTGCGAACCGGCCGGTGTTCGCGTGGTACGGCGATATGGATATCGCCTCGCACTCCTGGCGCTTGGCGCGGTTCAGCGGCTTGCGCGTGACGGTGCTGCTGCATGCGCCGATGGACCCCGCTCGGTTTCCCGATCGCAAGATGCTGTCCCATGCGGTGTGGCGGACGGTTGCGGACGGCGCGGCGACATTGCGGCAGAACCGACCGGCGCGGCCGCTGGAGGTTGCGGAAGCGCCCGGCGTCGACTCGATGGGGGCCGGTAACGAGGCGTTTGCCTGAAACCGCAGTTGCGAAGCCGCTACCGTCGTTCCGTATTGACACGACGCCAGCCCGCCCTGCCATACTCCCTGCACCGAACCGGAGACCCGCACAACTGCCGCGCTTGACCCCGCCCGTTTTCCCGACGATTTCTCCGCCCTTCCAAGCCGGGATGGTCCGGTGCGGTCGGTCGGGACATCATCGCTAATGGACGCCGAGGTTCGGGATACCACGACAGCGCGAAAGCGCCTGCACGTCATCACCTGGGGTTGCCAGATGAACGTGTACGACTCCGGCCGGATGGCCGATGTGCTCGCCCCCCTTGGCTACGAGCCGGCTGCCGCGCCCGACGGCGCCGACATGGTTATTCTGAACACCTGTCATATCCGCGACAAAGCGGCCGAGAAGGTGTTTTCCGAGTTGGGGCGTCTGCGCCGGATGAAGGAAGACACCGGCAATCGGATGATTTTGGCCGTCGCCGGCTGCGTCGCCCAGGCGGAAGGCGCGGAAATCCTGGCGCGTGCTCCGTATGTGGATATCGTTCTGGGGCCGCAAACCTACCATAAATTGCCGGAAATGGTGGCCCGCGCCAGCCGTGCCGGTAACAAGGTGATCGAGACCGACTTTCCGACCGAGGACAAGTTCGACCATCTCCCGGATGCCGCCGCGCCCCAGGGCATAACCGCGTTCCTGACGATCCAAGAAGGTTGCGATAAGTTCTGTAGCTTCTGCGTTGTGCCTTACACGCGCGGTGCCGAACAATCCCGCTCGGCTACCACGGTGATCGCCGAAGCCAAACGCCTCGTCGCGCAAGGCGCCATGGAAATCTCCTTGCTAGGACAGAATGTAAACGCCTGGCACGGGACGGAAGGCTGGGGCCTCGGTCGGTTGCTGCGGGCGTTGGCGGAGATTCCCGGGTTGAAACGGCTGCGCTACACCACGTCGCACCCGCGCGACATGGACGACGATCTCTATGCCGCCCATCGCGACCTGCCGGCATTGATGCCGTTCCTGCACCTGCCGGTGCAGTCGGGATCGGATCGCATGCTGGCGGCGATGAACCGCAAACACACCGCCGACGAATACCGCGACATCGTGCGCAAGCTGCGGGATGCTCGGCCGGATATGGCGCTGTCGTCGGATTTCATTGTCGGTCACCCCGGCGAGACCGAGGCCGATTTCGAAGCCACGTTGCAGCTGATTCGCGATATCGGGTTCGCCCAGGCTTACAGCTTCAAATACTCGCAACGCCCCGGCACGCCCGCCGCCGGCGCACCGATGCAGGTGCCGGAGGCCGAGAAAGACCGCCACCTTCAGGTGTTGCAGGCGTTGCTGCGCGAGCAGCAGGCCGCGTTCAATTCATCCTGCGTTGGCGTGACCATGCCGATTCTGGTGACCGGCACCGGCCGGCATCCCGGCCAGATCGTCGGACGGTCGCCGTTCCTGCAACCGGTCCACGCGATCGGTTCGGCCGAACTGATCGGTTCGGAGATCCCGGCGACGATCGCCGCCGCCCACACCAACTCGCTTGCAGCTATTATCGTTAACCCCAGCCAGGAGAGACGCAGCGCTTGACCCTCGGACCCGCCC
>JBAXFK010000407.1:0-2594 GCA_037139955.1 Rhodospirillales bacterium
CCCAAACACAGGCCCCGCCTTCGCCATCCAGGGTTTCGCCAGCTTTCAAGTCGCGCTTGGCGGTAGAAACCACGTCGCCGCGAAAGCCGTTGGCAACGCCCGTCGGCTCGCCCCGCAACGCAGCGGATAGAATGGACACATTCAGCTCCAGCCCGATCAAATGGAACGGGCGATACAGGGCAGTGATCCGGCCGGAGGGATCGGTCACCACCCCGTATTCCCCGAAGCAGCGCACGGCATAGTCGTTGGGGGCCTCGAAGGCGACATAAACGCCCCAGCGCAAGTCGTTTTTCACTGCGCTGCCGTCGCGATGGACGGACGAAATCACCTCCACCTGGCCGCTATGGTGCAAGGCGCCGAGATTGCCGGGCCGCAGCACGTCTGCCAGCTCGTGAGTACCGCAGGGGGGGAATGCCAATCCGTCGGGCGGGGGCGTCAGGCCGGTGGCATTGGCGACCGCCGCCATCTCGATGCTGGATTTGGTACCATCGAGAAAAGAATTGAACATCTGCGGATTCATCCCGCCAAGTCTCGCCTGCTCGGGAGTCAGACCGTAATACCCCCAGACGGTTTCGGGGGTAGAGGCATGATACTCAGGCATGTATTTCGTGCCTTTGCCGGCAGCGATAACCTTAAAGCCGCAGGATCGCGCCCAATCTACCTGTTCGCAAATGAGCGCAGGTTGGTCGCCGTAGGCCATCGAGTAGACGGTGCCGGCTGCTTCGGCCTCGCGGGCCAACAGCGGGCCAGCCAACACGTCGGCTTCGACGTTGACCATCACGATGTGCTTGCCCTCGCGGATGGCTTTGCGCGCATGACCGATGCCGGCGGGGGCGTGGCCGGTGGCTTCCACCACGATCTCAACATCGCCGGATTCCATCATCTTCATGGCGTCGTCGGTGAAGCGGGTGGCAGCAATCCGGGTCTCGTCCCAGCCGACGCGGCGGCAAGCCTCTCGCGCCCGATCGGGTGACAAATCGGCGATCGCCGCCACTTCCAACCCAGGGGTCGAGGGCACCTGCGACAGAAACATCGAACCGAACTTACCGGCGCCGATCAGCCCCACGCGCACCGGCCGCCCGACTTCGGTCCGCTTTTGCAGCAATCGGTAGAGGTTCATGCGCAAGTCCCTTCGATAGCGTATGGTCGCCGTGTGCTACGCGAAACGGGAGAAAAAGGCGATGGTCGAGATCGAATGGCGGCGGCTCCGAGCCGATCAACTGCGGGAACGGGCACGGGACGATGCGTTGGTCATCCTGCCGGTCGCGTCGCTCGAACAGCACGGCCAGCACCTCCCAGTCGAGGTCGATTCGCGACTCGGCGAAGAACTCACCGCCCGAATTGGGGCCAAAATCGCCGCGCGCGGGCAGTCCGTGGTTGTGCTACCGACGGTCTGGACAGGACTGTCGGAGCATCACATGAGCTTCGGTGGCACCATCTCGCTCGATTACGCCGCGTTCGGTGCGCTGATCGAGGGCATCGTGCGCTCCGTCCTACGGCACGGCTTCAAGCGCATCGTGCTGCTGAACGCGCATGGCGGGAACGAGAATGCGTTACGCACCATCGTCGACGACATAACGCCGAAGCTGGGCGTGCCGATCGTCCAATTCACCTACTGGTATGCCGCCGCCGCCGCAGTCGCCCGCATCTTGGAAACCCAGGGCGGGCTGACCCATGCCTGCGAGGCCGAGACATCGATGATGTTAGCCGTCCGCCCCGAGTTGGTGGCGACGGATCGAATCCCGCCCGACAACTCGAACGCTTCGCACGAGCCGGTCGGCGGCGTTTACCGCTGGCGCAGCATCGGCAGTCGGTCCGAGACCGGGTCGCTGGGCAACCCCGCCGCTGCGACGGCGGAAAAGGGCGAAAAGCTGTTCGAAGCCATTTCGGACATACTGACCGACAAGCTGTGCAACAAGGAGCTTTGGGACCTGCCGTGGGATAGCGAGCGACTGACCTAGGCCGGGAACAATCGACAGCGTGAGTCGAACGCAAATCCCTCGACCGACAATACTTTGGCTCGCACCGCCGTTCGCTAGATCGTGTTCGACCGCGCGTTATGCGCGTACGGCGGCAGATCGGCCCAGCCTCGATCGATCCGCATCGACGGGGCTTGAGCAACGCCCCCCACCCTCGCAAACTGCAAACCGAATCAGGGGAGGCTAGGCATGACCATCGAATTGTCCGTCAACGGACGCGCCGTCGCGACGGAGGCAGACCCCTCGACGCCGCTCATCGACCTGCTGCGTAACCATCTGGACCTGAGGGGCACCCGCTACGGTTGCGGCCTGGAACAATGCGGCAGTTGCATGGTCATCGTCGATGGCAAGCCCGACTTCGCCTGCTCCCGCGAGATCGGCTCCGTCGCCGGTCGCTCGGTCGTCACCATCGAAGGGCTGGCAACGGGCGACACATTGCACCCGTTGCAACAAGCGTTCCTGGACGAACAAGCAGGCCAGTGCGGCTATTGCCTGTCCGGCATCCTTGTCAGTGCCAAGGCCTTGCTGGACCGCAATCCCTCCCCCACCCGCGCCGACATCGTCGCGGCTTTGGATGGCAATCTCTGCCGCTGCGGCGCCCATCCCCGTATTCTC
>JBAXFK010000408.1:0-2559 GCA_037139955.1 Rhodospirillales bacterium
GGCTGGGGGTGACCACCGGAATGAAGGCGGCTTCGCGCCACCGGCGCGCAAAGCCGTCTCCCTGCGGTTGCAGATAGGCGCGCCCGCCGGTCGCCTGCAGTTCCAGCGACGCGGCCCTGGCGACCGTATCCGCGAGGTCAATCCGCAATTGGAACAATGCGGCCGGCGTGTCGAGGAAGCGTCCACCGCGCAGACCTTGCTCCAGCAACAGCCCCTGCCTTGTCAGCTGGGAGAGCAAGGTCGTGGCTTCGTCATGCAAAACACCGCGCGCCGCACCGGATTGCTCCAGCGTCTCCTGCAATGACCGGCGCGCCAGGCCGATTGACATCCCGCACTGCATCCCGAGGAAGGCCGGACGAACCTGCGGCAGCCACATTGTTGCCCGTGGAGTCAGAAGGTGTTCCGGCCCGATCCGCACATCGACCAGCTTGATCGCCGCGGTGTTGCTGCCGCGCATGGCCATCAGATCGAGGTCGGCCGTCCGCACCAACCCCGGTGCGTCATGCGGCAACGCCGCGACGAAGGGACCCATCGCGCCGCCATACCCGACCGCGCCCGCGACGTGGAACCCCGTGGTCCGCAAATTGGTGACCCACGGCATCATGCCGTTCAGACGGAACCCGTCACCGTCGGCCTCGGCAACGATCTGCAACGCCTCCAACCCAGAGAGGAATTTCATCGCGTTCGACAGCCCGGTCGCGCCCGCGACACGGCCAGACAGCAGATCCGGCAGCAGACGATCGCGTAACGCGTGGTTCGGGCTGCTCAGCAGATATTCGATGAAGGTGCGGTGGCCCCAAAGAACAAACCCGGCGGCCAGTGACCGCTCGGAAACCTGAGCGATCGCCTCGATCGCGTCCGCGACGTCGCCACCCGTGCCGCCCAGGGTGGCAGGCACACCGACGGCACACAGTCCGGTCTCCGCCAGGCGGGAGAGTAACGCATCCGCTCCGGGCAGGTCCTCGGTCCACACCGCGGCGTCGAGGGCATGCGCGGCGTGATCGAGCCAGGCGAGGAAATTGGAAGTGAGTGGCATCGGCATTCGGGCAATCCAGGTTGGCGCTGAGCTGCGATTGCCAGCATGCCGTGGGTGCAACGGACGTCAGCGTCGCAGAGCGGCGGGATGATGGCAGGAAGTGTATAAAATCCCGAGTTGGGAAGGGCCGTATAGAAGAATATTCCCTGATAACGTGCAATAGGGGAGACAAAAGAGATAATATTTTTCTCCTCAGCATTGATTCAAACGCAATTCATACCGGTCGCGACCGGCATCCGGGATCATTTTTTCGGGCGCTCAAACCGCGTCACCACCGCGACCCGCCTGTGAGCCGCCAGACGCTCAAGGCCAACGCCATGCGGGGCGGCGACAAAGGCACGCGGGCCATCGACGAATCGCGTCCCGCCCTATCGGGCACCGTACATGCTGGCGGATCGCCGTGCCGAGGCCGCTGGCCTGGATCAGCTCGAGATAGAGCGGCAGGCCCGCGAGAGAGGTCAGGCCGCCGCTGGAGCGGTCGGATTCATACTTGAAACCGAGAAGACCTTGCGCTAGCATCGCGCACCCCGTTGGTGATGGTTTCGGATTTACGAATGCAGAATATCTCTCTGATTCTGCAAGGTAAACGGGGAATTGAGCTTCTTTAGGCGCGGAATTCAGGTTTTGCGGATCGCTTGACAATACAAAATCCTGAAGTATAACGTAGTGCTGTCCGTAAAAGCGCAGCCGAATGTCGCATAGTGCGGCATCGCAGCCATATCAGCTTATCAACATGTTAAACGTAATCAATGCCGCGCACAACCACGCGCGTCCAACAAACACCCCTACCCAGCCCGTCGGTCTCGCCTCGAACCTCGCAGTAGCCGCCCTGCCGACCAGGGACGACCTGATCGACGAGATAAATGCCGTCACTGACCTGCTGGTTATGAAGTGCCCTCCGCTTTTCACGTTGTGGAGTATCTTCGAACAGGGATACGCAAAGAGTGCATTCTACCGGGATAAGTCGTTGGTCTGTCAGCCTTTTAGCGACGGCCCCTGGGGCGGACATGTGGTGTCCCGTCAACTTCTCACTCAGTTCGGGGTGACCATGACCCCATCTGCGCAGGGTTCAGCCCTTACCATGTGGTTCACTTGCCCGGGTTGGCAGGCCTACGCCTCCGCCCACGCTGCTGATCTGCACGATGCCCTTGGTGCCACGATAAGTGGATATAAACGGACGACGACCAAGCTTACCTTCAACCTGCCGTTCTGGCGTGGACTGCCCGCAAAGCGGCTAGAGCAACACATGCCTGCTTTCCGCCATCATTGGGGTGACGTTGGCGCCTATTTGAAGCTGGTATAAGCCTGTGTGGGCTCAGCCTTGGTGCAGAACTGTGCCAAGGCTGTTGTCCCCTGCTTGCCACCCTCCTTCTGTTTGAAGGGCATTACGTTTGATCATTTGTATGTTCACTGTCTGTTTTCAGCCTTCTGACTTTTGCAGCTTTGGCTTTCAGGCATTGCTTCGCAACTAGAGCAACACATGCCTGCTTTCCGCCATCATTGGGGTGACGTTGGCGCCTATT
>JBAXFK010000409.1:0-2530 GCA_037139955.1 Rhodospirillales bacterium
GCCCCCGCCCCGACCATGCCCAACCGGCAACTAACGGAGCCGGAAAGCCTCAATCTGCTGCTCGGCTTCGGCGTCCGCGCCGTGCCCACTGTCGAATGCCCGTCTTTGGCGCACGCGCTGTCGGCGGCGCGCGCCGTTGGCTACCCCGTGGTGCTTAAAGGTGTGGTCGAGGGCGTGGCTCACAAAAGCGACCAGGGGTTGGTGCATGTGAACCTATCGGACTCGCAGTCGCTGGAAGCCGCCTATGCCCTACTCGGTTGCGCCAACGTCATCGTACAGAAGATGGTCAAAGGCGATCTGGAAGCCATCGCGGGCGTGACCCGAGCCGATGGGGTTGGGCTGGTTTTGCTGGCAGGGCTGGGTGGGATTTATGCCGAGGCGCTGGGCGACGCCACCATGTGGCCGATCCCCGTCGGCCGGGATGCCGTAGAATCCAAGCTTGCAGACAGCAGCCTCGGCCGGGTGCTGGCGAGCCATCGCTGGCGGCACGAGGGCACGTTGGCCGCGCTGGTCGATCTGCTCATGTCGTTGCAGCGGGCGGCCCTAGCCGCCGGCGACCGGTTGGAGGCGATCGACGTCAACCCCGTGATCCTGGGTGCCGCTGGCGCCGTGGCCGTCGACGCTCTGGTGATTCCGCGCGCATGAGCGGGCGCTTCTCCGTCACCTATCGCATCCGCGCCGACGCGGCGGGGATCGAAGCCCGCGCCCGAGGAGTCGCCGTCGAGCAAAGCGTCGAAATGCCGGTCGAGGCGATCGACGATCCCGCCGTGCTGTCCGATATCGTCGGCGTCGTGGAGGCGATCGAGCCAGTGGGCGACGGGCTGTTCTCGGTCCGCATCGGACTGGCCGTGGACACAATCGGGACCGACGCCGGGCAGTTCATGAACATGCTGTTCGGCAACACGTCCTTGCAAGATGACGTTTTTCTCCATGACGTGGATATGCCGCCCCTGTTCGGTGGAGTGCGCCAGGGGTTGAAGGCGCTGCGGTCTCGGCTGGGCGTTGCAGGCCGCGCCTTTACCGGGTCGGCGCTGAAACCCCTAGGCATGCCGGTCGAGCGGCTGGCAGTGCTGGCCGAACGGTTCGCGCTGGGCGGCTTGGATTTTATCAAGGACGACCATGGTCTGGCCGATCAGCGCTACAGCCCCTTCGCCGCGCGGGTGCCCGCCGTCGCCGAGGCTGTCGCACGAGCCGTGCGTCTGACCGGGCATCCAACACGCTATATTCCCAGCCTGTCGGGCAATTTGGACACGATGCGGGATCAACTGCGGTTAGCGCGGGAATGCGGGCTCGATTGCGCAATGCTGGCGCCCACGATCGCGGGTTTTTCGACGATGCGGAGTTTGGCGGACGCGTTCCCCGATGTCGTCTTGTTCGCCCACCCGGCGCTGGGCGGGGCAGCGCGCATCGCCCCGGACCTGCTGATCGGGAAGCTCTTTCCCGCATTTGGGGCGGGCGGCGCGATTTTTCCTAGCTATGGAGGGCGGTTCGGCTATTCGGAAGCGACGTGCCACCGTCTGGCCGACAACGCCCGCGCTGCCGACAGCCTGCCCATCCCCGCCGGCGGTATGACGCTGGCACGAACGACGGAAATCCTCGATTTCTACGGACCGGACACCATGTTGTTGATCGGCGGCAATCTCCTCGCGGCACGGGACGCCATTGCCGAAGAAGCAGCACGGTTCGCGAAGGTTGTGGCCGATCATCCCTACACGTAAGGCAAATGCGATGGACTCTCCTTCTTTGTTTCGCCCCACCGACGGCGGTTATCGGTGGGAGGGCGTGGCCTATCAGCCCTACAAGCAGGATGGCACCGCGCCTTTCAAGGATATCTCCCGCCAGACGCTTTTCCACGATTCGTCGCTGGGATGCGAGTTACGGTATTTCGAGATGGACGCCGCCGGCTATTCCACGCTGGAACGGCACGAACATACACACGCAGTCATGATCTTCCGCGGCCGGGGCCAGTGCCTGCTGGGCACCGAAGTGCGGGACGTGCGAGAACACGATCTGATCGCCATCCCCGCCTGGACCTGGCATCAATTCCGCGCCTCGGGCGATGCGCCGATGGGGTTCTTGTGCATGGTGAACACGACCCGAGACAGACCCGTGCTGCCGAACGAGGCGGAACTGGCGGCGATGCGATCGGTGCCGGCGGTGGCGCGGTTTTTGGCAGGGTAGCGAAGCGATTTCAGGGGTTCGGGTGTACCCGCCGGTAAAGCATCACCCTCCAACGCAATTTCTTGCCCGGCTGCGGCACTTTTCTACTTGGCGGTTCGCTATTGGCGATTCTGGGAGTCGCCCGACGCCAAACCTCGCAATAGGCAAATTGCGGGGACGTAATTTGAATGTGGCAATGAATACTTTTGTACCGACACCCTACCGACCGCGAAACCAAACTCCGGCACGGATCGCCGTAGCGAGCATCCCCCCGTAAACCACCAGCGCCGCTCCCAACACGATGAACGTCGCCTGCAACGAGCCGGTCACCCGGAATGCCAGCCACCCGCCGCCCACCGCGACCAACATC
>JBAXFK010000410.1:0-2514 GCA_037139955.1 Rhodospirillales bacterium
GCGCCAATCTGGTGTGCTTCACGACCGGACGCGGCAGCGTCTTCGGCTGCAAACCGGCCCCGTCGATCAAGCTGGCCACCAACACGCCCATGTTCAAACATATCGAGGACGATATGGACGTGAATTGCGGCACCATTGCCGATGGCGATGAGACGGTGCGGGAATGCGGTGCCCGCATCTTCGATTTGATCCTGCGCGTTGCCTCCGGCGAGCAGACCAAAAGCGAGTCCTTCGACTTCGGCGGCGCCGAGTTCGCGCCTTGGGTCCTCGGCGCCACGATGTGACGGATTTGCGACCGCCGAGACGCGCGGTAATATCGGCCTGAATCGGAGGAACGAACCATGGACTACGACGCGGCTTTCGCCGGCCTGAAAGTGATCGATCTAACTGGCGGCGTCGCCGGCCCGTCTTGCGCCATGATGTTGGCGCAGCACGGCGCGGACGTCATCAAGATCGAAACCCCGCATAACGGCGGCGATTGGTCGCGCATTCTGGGCCGCACCTACGGCGACCACTCGGCCTTTTCGTTCTACGGAACGATGGGCAAGCGGGCGCTGGCGCTCGATCTGAAGACCGACAAGGGCAAGGAAATCCTTTGGCGCATGATCGATGGCGCCGATGTGTTCATGGAGGGCTTCAAACCCGGCACCATCGCCCGTTACGGCTTCGGCTACGATGCCGTCAGCGCGAAGAACCCTGGCATTCTATATTACTCGATCTCCGGTTTTGGGCAGAACGGTCCGCTGGCCGCGCGTCCGGCAATGGATCCGGTCCTGCAAGCTTTTACCGGCATCGTGACCGAGAACAAGGGCGAGCACGACAACCATCCCCACCGCATCGCCATCTCGCTCATCGACATGTTCTCCGGTCTGCTCGGCTTTCAAGCCATTTCGACATCGTTGTATGTCCGGCGGGAACAAGAGGTCAAAAAGGGCCGTTATATCGAACTCAGCCTGATGCATGGCGGCGCGATGCTATCGGTGATCCGGCTGATCGCGAATTACCTGGAACGCGGCACGGCGCAGCGCACATCGATGCCGAACGGGGTGTTCAATACCTCGAACGGGCAGATCAACATTACTATGGTGCGTCCCACCGACTGGAAACCGTTCTGTGAGGCTATCGACAGGATGGACTTATTCGGCAACGAACGCTATTCGACTCACAAAGCCCGTGGCGACAATTTGGACGAACTGCTGGACATCGTCCGCCCGGTTATAAAATCCCGCACCACGGAATGGTTGAGCGAGCGGCTGACTGCGCGCGGCATCATGAACGGGCGGGTGAACAGCTACGAAGAATTCCTCAGGGAAGAACAAGTCGCTGCCACCGGGATCATGGCGTGGCTGGCCCAGCCGGGCATTGCCGAACTGGTGCCGATGCCTAACATTCCGGGTCTGCCGCCGTTGGTGAGCGGATCGAAGCGTGCCCATGCGCCCCGCGTCGGCGAACATTCCCGCGATGTGTTGGCCGAGCACGGATATAGCGCGGATGAGATTGCGGCGATGGTGCGGGATAAGGTGATCGGCGTGGCGGATGAGGACTGTTAAACCATCCCCGCTACTGCCAAGATCGTTGCCAGCCCGGCGGCCATGCCGTTCAGGCTGGCTTCCTTTTCTACATCGATCCATTCCTCCAACGAATGCTGACGGCCTCCGGTGCCGCCGGAGCCGATTTTGATCGCCGGTATTCCCAGGCTCATGGGGATATTGGCGTCGGTGGACGAGTATTCGAAACTGGTTTCGATGCCGTGCGCGGCCAAAGCGGCCGCAGCGAAACGGGGTAGTTCGTTCGTTTCGGCCGTATGACCGGCCGGGCGGTCGCCGATTTTCAGGATATCGGCGGAAATCGCACCGTTATGCACGGATCGCACGGCATTTTCCGCCGCGACGGCGGCTTCGACGATGGCAAAGAGTTCGGCTTCGAGCCGGTCCAGCGCTTCGGGGGATTCGGATCGCAGATCGAAGTCGGTCCAAACACTGTCGGGAATGGCATTGATCGATGTGCCGCCGCCGGTCACGCTGGCGCTGAAGGTGGTTTTGGGCTTCGCCGACACATCGACCCGCCGCAAGCGCGCCACCGCGTCGGCCATCGCGAACATCGGGTTGACGATGCCGAAAGCACCGTAGGAATGCCCGCCCGGCCCTTTGAACGTGACCTTGTAGCGCTTCGACCCGACGCCGCCGGTCACGATTTTCTCCATGTTCGGACTATCGACGGTAATGAACGCGCCGATGCGGTCCTTGTAGCGGCCCTGTGTGAACAGATGCCGCATGCCCCGCAGGTCGCCCAAGCCTTCTTCGCCCACATCGGCGACGAATAAAATATCGTCGCGGGTCGAAATCCCGGCGGCGTCCAGCGCCCTTAGCCAACCCAGAATGACCGCGAGGCTGCGTGTGTCGTCGCCGATGCCGGGGGCGAAGAGTTTGGTGCCCTCCCGTCGCACTTTCAGGTTGGTGCCGGCGGGGAAGACGGTATCGAGATGGGCGGCGACGCAGATCGTGCGGCCATTTC
>JBAXFK010000411.1:0-2487 GCA_037139955.1 Rhodospirillales bacterium
CAACAGGTCGTACACCATGTAGGCGTGATTGTAGGTAATGACGGCCGTGGTCCAGATCGGATCGAGCGCCGTCAGATTGGCCTGCGGAATGAATCGCAGCGGCTTTTGCGCTTGTGCCAAAGCAGGCATCGACAAAGACGTGGCGGCGGCGATCGAGGGAGCGGTCGTCAACAGGTCGCGGCGGCGCATGGAAGGTCCTTCGCATAGAGGCGTTGGAGCGGCCTTTACCGCGTTCCGCTCGAACCGGCCAGCGCAGAACGCAACCGACGATTTTCTGTGACCGGAGCGATGACTTCGGTCAAAATGCCGCACGCCGAACCACACGCGGAGACCGTTTGCATGCACGACCCATCGTTGGACTATCCGCGCGATCTTCTGGGCTACGGCCGCGAACCGCCGTCGCCGCGTTGGCCTGGCGATGCCCGTATCGCAGTGCAATTCGTGATCAATTACGAAGAAGGCGGCGAAAACAACATATTGCACGGCGACGCCGCCTCCGAGGCGTTCTTGTCGGAGGTCGTTGGTGCGTCGGCGTGGCCTGGTCAGCGCCACATGAATATCGAGTCGATGTACGAATACGGTGCCCGAGCGGGGTTTTGGCGCCTCTGGCGGGCGTTCACGTCGCGAAATATGCCCGTCACGGTGTTCGGCGTTGCGCATGCGCTGATGCGCGGGCCGGAGCAAGTGGCTGCAATGAAGGAAGCCGATTGGGAAATCGCCAGCCACGGTCTTAAATGGATCGAATACAAGGATTTCTCGGAAGCCGACGAACGCGCCCATATACTGGAGGCGATCCGCATCCACACCCAGGCGACCGGCTGCCGTCCCTTGGGCTTCTACCAAGGTCGCGGTTCGGCGAACACGACCGATATCGTGATGGCGGAGGGCGGATTTCTGTATTCCGCCGACAGCTACGCCGACGATTTGCCGTACTGGATCGTGGGCCCGAAGGGGCCGTTTTTGGTCGTGCCCTATAGCCTTGATGCCAACGACATGCGCTTCGCCACCGCTCAAGGCTTCAACAGCGGCGATCAGTTCTTCGCCTATCTGAAAGACAGTTTCGACGTCTTGTACCGGGAGGGTGCCGACTGCCCGCGCATGCTGTCGGTCGGCTTGCATTGCCGGCTAACCGGGCGGCCGGGCCGAGCCGCCGCGCTGGAACGGTTCCTAGATTACGTCGCAGCGCACGACCGGGTCTGGGTGACACGGCGCGTCGATATCGCTCGGCATTGGCATGCGCACCATGCGCTCTAACTCTGTGTTTGATTAACCAGATTCACGCGTTCGCATTCGCTCTGCTTTAAACAGCAGCGTGCAACCGGATCGAGGCCTCGGTATGGCGATGTATCAGGGCGGCGATATCCAAGCCTGGGATCGCGCCATCTTGCACGACCCAACGGCCGGCGACCATCACACGATCGGCCGTATGCGCTCCGGCCAGGACCAACGCTGCTAACGGATCGCGAGCGCCGGAAAAGCGCAGCTCGTCCAGCCGGAACAAGGCCAAATCCGCCTGTGCGCCGACCGCGATCCGTCCCAGTTCCGGTCGTCCGATACAAGCGGCCGAACCCTCGGTCGCCCAACGCAAGGCATCGCGGTGGCTCACCCGCTCAACCCCGTAATGCGTGCGCTGCAGTAAGAACGCCGCTCGGACTTCCTGCATTAGATTGGACGCGTTGTTCGACGCCGATCCGTCGACACCCAGGCCAACGCGCATCCCCGCATCTTCCATATCGCAGACCGGGCAGTGCCCGCTGGCGAGAATCTGGTTGCTACACGGGCAATGGCTGACGGTCGTTCCAGCTTTGGCCAGACGCGCGATTTCGCTGGCGTCGAAATGGATTCCATGTGCAAGCCAAGTTCGATCGTGCAGCCAGCCGCATTGTTCCAGGTAATCGAGCGGCCGGCATCCGAGGGTCGCTTCGCAGAAGGCGTTTTCGTCGATTGTTTCGCCGAGATGCGTGTGCAGCCGGACATTTTCCCGCGCGGCCAATGCCGCCGTGGCGGTCATCAACGACGTCGTGACGCTGAACGGCGAGCAGGGCGCCAGCGCAATCTGGGTCATCGAATCGGGCGAACGGTCGTGATACCGAGCGATCAAGCGCGCGCTGTCGGCGAGAATGGTGTCCTCGTCTTGTACCACGCTGTCGGGCGGCAAACCGCCATTGCGCTGGGACCGGTTCATCGACCCCCGCGTCATCACGGTGCGGATACCCAAACGCCGTGCCGCTGCGATCTCGATATCGATGCCATCTTCCAAACCCAGCGGGAAAACGTAGTGATGGTCGGTCGTGGTCGTGCAACCGGACAGCAGCAATTCCGCCAGTGCGACAGTCGCGGCGGCATCCAATGCCGCAGGTGTCAGGCGCGCCCAAACGGGATAAAGCGCCGTCAGCCAAGGGAACAACTCCCGATCCAATGCGGCCGGCGTCGCCCGAGTCAATGTCTGGTAAAAATGATGATGGGTGTTGATCAAGCCGGGAATCA
>JBAXFK010000412.1:0-2484 GCA_037139955.1 Rhodospirillales bacterium
ATCAGACCCGCGAGCGGCGTCGCGTCCATCACCTGTGTGCCGCTCAGATCGAGGCTTTGCAGCGCGATCAGACCCGCGAGCGGCGTCGCGTCCATCACCTGTGTGCCGCTCAGATCGAGGCGTTGCAGCGCGGTCAGACCGGCGAGCGGCGTCGCGTCGATCACCTGTGTTCGGCTCAGATAGAGGATTTCCAGCGCGGTCAGATCGGCGAGCGGCGTCGCGTCGATCAGGCCGGAAAAATTCAAGTTCAATTTCGTAACGAATGGTATCCAGGCCGGCGGAATTTTCTTGCTGGCCAGAATCAATGCCTCCACCGCATCCAAGCTGAAATCGGCCGGCGGCGCGGCATCCGCGTGCTGCCCGGCCGAGCGGAGCTTACGGGCCATCCAGCCGACGGCCGCACGCACCCCGCGCACGACTCGCCGCACCGGGCGAAGCAAAGCATCCCCTGCCGCGCGGATGGGCGCCGCGACGCGCGCGGCCCAGCCGCGCAGGGTGGACACGAAATCGCCGGTCAAGCGGACCATCGCCTCCACCGCTCGGGTGAGGCTGGCGAAGTCGATGCCGGTGTCGCCGATGGTCAGGGATAGCTTTGCCAGATTGGCCTCGACCCGCATCTCCCCCACATAAAAATTTACCAGACCGATCTGGGTTGCGGCGTTGGTGGATTCTAACCGATCCAACACCGCCGCCACGTCGTCCAGCCGCTTCTCCAGCGCTGCCAGTTGGCCGGCCAGCGATACCCTCGACAGTTTGACGATGCCGATCTGCGCGATTTCCGGTTGGCTCGGACGCAGCCCCAGGTCGTTGCCCGCCGTCACGATGCACGTCAGCGCTATCGCGATTTGGCCTTGGGCGCCATTGACCGCCGCCAATCCGGCCGTGAAGCCCATATCCGCATCTTTCGCGGGCAAGCCGACTTGCAAGAGGTTGCCGAACAAAGTCGCGATGTCGTCGATCAAGGCTTGGTCGGTGGTGCCGCTCCGGCGCTCTAGCACCAATTCGGCACTGTCCGCGAAGTCGCGGAGCCGATCGATGTGGGGGCGTAGTGCCGCATCGTTCACCAGCGGCAGCGCCGCGCGCAACGTCTGCAATAATGGGGCGAGGTCCGCCAGCGCTGCTTGCACCGCGATTTCGCGTTGCCGTCCGAGCGGCAAGGGGTTCGCGCCGGTCATGGCGTGGATGCTTTGGGGTAATAGCGCTGGATGGCGTCGGCGATTTGCACGCTGGTGGCGTGGTATCCGTCCTGCGACTTCGGCCAGTCGGAGATCGGCAGCAGACGCCCATCGCAGACCGGTGCAACTTGCGAGGCGGAGAAGTGGTATTGCCATAAGCAACGGTTGAGCAGCACCGGCAGAATCAATCCCCCATTCGCCGAGGCGCGGGTTTGTATTGCCGGCAGCTCCTTGGTCGCGATGTAGTCGCTGTACAGCGATTCAAAGCTGACCAGCGCGACGAAAACATCGGCCTCCGATATGGCTTTGGCGATAGCGCCGTTCCAGTCCTGGCCGGTACGAAGCTTCGTATCGGTCCAGAAATCGATGCCGTAATGCCGCGCGATCGGCATCAGGTGCTTGTACACCTCCCGAAACATGGCGCCATCTTCGTGGGCGTAGGAGATGAAACCCTTCATCGTTGGCAACGTGGCATCGATTCCCGGGCAGTTCAATAGCGACACTGCACCGCGCCGAAACCGCCCTACCCCAACCGCACCCCGGCGCGGCCCAGGCCTGCGAACACGACTTCCACCGTTCCCGGCGCATCCAACCAAACCGGTGGCGTAACGCTTCCCAGCATTGCCGTCTGCCCGGCTTTCAAGCCGCCGAACGCCGCCACGACCTCCGACCCCGCGAGCCAAGCCAAACACGCGAAGGGGTGCCCCATTAGATCGGACGACACGCCCCGGTCGCGCACGACCCCGTCCACCGAAATCTGCCCAACCAAGGCCGTCAAATCCAATGCGCGCCAGTCGGCCCCGCCCATGCCCACTACGGCAGCGCAATGATACACTTGGTCGGCGATCAATGTCGGCGTGCCCAAGGTCGCAATGTCATCGTAACGGTTCTCGACAATTTCGACCCCGGCGAGCACCTCCCCCACCGCATCGGCAACATCCTCGATCCCATAGACACCCGGCGGCAAATCGCGGGACAGGCGCACCGCGATTTCGCACTCCGCGCCCGGCTTGACGAACGCGTCGAAACGAAGATCGGCGGAACCGCGATAGACGTTACCGGCTTCCATGAAACCCGCCGCCGGGCCGCTCAGGCCGAGGTATTCCTGCATCCGCTTGCCGGTCGCACCGATCTTGAACCCGGCGGGGGACGACGCCCCGACCGACCCGGCCAGCGCGACTTGGACCAATGCGCCTTCCGCCACCGTGGACGGCGCACCCGGGAATGGCAGCACCGACCGGCGATCCCGCCGCATGCGGTGCAGCGTGGCGGCGGCGAGGGCAGGATCGAACATCAAGAACGCGCCAAC
>JBAXFK010000413.1:0-2458 GCA_037139955.1 Rhodospirillales bacterium
CCCGATGGCGAAAGCCTCGCGCGCGTCGCGGCCGGTGCGAGATTCATAGGCCTCGGCCAGCTTGTTCATACCGGAATCGCTCCAGGACCCGAAACGGTATGCCAATGCCGCACCGTAATGGTCCTCATCGATGGACCGGCCGGCAGCGACCACGGCTTCTTTAATGGCAGCGATGACTTTACCAACGGTTTCCGGCGTTTCCGCGCCGGATTGCCAGCCAGTGCCAACCAGCGCGGTGCGCTTGATCGCGGCATAGGAGGAACCGCCAATCCACATCGGCAAATCGGGCTGCACTGGAAGCGGCGCGATGGAGGCTCCGGTCAGTTGGAAGTACTTACCAGGATAGTTCAACTTCTCGCCGGTCCAAAGCCGGGCAATAATTTCTAAAGCTTCGTCGGTTTTCCGACCGCGTGTCTTGGGATCGAGGTGCATCGCAGTCCACTCCGGCCCGCGCGGGCTACCGATACCGAAACCCGGCAGCAGACGGCCGCCGGACAGAAAGTCCAGGGTGGCGCATTGCTTGGCCAACAACACGGGGTCTCGCATAGCGACCGACACGACGTTGACCCCGAACTTGATTCGCTTCGTTCGCCCGGCGATGGCGGCGAGTGCCGTCATGCACTCAAGGATGGGTTGCTTGCTGATCAGACGGTCAGTCTGCCAGATCGAGTCAATTCCGCCAGATTCGCATAGATCGACCCATTTCCAGAATCCGTCGGTCGTGTCGAACGGAAACTCCATGATGCCGATGCCGGCGGCGATGGTGCGTGCCATGGCTCAGGCCTCCGCGTTCGCAGGGACGGCACCATCCGGCGGCCAACTGGCGACGCCGTCTTCGACCGGGATTTTAAGGTTGCGCAGCAGGATGGAGAACATGGTCCAGTTACCCATAGCCACGATGAATTCCACTTGCTGGGCCGGGTCCGAGATGTGTTTCACACACTCGGCCCAGGTGGCATCGGACACGGTTTTGCCGGCCAGCGACTCATCGGTCGCTTGCAAAATTGCCTTGTCCGCGGCGGAAAGGCGGTCGGAATTCTGCCAGTCTCGCACGGCCAGCAGGTCCTCGGGCGGGATGCCCGCGACGGTGGCGACACGCCAATGCTGAGTCCATTCGTAGACCGACCCAGTGACCCAGCCGATGCGCATGATCATCAGTTCGCGCAATCTGGTGTCGAAAGTATTGTGCAGCAAAAGGGTGCTGAGTTGGCCGAAAACGGCCTTAAGCAACGGTGGATTGTTGGCAAGCGTGCGAAAGGCCGATCGCGTGGTCATCGGCGCGGGAAGGCCGATTTCAGCACCCAGTTCTTGCGCCCGCTCCAGCGGCACCATTGCTACCCGTCCGGTCATTTCGGCACTCCCTTGTCGATCTCGACCTATCGTCCCCCGGTTGGCGCCATGCTGCAATACGCCATCGGCCCTGGTGCTGGTACGGCCGATCGTGGTGCATTGGCTAGGATTGGGAGGAATAACTATTTTGGCCGCTGCTCAAACCACCGCCACGTCGCCGGTGCGCCGCCTGTTGCGCCCGGAGTTCGCCGATTTTTGGCGGTTATGGTCGGTAGGGCTGGTGGTGTTCGTCGTTCGCTGGCTGGAAACCGTCGCCGTGGGCGTCGTGGTCTACCAGCGCACGAACTCGGCCTTCCTCGTGTCCATGATGACGATGTTGCGGCTCTTGCCGATGGGATTGTTCGGCGCCTTCCTCGGGGCCTGGGCGGAGCGGATCGAGCGGCGGACGACGTTGATCTGCGTCGTGTTGTCGATGGGCGGCAATTCCGCGATCTTGGGTGCTCTCGCATATACCGGCAACTTGGAGGTCTGGCACCTCGCACTATCGAGCTTCGTTAACGGCCTGGGCTGGGCCACCGACAATCCGCTGCGGCGCACGATGATGGGCGAGGTCGTGGGCCGCGACCGCATGGCCACCGCCATGGCATTCGATGTCGGCGCCGCCAATGCGAGCCGGATGGTCGGCCCCGCCGTGGGTGGCCTGCTGCTGGCCGGGGTCGGCATCGAGGGCGCCTTCGCGCTCAGCGTGGCGATGTACGCGACGGCCATCGCCGCCACGCTGGCCGTGCGCAGCCGCATGCCGGCCACGCCCGGATCGGGCGCGGTGTTCGCCCGCACCCGGGAGAGCGTGGCCATTGTCATGGCCGATCGCCGCCTCGGCGCGATCATGGTGGTGACGATCATCTACAACGTCTTCGCCTGGCCCTTCACCAGCATGATCCCGGTGATCGGCCGCGACCAGTTGCGCCTGGGGCCGGAAGGCGTCGGCCTTCTCACCAGCGTCGACGGCGTCGGCGCCTTTGCCGGCGCTCTCCTGCTGGCGCTGTGGCTGGTGCCGGGCTGGCATGCCCGCGCCTATGTCGGCGGGACGGCGGCCTATCTCGTGGGGGTGATCGCCTTTGCCCTTTCCGGAACGCCGCTGCTGGCGGGTGTCGCCCTGCTGGTCACC
>JBAXFK010000414.1:0-2446 GCA_037139955.1 Rhodospirillales bacterium
AAAAGGGGACATTCTAATTGGGCACGGAGGGGACATTCCTATTGAGCGCTAACAGACTGGCTAGCGTGAATAAGCGATCGGCATATGCGAGTATATCGTGAATTATCGTGAAAAATGACTCGGACGCGCTAACGGGCGATTGCCAGAATCGATGCGCAAGGTGTTGCGAGGGGCACTGGCTTCCTCGGTTTGACCTCCGACCGCCTGAGAGCGACACTGCGGCGAACCAGCAACAGGACCGAACCTCCATGTCCGATCGATACGATATTGTTATCCGCCGTGGCACCATCATGGATGGTAACGGGGGAGCCCCCTATACCGGCGACATCGCCGTCAAAGACGGCAAAATCGCCGCTGTCGGATCGGTATCCGGCTCGGGGACAGAGGAAATCGACGCCGCTGGGCTAGCGGTCACCCCTGGCTTCGTCGACATCCACACCCATTACGACGGGCAAGCGATGTGGGATTCCCATCTGGCACCATCGTCCTGGCATGGCGTCACCACCGTCGTGATGGGCAATTGCGGAGTCGGCTTCGCTCCCGTGAAAGCAGACACCCAGGACGCGGTCATCGCGCTGATGGAGGGCGTGGAGGATCTGCCCGGTCCATCGATCAGCGAGGGCCTCGACTTCTCGTGGGAAAGCTTCGGCGAGTATCTGACCGCGCTGGAACGCCGCAAGCACGACATCGATTTCTGCGCGCTACTGCCGCACGCGCCGCTGCGGGTCTACGTCATGGGCGATCGTGCCATGGCGCTGGAAGACGCCAACCAAGAAGACATTGCCCGCATGCGCGAACTGGCGGCCGAGGCCGTGCGCGCCGGCGCTTGGGGGTTCTCGACCTCCCGCACGATCGCCCACAAAACCCTCGCAGGCGACAATACGCCAACCATCCGAGCGCACGAGAACGAGCTGATGGGAATTGCCATGGGCCTAAAAGACGCGGGCTGGGGCATGATCGAGATGACATCGGACTGGAACACGCCCGACCCCGCCACCGAATTCGCCATGGTGCGCCGGATCATGGACGCATCCGGCCGGCCGTTGGTGTTCTCCCTCAACCAACGCCACGATCGCACCGAGGCCTGGAAAGACCTGTTGTCCCTATCCGAACAAGCCGCCGCCGACGGGCTGCCGATCCGCTGCGTCGCACCGCCGAGACCGATCGGCGCATTGCTCGGCCTGACCGGTTCGCAGAATCCCTTCGGCGGCACGCGCACCTATCGTTCGATCGCCGACCTTCCACTGGCAGAGCGCGTCGCGACTATGCGCGATCCGACCATCCGCGCCAAAATCCTGTCCGACGACCCCTGGGAATTCAACACTTGGTCGCTGTTCGTGCGCGTCGGGTTCGAGCGCATGTTCGCCTTCACAAACCCGTTGAACTACACCCCGGCCAAGGAAGACTCGATTGCCGCGATCGCCGCCCGCAAGGGTGTAACGCCGCAGGAAATCGCCTATGACATGCTGATCGACGATGACGGCAAAGGCTTCATCTTCGCCTGCATCGTGAACTACGCGAACTACGACCTGGAAGCTGTGAAGGTCATGTATAGCAAAGAGCACGTGATCCCCGGCTTATCGGACGGCGGCGCACACGTGGCGTTCATCTCCGACGCGTCGTTCCCTACCTTCCTTTTCAGCTACTGGGGCCGCGACCGAGGCGAAGACCGGATGCCGCTGCACGATCTGGTGCGCCGCCAGACTAAAGTGCCCGCGACCTTCGCCGGGCTGACCGATCGCGGTGTGCTGGCACCGGGCATGAAAGCGGACATCAATATCATCGATTTCGCCAATCTCGATCTGGAACGGCCGGAGATGGTGGTCGACCTCCCTGCGGGCGGGCGCCGCCTGATGCAGAAGGCGCGCGGCTATGCGGCGACGATCAAAGCGGGACAAATTACCTATCGCAACGGCGTGGCCACCGGCGCGCTGCCGGGCGGTCTGGTAAGGCGGGAACTTATGGGGGGTTGAATTGAGGCTCGCCCTCCAGGTTATCGCAGCTTGGGCGTTCGGATTGCTTCTAGCCGGCGGGATCGCCGGCTACGGCGACGCCTTCTGGGATGGCATGGAGTGGGCGGGCGTATTGGCCGTTTACTCGTCGCCGATGGTGGCTATCGGCTGCGTCGCATGCTGGCTTGCCTCGGAGCGGATCGCTGCCCACCCGGTGCTGTGGACGCTGGGTGCGGTCGCGGGCTGCTGGATGTTGTCCGTGCCTTTATTGGGCGCGGCGGCGGTGTTGTCGCTTACGGTGTCCGTGCCAGCGGCGGCAGTATTCCTGTTGTCGGTTTGGCGGTGGCCGCTATCCGTCCCCGCCAAAGATCGAGCGGACAGCGAACATCCTGTTCGATGCAGTGCCGGTTTTAAGGATCCGCCAGCGTAACCGCGTTGTCTATCCTGCCCGTCGCATCTTCTCCCGCTTCGGCCTCCCCGCCCTGCCCTCCCCC
>JBAXFK010000415.1:0-2435 GCA_037139955.1 Rhodospirillales bacterium
GTGCCCCGAGTCGCGTGTCAAGCGCGGGCTAATGGCCGCCGACCTGGGCAGTTACCTAGAAATTAACTTATCGGGGATGCATCGGAATGCCATTTGTTTCCGGCATCCCCGACAAAAAAATCAGTCGTTAAACTTCACTTCTGAGTCGGAAACGAACCCTCGGAACGGCGGGTGTAGGGGACGTAGACGTTCACAAGATCGATGTAGCGCGCGGCGTCGCCGAACGCTGCGACCGAACTTGTTTCGCCGATACGGGGCGTGCGCAATTCCACCAAAGCGATGAAATCGCTGCTGCCATCGGGTTGTTGGGTGAAAAACAGGCGGAACTGCGCGGTTTCCGGCTTATCCCCGTAGTGCGCCGTCAAACCGGCAACAATCTCTGCCTGCGCCGCTTCCGGGGCGCCACGAAAGCGCCAGAGTGCCACCCGCGCCGCTCGGCCATTGTCGCCCATTTTGGCGTTGCCCGGATAAACTTGCCGAGCGTCCGCGCGATATTGCCCCCAGACTTTGGCCATGATGCGATGGGTCCAGGGCGAGTATTTCCGCACGGCAATGGCGGCATAGGCCTCGCCTTGCAGAACATTCGTATCCGCTAGGTCGTAAAGCGCCAGATATTTCGGCCACCCATCTAGGCAGATATAACGGCCGGCGGTCAGGAACCCCTCGCAATCCCGGCGCTCCGGGAAATGCTCGGTATCGTACCAATCCTGGTACTCCTCCTCCATCGCGGGAGGAGGCTCCATCGTTGCCAGCAGCAAGCCGAGGGGACTCATGGCAGGGGATCCGGGGCGTGTCCGACGATTTCGGCAAAGCGCTTGGAATATAGCGGCCAAGCCTCGGGGTTTACGATTCTCGGGGGGACGCGCCCCTCGAAAATGCCGATCCATTGATGGGCGGTGGCGGTGCACATTTCCAGAATCGATTCGTCTGTCACGCCAGCGTTGTGCGGGGTGACGATAACGTTGTCCATCGCCAATAACGGATGATCGAGCGGTGGCGGTTCTTGCAGGAACACATCGAGCCCGGCGCCAGCGAATCGGCCTTCGTTCAGGGCATCCGCCAATGCCGCTTCGTCATGAATGCCACCACGTGCCGTATTGATAAAATACGCATGCGGTTGCATCGCCGCGAACTGCTCGGCGCCCAGCATGCCGAAAGTTTCCTTGGTACGGGGGCAATGCACCGACACGTAATCGGATCGTTGCATAAGTTCGATCAACCCCACTTGCTCGGCGCCGCGTGCTGCGACCTGCTCTTTGGTCAAGTACGGGTCGTAGGCCAGGATCGTCATGCCGAACGCGGCGCGGCAAATGTCGGACAGGCGGGAGCCGATGTTGCCGATGCCGACAACGCCGAGGGTTTTCCCCTTGATATCGTTACCCTGGTAATTGCGGCGAACGAGGTCTTCGACCTTCCGCATGGCGCGATCCGCAGTCGCGATTTTCTTCGACAGTGCCAGCATCAACCCGAGCGCGTGTTCGGCCACACCTTCTTTGTTGGTGCCGGATTGGTTACAAACGATAACGCCGGCCTTGGTGCAGTCTTCGACGTCCACCATGTCGTAACCCGCGCCGGTGGAGCTGACGGCCAATAGATTGGGGCAGCGGGCGATCATGTTGGCGTTCGCGAACCAGGGTTCTTTCAACTCCACCCGCGATTGGGTTTGATAGCCGAGCGTACGGCTCATTTCTGCCCAGTTGTCGTCGACGGGGGAGGCGTATTCGAGGCGCACGAGCTCGATTTCCGGCTGCGCATCTAAAATGCGAGCCGCCGTGGGGTCCATGAATTCCTCGAAATAGACCAAACGCTTGATGTTGATAGCCATTATTTCCCCCGTTGCGTGTCGCACAGGAGGTTAGCCGAGGTTGGCGAGCGACGCCAAATTGGGGCTTATTTGTCGATACCGGCGTCGCTTAACGGGGTTTGTCCGTCGCCATGCCACGCCATGTCTTCATGCCAACCGCGACCGGATCGATCCGCGATCCATGATTCGTTGGAAGACCGGTGCCCAGGCGGAAGCGGGTGGTGGGTACCGCCAGTCCCACCCGCCTATCGCATTGCTCCGGTGGGGCTGTAGGTTGTTCCGTCGCGTCCGAACCGCTTCGCTGGCGCGGGTGCATGACAACCCCCACATTCACCCAATCGCCGACCGGCGGGTTGCCGCCTTCGGGCACTAGGATGGCCGGTATTTCGACCGCGTCGAGGCCGAGGGTTTCGGCGCCCTCGGTCGAGAGGAAGGCGGGAATGTCGAGCGTGTCGAAACCGAAAGGGCGGTTGGGCATACGGGAAGCGATCCTTGTGAATAGTCATTATAACTAACTCACAGCGACCTGCTCAGTCAACCGAAATCTCATCCCCGCCGTCCTGCGACCCCCGGCCGGAACAGTAACGTCAGCGGCACCACCAAGAACGCCAAACTCGCCGATACGGTATAC
>JBAXFK010000416.1:0-2425 GCA_037139955.1 Rhodospirillales bacterium
TAAGAAGATCATGGGACCTGGCCGGGATACAATGTGGGGGCGCCGCAACGCTTACGATCGAGCGCTACATCGTCCTGAAACAAAACGCCCTCGCCGCAATGGTCTACGTCCGCTCCGGCGATCGAATACTGGCCAAGACATTCATGAACGACGACGAGCTGCCTATGCCGGAGATCGGTATTTCAATTCCGCTGACCGGATTCTACCAAGGCGTCTAAGACGAAACCATCGTGTCCGAGGACGACCGACCGCCAGGGCCACGTTAACCCCCGCTTTTGCGCCGCGCCCCGTTCTTGCGCAGCAGGAATTCCCGCCCGACTTTGACCATCGGCACACCGTTATACGCGACGATGTCGGCCGTCGCGTAGGTCTCGCCCCAGATATCCGGGATAAAACTGCCGGTTCCCACCACGTCGATCGGGGCATGCGCATCGTGCATCACCCGGCATTTGTCAGTACCGAAACCCGACGACGCGACGATGCGCACCTTGTCGTAGCCGGCGTCGTTCAGCGCCTCCCGAAAGCGCCAGATCGCGGCGGCCGATACGCCGGTGCCCACGAGGTAGCGCAGTTCCGTTTCGCTGCGATAGCGGCGGATCGCACCCGGCGCATGGCGTTCGAGCACGGCATAGCTCTCGGCAGGATCCAATCCCTCCAGGAAGCGCCCGCCATGCGTGTCCAGCCGGAACGCCAATTGTCCGGCAGCGGCCAGTTCGGGAAAACGCGCGCAAACAGCGAGCGCGTCGGTTATTTCCTTGCCAAAGTAATCCACAAGTACGGTGATCGGCTCATCCGGGTATGTCTCGCGGAACATTTCGGCGGCGCGCAAGGTCGAGCCGGCATAGCCGATCAACGAATGCGGCATCGTTCCCAACCCCTTAGGGCAGCCGAAATAATGCGCGGTGCCATCGTTGGCATTACCGACGAAACCCTTGGCACCCTCTGCCACGGCGGCGGCACTGCCGACCGAGGCAGCGTAGGCCATCGTGTCCTGCATTTCGGCCCCGGCACAGTGACGCGCATCCATCGCCAAGAACGCCACCTGCGGCAAAGCGAGGCACATCTGATACGCGTTATGCGCCGCCACGCTGGCCGCGCCGATTTTTTGGAGAAGCAAGGTTTCCATGTCAGACAGAGCGATCATGCTGCCGGTGAGGTAGACAATCGGCTCCCCCGCCCCGACCCAGGCGCCTTCTCGGTACATTAGATCGATATCGATTGCCTGACCGCGCGCGGCGGCAACGGTGCGCACCCAGTCGAGCATTAAGCGCGGCGCGCAAATCACCGGACGACGAAGAAACACAGCATAGGTCACCGTGCAATCGCCGAAATCGCCGACAATTCTCTTGGTGCGATTGAAATAACTGTCGGTGCGGGCAGAAATATCCGCTTCCAGCCGCACCGCTTCGGTGTCCATGGGGTTATTGCGCCGCGACGGCCAAGGGGCTGACCGGCATCCGGCGTTCCTTCAATTCCCCTGCCACCAGGAACGCCAACTCCAGCGATTGTTCCGCGTTCAAGCGGGGATCGCAAAAGGTTTCGTAACGCTCGGTTAGATTGGCTTCGGTTAGCTTATGCGCGCCGCCGGTACATTCGGTGACGTCCTGGCCAGTCATTTCGACATGTACACCGCCGGCCCAAGAACCTTCGGCCTGATGCACGTCGAAGAAGCCGCGGACCTCCGCCAAAATCGCATCGAAATTGCGGGTTTTTAGCTTGTTGACGGTAGAGATCGTGTTGCCGTGCATCGGATCGGACAGCCACACGACCTTGCGGCCTTCTTTCTGCACCGCACGCACCAGCGGCGCGAGTTTGGTCTCCACCTTGTCGGCACCCATGCGGCTTATCAGGGTGATGCGCCCGGCCTCGTTGTCCGGGTTCAGCACGTCGAGAATGCGCAGCAAATCGTCCGGCTCCTGCGTCGGGCCGACCTTCATGCCGAGCGGGTTTTTCACCCCGCGCAGGAATTCGACATGCGCGCCGTCGAGCTGGCGGGTCCGATCGCCGATCCACAGGAAATGCGCCGAGCAGCCGTACCAGTCGCCGGATGTTGAGTCGATGCGGGTGAGCGCCTGCTCGTAGGGCAGTAGCAATGCCTCATGCGAGATATAAAAATCCGTCTCGCGCATGTCGCGGGTGGTGGCGCTTGTCATGCCGCAAGCGGCCATGAAATTCAGTGTCTCGTCGATGCGTCCCGCCAAATCCCGATAGCGTTCGGCGAGGGGGGATCGTTCCACGAACTCGAGATTCCAGCGATGCACTTCGTGCAGATCGGCATAACCGCCGGAGGCGAAGGCACGCAGAAGATTCAACGTCGACGCCGACTGGAAATAGCCGAATTCCATACGTTGCGGATCTGGGATACGCGCCTCGGCCGTGAATTCCGGACCGTTGACGATGTCGCCGCGATAGGACGGCAAGGTGA
>JBAXFK010000417.1:0-2423 GCA_037139955.1 Rhodospirillales bacterium
GATTTGGTTGGTCCGCCCCCTGCTCGCACATGTCGCCGACCGTATGCTGATCGATGGCCAACTGAAGGACTCCGCGTTGGCGATCGTTTGTGCCGTTGCCGTCGGCTCGGCGTTGTTGGCCGAAGTCATGGGGATCGAGTTCATATTAGGCGCGTTTTTTGCCGGCACTATTATGCCGGCAAAACTTCGCAAGCCCGTCCTAGAGCGGTTGGAAAGTATCGCGATGACCCTGTTGATGCCATTCTTCTTCACGCTCACCGGATTGCGGACGACGATCGACTTCGGTTCGTCCGGCTTCCTGGAAGTGTTCGCGATCGGTACGACGGTCGCCATCGCCGCAAAGGTGTCCGGTACTGCTTTGGCGGCGCGCTGGGCCGGCGAGTCGTGGTCGGTTGCTGTCGGCCTCGGTTCTCTCATGCAGACCAAGGGGTTGATGGAGGTCGTCATCCTCACGATCTTCCGATCGGCCGAATTGATATCGGATGAAATTTTCTCGGCATTTATCCTGATGTCGCTGGTTTGTACGATTGCGACTATGCCGATGACTACGATTGCATTGCGAAGACGCGCGGTCCCAGCGGCGGTTCGGGTATCGCCTTAGGTGGTGCCTGCCTGAAAGCAGCCCCGTCGACTTCCGGCGACGTGGCACCGCAACGCTAAACGCTCTAGACTGCCCTCGGTTCGCCCCACCCCGGAGCACGCCCAATCGACCGGAAACCGCTATGCCGCCACGCTTTACCCCCGTCGTCGCCCCGCTGCCCTCCATCGTGCCGTTTGTCGGTCCCGAAACGCAGGAGCGTGCGAGGGGCGGCGCGTTCGAAGCGCGGATCGGCGCGAATGAAAGCGTGTTCGGTCCGTCCCCTAAAGCCATCGCCGCCATGCGGCAGGCAGCGGCCGAGTGCTGGATGTATTGCGATCCGGAAAACCACGACCTCAAGCAGGCATTGGCGAAAGATTTCGGCCTACCGGCGGCGAATTTCGTGGTGGGGGAGGGGATCGATTCCCTCTTCGGCTACACCGTGCGCCTGTTCGTGGAGCCGGGGGATACCGTCGTTTCCTCCCTCGGCGCCTATCCGACGTTCAATTTTCATGTCGCGGGATACGGCGGCAAGCTGGTAACGGTGCCCTATGTCGACGATCGCGAGGACCCGGAATCCCTGATCGCCGCAGTACGGCGGGAACGGCCGAAGCTGGTTTATTTCGCCAATCCCGACAATCCCATGGGGAGTTGGTGGTCGGCAGATGCGGTGCAGGCCTTGATCGATGCCATTCCGGATGAAACCGTGCTGGTTTTGGACGAGGCCTATATCGAATTTGCACCATCCGGTACCGCGCCGAAAATCGATGTTTCGCGACCGAATGTCATTCGCTACCGCACCTTCTCCAAAGCCCACGGAATGGCCGGTGCTCGGGTTGCTTATGCGATCGCCGAGGAAACGATCGCGAAAGCCTTCGATAAAATCCGCAACCATTTCTCGGTCAACCGCATTGCCCAGGCCGGCGCCCTGGCCGCCCTCGCCGACAAAGCCTGGCTCACCGAGGTCTTGCGCAAGGTCGCCCATGCCAAGACCGCGATCGCGGCGATCGGGCGGGAAAACGGGTTGGTGCCCTTGCCGTCGGCGACCAATTTCGTGGCGCTCGATTGCGGGCGCGACGGTGCGCACGCCAAGCGTATCCTCGATAGCTTGATCGCGCAGGGCATCTTCGTGCGCATGCCCGGCGTGGCGCCGCTCAACCGTTGCATCCGGGTTTCGGCCGGGACCGAGACGGATTTGGCCGCCTTTGCCAGGGCTTTGCCGAAAGCGCTTTAGCCCCCCAACGCCCGTTCGGCCCAGCTTTCCAACGTATCGCGGCTACCGATATCGGCCTGCACCAGCCCGTCGATCATGAAGGTCGGGGAGACGTGGATACCGTTCTGACGGGCGTATTTGCAGTGCCATTTGATCGCTTTGTCCAGGTCGGGGATGGCGAATGCCTCGGTCACGCGTACGCCGCTATAGGTCTCTATCCGAGCAATGATATCGTTCGGGGTGGCGGTCATGTTGGCGCCGCCGGCGTGGTGCACGAATTCGAATTCCTCGCGATGCGCGGCCACCGCCGCCATCACGGCTTTCGCGGCGATTTTGCCCTCGGGCAGGGTCGATGCCGCGAGGATGCAGCGCACGATCACGCCGGAATACATGTGCCAGGGTTGCGATTGTAATACGATTCGGACGGTGATTTTGTCCTCTCCGGCATGGACGAGCAGCGCGTCCAGTTTGCCGAACGCCCGCACCGAATGGGGGCAAGTAGGTTCCAGGAACACCTCGAACATATGTGGCCCGTGGCCCCAGACTAGCGGATCGGTGTATGTCATCGTCGGTGTCTCCCTGTCAACGCCCAATAGAAATGTCCCCTTGTTCTGCCAGATAGGAATGTCCCCT
>JBAXFK010000418.1:0-2413 GCA_037139955.1 Rhodospirillales bacterium
TTCCATAGGAAAGGGTACCGTATCGGTGCGTCGGCGGGGTAGAAGTTCTGCTTCATGATCCCATTCGGCCCTTGCGGCGAAATATCCAACCCTGCCAGACGGTTGAAGATCATCGACACGGCATCGAGACGCCCGAGGCCCCACATATCCGGTTTCGGCAAGGAACCGGTCAGGATGGCCTGGAACCGTGTTTTCCAGGTTTGCACACTGGCGCGCAAAGCGGCCTTGGCGCCGGGTTTCGTTGCGTCAGCGCCGAGCACGTCGATGGCAAAAGAATCGAATGCGGGCGGGGCAAGAGCAGATGCGACCGCAATATTTAAATCGAGCAGGAAATTCTCGAAATCCGAAATCGCCGGCCCACCGTCAATTCGGTGCTTTTTAGCACCAATCTGAATTTCTCGGGTGTGGCAAGCCGAACAGGTCATGCCGATAGCTTGGTTCTTACCGTCGCCATCGGTAGTGAAGCCGATCGGCAGAGCGGAAATCGGGTTCTCGTCGTTCGTCAGATAGCCGTAACGTGTCAGCTTATCGTCCAGAAACGGTTGCCCGTTCGGTTGTTTCAGGGCCTGCATCCAGCTTGTGGGCATAATCCGCGAGCCTTGATTGCCGCTATAGAAGGCCTGCCGCTCCGTCGGGCTCCAACCTTGCGGGTCTTTCAGGCTCCCTACATTGTCCGGTACCGGAACGCATCCTGCCAGTAGCGCCATGATAACGCCAAGCAACAATCGCTTCATGGCAAACTCCTCGGGTCTTTTATATAACGTCTTAACCGGAGTTAATCATTGCCTTCCAATATCGTCAAGGCAAATCGCACCGGCGCCCGGCGCGATAGAATGTTGTTGGGTTGCCAAGCGGAAGATGCGGGATCGCCGCATCTTCCTACTCAAATAGTCGGTCGGATCAGGCTTTGATCAGCGGGCAGGCGCGATCGGCTAACGGGCGGAACGCTTCCTCGGCCGGAGTAGTCGCCAGCAGCTTGTAAAGATCCCACTCGTGCTTGCTTTCCGACGGCTTCTTCACCTCGAACAGATAGACCGGGTGAATTTTGCGGCCATCTTCGCGAATAATACCTTTTCCGAAACAATCGTCCTCGGTCGGCATTGCCTTCATCGCCGCGACGGTCGCCGCGCCGGATTTCTTCGCTTCCAGCGCCCCCATCGCCTGCACCGTCTTCAGGTAATGCAACGTCGCGGAGTAATTGCCGGCCTGCGCCATGCTCGGCCAAAGCTTCGTTTTACCCTTCATGCGGTCGTTGAACGCACGGGTGCGGTCGTTCAGGTCCCAGTAATAGGATTCAGACAAGCGCGCCCCTTGCGCCCCATCCAGGCCGATCGAGCGAACGTCCTGCGTGTAGCCCACCATGATAGCAATGCTGAGCTTCTTGTTCAGCCCGAATTCCGCCGCCTGCTTGATGACGTTCACCACGTCCGAGCCGGCCCCGCAAAAGCCGAGAACCTTGGCGCCCGATGCTTGCGCCTTCAGCAACTGGGTGGAGAAGTCGGTCGTTTCGGGGAATGGATACGGTTCCGAACCCAGCACTTTACCGCCGGCTTTAACCACGAATTCGCCCGTGTCGCGTTGCAGTGCCTCGCCGAAGGCATAGTTAGGATACAGCATGAACCATGTATCGCCGCCGGCCTTCACCATGGCGCCGCCGGTCGACTTCGCCTCCATATAAGTATCGAAGGTCCAATGGATCGTATTGGGTGTGCAGGCCTTACCCGTCAGGTCCGACGTCGCGGTGCTGGACGCCAACGCGATCTTATTCTTGTCGCGGCAGAGATTCGACACCGCCAACGCAGCCGAGGACGCTGCGAGGTCCAACACCAGATCGACGCCGTCTTGGTCGATCCACTGCCGAGCGATGGACACCGCGACGTCCGCCTTGTTTTGGTTATCGGCGGAAAGAACCTGCACATCGAAGCCACCAGCGGCGAATTCCTGCACCGCCTGCTGGGTGCATGCGACCGATGTCGGGCCATTCACATCGCGGTAAGGGCCGGATTGGTCGTTGATCACGCCGATCTTGATCAGCGGCCGCGCCTGCGCACGCGCGCGGAAGGTCGGGGCGATAATAGTAGACGCGGCAGCGGTGGACAGGATCGAACGGCGGCTCAGGTTCATGGAAGTCTCCCAGGTTTATAAGACGACAATAGGCAAACTGTATCGCACTGGCGAGAGACTTCTTGCAGGTTCTCAGAAGATGTGCGTCACACAGCGGATGATCGATCCTGTCTATATCGTTGGCGCGTCCGGCCGATCCGGCCTCGCTTTGGCCAAGACCTTATCGGCGCGTGGCACCGGTATCGTCCCAGTGGTTCGCGATCCCGGCAAATGGGCCGGGACCGGCATGCCGCACCCCCCGCAGGTCGCCGACCTCCGCGCCCCCGACGCCTTGCGCGCCGCCTTAATC
>JBAXFK010000419.1:0-2379 GCA_037139955.1 Rhodospirillales bacterium
GCACGGGCGCGGGGTTAACGATGAGGCGTTCGATGGAGCCGTCGCCGAGAATGGCAACCAGCACGTCGCCGGTGACGGGATCGAGGCCAAAAGTGGTGATGCCGCTGCGGCGGGCGACGATTTGGGCGGTAGCCTTGGCCGCAAGCCCATTCACATTACCGGGTTGCACTGGGCCTAGTGCCCAGATGAGGCCGCTCACATAGTCGGCGAAGAGGTAGCGCTCGTTGAGCGCAGGCAGTGCCTGACCGCGATAGACGAGGCCGCCCGTGATGCTGTTTCCGGTGTTTATATCGCCGGCGGGCGCAACGGGAACGGGGTGAAAATAGGTGAAGACCGGCTCGTCAAACGTAAGACCCGCCGGCGTGGGCCGGTAGGCAGGCGGCACCACGCCGCCGCGGGCCGCCGAGCCGGCCAAGCCGGTATAGAAAATTTCATACCCCTCGCGGTAGTTCCAGCCGTAGTTGCCGCCGCGATGGATGATGTCCACCTCTTCGATGCGGTCCTGCCCGACATCGGCGAGCCAGAGCAGTTTCGTCACGGAATCGAACGACCATCGCCACGGGTTGCGCAGGCCGACCGCCCAATATTCAGTATGAACTTTCGCCGGATCCACCGGCTCGTTGTTAAATGTCTTCGCGCCGACCCAAGGGTTGTCGGCGGGGACCATGTAGGTGCCGGCGTGGACGGAGGGGTGGGGGTTCGGGGCGAGCGAGCCAGGCTTCTTGTCCACATCAATGCGGATCATTCCGGAGAAGAAATCTTTATCAATGCGCTGGCTGTTTTGGTACTTATCGTTGGCGTCGCCCTCATCGCCGAGCGAGGCATAGAGATAACCATCGGAACCGAAGCCAAGCTGGCCGCCATTGTGATTGGGCGCTTCGTCAAGCTGCGAGATAAGTTCGAGCTTGGAGCTACGGTCGGCGTGATTGGGGTCGGTCGCCGAGATAGTGAAGCGCGCGAGCGTGTCCAGCGACTGGCCGCCGACCGTGGCGGTGAACCAGACGTAAAACTGATGGTTGTTCTTCCAGTCGGGATGAAACGCGAGCGCGAGCAGGCCGCGCTCGTTGAAATTGCTGTCGCCAACGTCTGCAGTGATGTCGAGGAATGTCACCCGCTCGGGCTTCGTCACGTCGGGAATGACAATGATGCGGCCGGGCCGTTCTATGATAAAGAGACGGTTCCCATCCCCGGGCGCTGCAACGATGCCTACCGGCTGATCAAAGGCCAGTCCGCCCAGCGCCCGCTGCGTGACGAAGGGGAGCGTGTTGGCGGCGGGGCCAGTATTGCCACGCTGACCGCGGGGCGCGCCACCGGGGCCGCGGCCGGCGCGCGCGGGCTGGCCTCCAGCTGGCGGCACCGCGGGCTGTGCGGGTGCGGCCGGCGCAGCGGCCGGTTGAGCTCGGAGCCAAACCGGCAGGCTGAGGGCGCAGGCGGCGAGGGAGAGAACCAGAACGGAATGGCGGAGGGTCGGAGTCATAGGGATAAGGAGCGGCTAGCGTTCACTGGGAGAGGGCTGAAGGGGGGAGCACTTGCGCACGTTTCCCGCGAGGAAACGCGGCCGTGCTAGGCGCGGTGTCAGGGATTCGCCGGGACGGGGGCTGCGGCCGGCGGAGTGAAGGGCTGAGGATCCGGGTTAATTACCAGCCGCTCGATGACGCCGCCGCTGATGTTGGCGACCAGCACGTCTCCCGTGACCGGGTCTTCCCCGAAGGAGACTATGCCGCTGCGACGGGCGATCATTTGCACCGTGACCTTGCCGTCGAGCTTGCCGTCCTTGTCGGCCGTCACGGGTGAGAGCGCCCAGATGTAGCCGCTCTGGTAGTCGGCGAAGAGATAGCGGCCATTGAGCGCGGGGATGGCTTTGCCACGATAGACAAAGCCACCAGTGACACTGTTGCCCGTGTTGAGGTCACCAGCTGGTGCCAGTCCGGGATGGTAATAGGAGTAAATCGGGTCGTCGAATTTCAGGCCGTCCGGCTTAACCCGATCCGGGTCGGGCGGCGGGGGAATGATGGCACTGTATGGCGTCCGGCGACCGTTATAGGGAGGCGGGGTGAAGGCGTCGAAGCCTTCGCGGAAATTCCAGCCATAGTTGCCGCCGCGGCGGATCAGGTCAATCTCGTCGTTGCGCTCTTGGCCCACATCGGCGAGCCAGAGGAGTTTCGTCACCGGATCGAACGCCCAGCGCCACGGATTGCGCAGTCCTACGGCCCAGAATTCGGTGCGAACCTTGGTGGGATCCACGGGTCGGCCGTTGAATTCCTTGGCCCCGACCCACGGGTTGTCGGCCGGAACTGTGTAAGTGCCGGCATGGACGGAAGGATGGGGATTGGGCGTGAGCGAGCCGGGCTTCTTGTCCACATCAATGCGGATCATCCC
>JBAXFK010000420.1:0-2295 GCA_037139955.1 Rhodospirillales bacterium
CCCTAGCACCGCTCGGGCTTGGGCCACCAAAGGGCCGTCGAGTGCGATCGTCGGCAGCGATTCGCGTAACAAGGCGTCCAAGTGGCGCGCCAGTGCGTCGCGCGTCGCCGCTTGGTTCGCGTTCGGATAGGTCGATGCCCAATCGCGCGCGAACCAATCCATCAGCGCCCCTGCGTCCAAAGGTCCGCCGCCGCCTAGCATCAAGTAGACTCGGGTGGTGTCGTAGAGGGAGTAGGGATCGCTCAAGGCGCCGCGCAGGCGGGTTTCGGCGCGCCAGACCAGACGGGGGAATAGCGCGAATTCCAGCGCGTGCCGGTAGTAGGCGGCTTGGACTGCAGCGAGTTTCCCGCCTTGCGCCAGTCCGATCGGGTCCCGCCCGACAGGTTCCGGGGCCTGCGACGCTGCGTCGAGCCAGGGCACGATGCGGGCGAAGTCCGAATCCGACACGGGATCGAGTGGCAAGCCCGTCGCCAGCTTTTGCCGCTCGGCCAGCACCTGTTCGGCGCGGTCGATTGCGGCTTGGCTCGATGTGCGCTCGGCCCACAGCACGCCAGCGCCAGCCAGCGCCAGCAGCCCGCAAGTGGCGAAACCGGTGATTCGCAGTTGTTTGCGGCGCTTGTCCGATCCGGGCTTGCGGGTGACCAGCATCGCCTCCCGGAAGACCACGTCGCGCAACAGCCCGGCGAGGAAGTACGACCGTCCCGCTTCAGGCCGCAGGCGAGTGGCGCGGCGCTGATCGAGACCGAAGGAGCGGGCTAGCGAGCCGATCAACCGGTCGATCGGCGTGCCTTCCTGCGTACCGGACGTTAGATAGGCTCCACGTAGCATCGGCGCGTTGCCGGCGGCGTCAGGGGCAAAGGCTTGCGCGACAAAGGCTTGTAGGCGCGGCAGTACGCTCGCCACCTGCGCCGGGAAGCCGGCTATTGCCGCACGGCGATCTGGGTCAAGCTCTGTATCGAGCCGCTGGTAGACACGGCGATTGAGCCGATCGAGCAACGGCTGCAACCCTACCGCCACATCGGCCGGCGCTCCCAAGGGTAGCGTCGTGCCCCAAATCTGTTCCCGTCCGGTTCGGTCGAGATCGGCGAAGAATTCAGTGAATCCGGCCAACAAATCGGCTTTGGTGAATACCGTATAGACCGGCAAGTGCTGACCGAGCCGCGATTCCAGTTCCTCGATCCGAGCACGAATGGTGCGCGCGTGGGTGTCGAGAACGGCGGTATTGTCGGTCGCCACGTCGTCCATGCCGATGGCCACGAGGACGCCGTTCAGTGGCTGCTTCGGGCGCGTCTTGCGCAGTAGGGACAAGAAGGCGTCCCAACCGGCTTTGTCGACCGTGGCATCGCTGTCCTGCGTGGTGTAGCGGCCGGCGGTATCGATCAGTACCGCTTGGTCGGTAAACCACCAATCGCATAACCGCGTGCCGCCGACACCCGCGACCGCGCCCGTGCCGATCTCGTTCGACAGCGGGAATTTCAGGCCGGCGTTCATCAACGCGGTGGTCTTCCCCGAACCGGGCGGGCCGACAATCGCATACCATGGCTGTTCGTAAAGATAGCCGCGATGGCCCTTAACCTCCCGCAAGCGTGCTAATGCGGTCGCGAGTTTGGCTCCGACTGCGGCGGCTTCCTCGCTGGCCGCGCCGACGACGCCTTGCGCTAACTCGCCATCTTGGCGCGACCGGCGCCAGTCCAGCAGTAGGTTGCCCGCCGCCCAAATTAGACACGCAGCGATCAGCAAGCCGAGCCGCGCGACCTGCGATTCAAGCGGTGTCAGCAGCGGTCCGAGCACCCAGACGATGCCGCATAGCATTTGAACACCGACGAGTGATGCGACCCATCGCATGACGTTGAGTTTCATCTTCATCGCCCGATCGCCACCACGATATCGATGCGCCTGTTCTTCTCCCGTCCTTCGGCCGAGGCATTTGTCGCTACCGGATCGGCCTCGGCTCGTCCTTCCGCGACGATCCGTTCGGGGTCCGGCAGTTTGGCGGCCAATGCGGCGCGGACGGCTTTCGCGCGTGCGCCGGACAACGCGAAATTGGACGGGAAAGCAACGGAACGCTCGGGTTGAGAGTCGGTAAAGCCGAGCACTCGGATCGAACCGGCCTCGGTTAGCAATGCGCGCACCAGCCGTTCGACCAATGGTCCGCCTGCAAGCGTGGCATTGGCTTGCGGGAACAGCGCGCGGACGGGGATGCGCAATGTGGTCGCAGCACCGCCCGCCAAAATCTCGATGTCCGATAAATCGGCTAGTGCCGCGCGCAGGCGCTCCGCAGAACCAGGGGAGAGT
>JBAXFK010000421.1:0-2283 GCA_037139955.1 Rhodospirillales bacterium
GTCGAGGCCAGTACGGCAAAACGGCGGGTCAACATGGCACCGGTCACTCCACCACTATTTTTGCGTCTGGGATGCCTCGGGCGAAGGCATCGGTCTCCGTATCGTCGGCTTGGCGCACGGTATCGAAGGGACCGACCCGCGTCGTAAACCGGTGCGTCCGGCCGTCGAACGATTCCACTATCGTGGCGCCGAGATAGCTCATGCGCGCACGCTGCATCGCGGCGTACTGGTACTCCTCGAACGTATCGAGTCGCACCCATAAACGGCGCGGATTGGCCGGTTCATGGGTCACAGTTTCCGGCAACCGCCCGATCGCGACGGGGTCGACATCGGCCGCCGTCGTTCCAATCGTCGAACCCGCCCGTCCGGTTTCCGAACGCACGCCGGAAGGCGAGGCAAGAGCGGTGGCGATCACAGCACCGCGCGGTGCCGTCGTCATCGCTAGTTGCGGGCGGCCCGGCAGGAATTCAGCAGCGGCACGGCTTTCGTCCGGCAGGACCTGCAACCGCACCCGTGTCGCAGTACCTTCCCGCATTCCCAACAACGTCGCGGTTCGACGGGTTACATCGACCAACCGGCCGGGATTTCCGGCGCCGCGATCGTTGACACGCACAAGCATGGATCGGCCATTTTCTGCGTTGGTCAATCGCGCGACGGCCGGCAATTGCAACGTCGCATGGCCGACAGCAACGATGGATTGGTCGAACACCTCTCCGTTCGCGGTTAGCGGAGCGTGGTTGGACGCTTGGACCGAAGCCAACCCGGTGTCGTCGAGCGTGTAATTCTCATTAGGATAGAACCAAAATCCGCGCACCCGATACGGCCGGCCCAATTCATACCGAGGCTCGGCTTTCGGCGGCACGCAGCCGGTCAGCAGCGCCAATCCCAGCAAGACGAACCCGTATTTCACGCCACGACCCGGTCACCGACAATCCCCACCGCAATCGCGTAGAAATCCGAGGGATTGTAACGCCGGATCGCCTTGAAATTAGCATAGGCCACGAATGCTTCGCCACCGGCCCCATCGGGCGCCACGACCGCCGCCTGGGCCCCGGCCTGGCCGCGCCAACTCGCCTCGGTCGGGCGTACGCCCTGGCGCACCCATTCGGATAGCGGGCGCATCGCGTCGCGACCGGCGGTGGCCATGTCGAAACCGGGCGGCAGGATCACCTGCTGGCCCCAGCTTTCCCCAGCTCGCCAGCCCGATTTGGCCAGATAATTGCCGATAGAACCGAGCACGTCGGGACGGCTGGTCCAAATATCGCGCTTGCCGTGGCCTTCGAAATCGATCGCGAACCGCAGATAGCTGCTGGGCATGAACTGCGGTTGGCCCATAGCACCGGCATAGCTACCCATCATTTTATTGGGCGCGATGTCGCCGCGTTCGAGGATCTTGAGCGCTGCCATCAGTTCGCTGCGGAAGAACGCCGCACGGCGGCCGTCCCAGGCAAGGGTCGACAGAGCCTCGATCACGTGAAAATCGCCGGTAGTGACGCCGAAGCCGGATTCCAGCCCCCAAATGCCGGCGATCGCGCTAGGGCCGACGGCGAGGCGATCTTCGACTTGGCGGAACAGTGCCCGCTCCCGCTTGAAAATCTCGCGCCCGCTGGCGATGCGCTGGTCGTTGACGACCAACGTCTTGTAGCGCGCCCAAGTCATGGTGAATTCGGGCTGGTGGCGATCGCGATCCAGCACCTTCTGGTTCGGCGCAACCCCGGCGAAGGCGCGTTCCAGCGTCGCGTCAGACACGCCGGCCTTGCGCGCTTCGGCTTTCACGCCGGTCACGAATGCCTGGAAGGTACCCGTAGCGGCACGCGCCTCCGGCAGGACGGTCAGAATCGAAGCAACGAGAACATGGCGACGGTTGAGCATGATACTGTTCCTGCCATGCCGAGGCGCGCCGGAGCAATTGTTGGTTCTGCGCGGCTGCCACCGCGTCCGTGTATCGTAGCTTGCGGATTATTCCGCGACGAGCAAAGGCCAGTTCAGCTCTGTTCGCCAATCCGCCGGGTCGGCGCTGGTTTCAAGCCCAACGATGTAACTTTCCCAGAAAGCGGGGCCGATCGAGTGCCCGTTCGCCGCGACCCAATCCCGCAACGTCCCCCAAGCGGCGGCGAGCCCGCTATAATCGCCCCGCATCGTCGCCCGCACCACCGTCTCTGCCGGAAGTAACATCGACTCCACGCGCCCGATCTGCGTCGGAGGCGACACCACCGGGACACAAATTGCGAAATCGAGGGTGTCGGTAGGCATCCTAAAATGGTATGTGAACCATGCTCCATC
>JBAXFK010000422.1:0-2272 GCA_037139955.1 Rhodospirillales bacterium
GCCTGTACCTCCGTATTCTGGTCCAGCGGGACCAGAATACGGAGGTACAGGCCGTCCAAAGCCTCCACATCGCCCACCAAACGCGCCAGCAGATCCCCCGCGCGCCGGAACCCGAGGCCTCCGGCCGATCCCCCCGCCAAGCGCCGGAAAAACCACACCCGCACATCCGACAACGCGCGGAACATCGCCGCGTGGGTCACCATGCGTTCGGCGTAGCGCAGCAAAACCCGCCAAATACCGAGGTAACGCAATACCAACGGCAACCCAGCCATTCCGGTCAGGGCCAGCCCGCCGATCGCCAGCAATCCCACCGCCGAGGCCACCGCCGCCAGCGACACCAGCACCCCGGCAAGCAGCCAGAACGCACGGCCGCGCCACAGGCCCAAAATACGAAGGAGATTGGCGCTCATGCTGCCCGCCCTCCGCGGATATTCAACCGCTGTCCGCCGAAAGCATGCGCGGCGGCGGCGTGACTCGCCAGAATGACGGTGCGTCCGATCGCCAGCCGCTTGAGGCTCTCCAGCACATCGGCTTCGGTCGCCGGGTCCAAATGCGCGGTCGGCTCGTCGAGCAACAACAAGGGGGCGTTTTTCAAGTAAGCGCGTGCGATGGCGACGCGCTGCGCCTGCCCCCCGGACAGGCCGAAACCGCCATCCCCGACCGGTGTATCCAGCCCCTGCGGCAATGTGTCGGCGAAATCGGCCACCCGAGCAGATGCAGCGGCAGCATCGACTTGGGCATCGGTGGCCTCGGGGCGGGCGAAGCGAATGTTGTCGCGGATGGTACCCGCGAACAACACGGGGCGCTGACCGATCCAGGCGGTGAAGCGCGATAGGGCCTGCGGGACAACATCGGAAATATCCGCGCCATTGATGGTGACCCGACCGCTATCGGGGTGAATAAAGCCCAACAGCATCTCGATAACAGTGGATTTCCCGGCGCCCGAAGGACCGGCCAGCACCAAAATCTCCCCCGGTGCAGCGCGGAACGACAGGCCGTTCAGGGCGGCGGGGCGGGTAGGATCCCAGGTGAATCGCACATCCTCGAACGCCACCGTAATGCCCTGGGCGGCAACGGTGCGAATGTCGCGCGGAGGGGCGGGTGCCGGCAACGGCGGCACATCCAACATCGCCTCTGCCGCCCCGGTCGCATGCAGTCGGTCCTGATAGGCAGCAGAAAAGGCACGCAGCGGGGCGAAAAATTCCGGTACCAGCAGCAACACGAACAAAGCCGTCGTCATGTCGCCCGATCCGGGGAAAAAATGCACTGCGATCGAGACCAAAGCCAGCGCCGCCGCGAGGTCCAAAGCAGCCGACGACAGGAACGCAACCCGCAACACCCGCATAGTACGCAGCCGCAACTCATCTGCCGCTGCCGCCATCCGCCCCGCTTCCTGTTCGGTGCGCCCATACAGCACGATGGTGGCGATGCCGCGAATGCGATCGACAAAGCGTGCTTGCAGTCGCTCCATGGCGAGGAATTGCCCTCGCGCAGCGGCGGCGGCACCGATCCCGGCGGCAGCCATGGCGATCGGGACTAACAAGCCGCAGCCCAGCAAGACCGACGCCGACCAGGGATCGAAGGCAACAACCGCAACCAGCACGACGACCGGCCCACCTAACGCAAAGAGTGCGGCGGGAATATACCGAGAGAATAGACCGTCCAGCGCCTCCACCCGATCGACCACGATGGCGGTCAGTTCGACCGAGTGCCGAATCCGCAGCATCGCCGGCCCCGCCGCGAGCAAGCGACCCAGGAGATCGGTACGCAGGCGACGCCGTGCGGACGCCCCAGCACCGAAAGCCAGCCGCTCGGCCGCATATGAAAGGCCGGCACGGGCAACTGCCAGAGCGGCGAACAGGTTGGCGAACGTTGCGAAATCTCGGCCCGTCAGCAGCACGGAAACCGCGAAGACTTGCCCGATGGCAAGCATCGTCCCCAGCAGGTTCATCGCCAGGATAGGCCGCACAGCGCGGAAGCCCAGCCGTTGCTCGGCACCTATCCAGGCACGAGCGGCTGACTTGGTGGGATCGACAGAGGACATGCGCCGCTGACTTAGCCCAGCACGCGCATGTTGGACAGACACCGGCAATGCCCATCGGACGGTCGGACCGGATTGCGGGGCATCCGATCCGACCGCGATACGCGGATAGGACCGATGCGTCATGCAGTTGGGCAACCGGGATAAGAGACCGGCAACGGCTGCGCGCGCTCCCCCGTCGCTATCCCTCTTGACATTTATAACATAAAACGTTAGTCCACCAACCATGGA
>JBAXFK010000423.1:0-2272 GCA_037139955.1 Rhodospirillales bacterium
TTGCGATTGCGGATTGGCCAGCAGATCCTGCGCCGGGGTCAGCGCACCCAAACGCCCGGCACTGGCAAAGGCGTTGGGGGCCGGCGGTGCGGCCTTTGCCGACAGCGCGCCGGGCGGGATTTCCGCTGCGTAGCCGAGTTCGGCCTTTTCCAGCAGCACCAGGGCTTGTTGGGGCTTGTCCTGATTCAGGGCATTCAGGCCGCGATAATGGTCCAACCGCGCCCGAGCGGTGGGCTCCAGCGACCGCCCCACCAATTTTTCGCCCTGGTCCAGCAGATTGTCGGCTTCGGCAAATTTCCCCTCGTCCGACAAAACGAGCGCCAACGACATAAGCGGGGTCACAGTATTCGGGTTGTCCCTTCCCAGCGTCTTCTGTTGCAGCGTTAGCGCTGCTCGAAATGCCGTTTCGGCGGAGGACAGGTTGTTCGCAATATTAGCGCGCGTGCCGGCTTTCATCAGCGCATCGTAGCGGCCTACGTCGTCCGAGCCGAAAGATTGCGCGGCGAGACGACCGGCCAGCAAAGCGTCGGCCGCCGAACTGACAGGGGCGGCATCGGCCTTGGCAACGCCTGCGAGCACCCCGATCGAACGCTCCATAACGCTCGCGGCAGGCAACACACCGTCGGCGAACCAGATTTGGCCACCGACATAGGCGACCATCGCGGCATGCGCCCAGCCACCGACAAGGCGAGTGCATTGCAACAGTTGCGCCGGCTGACCGCCCAGAATCGTGGTAGCAGTAGGCGAATCGCAGCGGAAACGGTCGTTGATGCCGGTGCGCCATTGGCTATTGGTCGCGAGCCCGACCAGATCGCTGGCACTCCCGCCGCCACCCGAGCGCACGACGGCGCTGGGCTGCGTCCAGGTGCCACAGAACACGTCGGCCTTACGATTACCGCCAGGAAGATCGGCCGAGGCTTGGGTACAATCCTCTCCAACGGCATTTTTACCGATTGAGACTTGGCCCTCGGACTTCGACGTCGCTGCGCTGGCAGCGACATACGCATCCGGTGGCGGCTTGTCGCAGCCTGTCAGCCAGGATGCCAGCAGCAATGGGATAAGGATCGATCCGCGCATGGTCATCAGCTTCCTGTATACCCGTTTTCGGTTTGCTCGAACGATCGTTCCGACGCCCCGTTCTAGCGACGGCTGGAGCGTTGACGGTTCCGTTCGTTGTCGTCGCCATTGTCATTCCCGATCGTGAACGTATCGTTCGTGTCGGTCACCAGCGGCACCACGATATCCTGATTGTCGTCGACGCTTGGGATATAGGGCGCCGCGAAGACGATCTCGCTGGTGGGGTTGTGCTGCGGAATGCCCTGGCTGGGCAGCAGCACGCAGTTCACCGACGAAATCGCGCAAGCGTTCATTTTGTAGTTAGCATTGGCCGCTGGCACGATATTCGCAGCCCCTGCCGCGCCTTGCCCGGTCAAGTTGTTGATGGTGCCAGACAACGAGGCGCTCCCCAATGCACCGGAATAACTCACATCCAGCGCCTTTACATTGATGACGCCGGTCGCCACGGCCCCATTGGTTAGGCCGAGAATAAGCCACGTGTTCGCCCCGCTCACCCCAGTGCCGGGGTCGAGTTGGGTCGCGCCGGTGGTATCTACCCGCAGGATATTCGCGGCACCGCTTAGGTTGCTAACATTCAGCACCCTGGATTGCGCGAACGACGCTGCGGAGAAGTAAGCCCCACCATTCGAATTGCTCGTGCTGGTCGGGAGGTTGGTCGGCAAGATCGGACCGAGTGGGCGAAGAATGCCGTCGGTGACGATTTGCACGCCATTCGCCAGCGTGATCGCCTTGCTTAGAGCCGTGACCGCGATTTGGTGTGCGCTGAGTTTGCCATTCGTGTTGACGTTCAATGCGACATTGTCGTTGAGAGCGAGGGAGCCTGAGCCGACGACCAACGTGTTGATGGACGCGATTCGATTGTTCGTGCCGAGCAGCGCGGTGGTACCGGCCAGCCCGCCGGCACTGGTCAACGTCCCCGCGATCAACACCGCGCCAGTCGCTTGGGTAATGCCCCCGACCGAGGTCGTGATATCGACCGTGCTGCTGCTGCCGCTGACCGTATTGGCCAGAGTCAGCCCCATGTTGTCGACAATCGTTATCCCGCCGTTTGCGATCAGGTTGGACAACGCGCCGATTTGGTTCGTCGTGCCTTTCAGCGACAGCGCTCCGACGATGTTCCCCGTGCTCGTGAGGGTGCCCGCGATCAAGGTCCCGGTGTTCGCCTGCGTCACACCGCCTGCCGAGGTCGTAATAT
>JBAXFK010000424.1:0-2264 GCA_037139955.1 Rhodospirillales bacterium
GTCGTTGTATTCGGAAGGCCAAGCGATCCTGTTGACCTCGTCGTCCGTCATCGCCAAGGGCAGAGAAGCTGCGGCCGAGGAACTGGAAGCCGCCGTCGCCGACATCGCCTTCGCCGATGGGCGGTTTTCGATCGTCGGCACCGATCGCGGCGTCGATATCCTGACGCTCGCGGCGAAGCACCCGAAAGCGCTGGATGCCGCAGAAATCGCGCCGATCGACAACCACACGTTTCCGAACGGCTGCCATATCGCCGAGGTCGAGATCGATCCCGAAACCGGGCAGGTGTCCGTCGAGCGCTACGCCGTCGCCGACGATTTCGGCAAGACGGTCAACCCGCTGATCGTGCGCGGCCAAGTGGCCGGCGGCGTGGCACAGGGTATGGGGCAGGCGCTGCTGGAGAACACCGTGTTCGATCGCGAATCCGGTCAGCTTCTGTCGGGCAGCTTTATGGACTACGCACTGCCGCGCGCCGACGATCTGCCGGATATCGAGGTCGAGTTGCTGGAAGTTCCCTGCCGTTCCAACCCTCTGGGCGTCAAAGGCGCCGGGGAGGCGGGGGCCGTGGGTTCGCCTCCGGCGCTGGTCAACGCGGTGCTGGACGCGCTGCAAGGAGACGGGGTGACGCAGATCGACATGCCGATGACGGCCGAGAAGGTTTGGCGGGCGCTGGCGACAGCTGCTTGAGACGCGACGGTGCGGTGCTAGCGCGAAGGCTGCTTATTCACGGGTGCAATTCTTCGTGCGAGGCAGTCCGCAGTGCTGGACAATTGGCTGTCAGCAGGTAGGTTCGTCGTGCGACGGACGCAGGCGCCGATGTCGGCAGCCTTTGCGGCGCCACCCCGTTAGGATCGCGCCGACCGAAGCAGGAGTGCTGAGCCATGGCCATGTCGGAGGGCTGGAAAGCGACGATGGTCGCCGCTGCGAAGAATAAATCCACCGCAGATTACGATGCTCTGGTCAAAACCATTCTTGACGATTACACGAAACGTTTCGGAAAAACACCCGATCTCTGGCGCCTTCCGGATGCGAAACTCTTCAAAGCGATCATGCTGGTGGAATCCGGCGGACCGGCGGGCAGCGCTTGGACGACGCGGGTCATGCAGATCGGCAACCCCGGCGATCCCGCTTTGGCGGTGTTGAGAAGCAAGGCACAGCATTCCGATTTAATTATGAATGCGGATTTGCAATCTCGGTTGGCCGATCCGAAGCAGTTTCCGATCGACGATCCTTCGCTCAATATCCAGGCGGGGATCGCCTACGCATTTGTTCGCGCGGCCAAGTTTACAACCTCATGGGTGGCCGACCTGTCGAACTTGATCCCTTACACCGTAAAATCGGGCGATTCGCTTTATAGAATCGCACTGCGGGAACATACCAGTATCGAGCAACTGAAAACCGACAATCCCACGCTCGCGAAGGTTTTACATCCCGGCGTCGTGCTCAAATTCCATCGCGGACAGTACGTCACGGCAATTTCCGGATGGAAAGCGATGGATGCCCAGTTTTTCGCAACGCAATATAACGGCGGCGGCGATGCAGAATATGCGGCCAAGGTCGAGTATGTTTACGCGCTGCTATAGCCGGTTTACGAAGCGATGCGGCATCGCGATCGCGGCGTTGGCGATTGTCGCCGCCCATCCGAGCATGGCCGACGACCGTGCCCTTATTTCGGCATTGACACAGTCCGGCATCTTGGACCCGGCCCGTATCGCGCAATCGGTGCGGCGGATTTGCAATTTGAAGATTGGAACCGAGGTATTGTCGGTTTTCGATATTGTCGAAACGATTCCCGGTAGCGGTGCCGACACGCCGACGAAGGCATGGCGCCGAGCCGTGGCGGTCGCGCCCGATTTCAAACAGCGGCTTGAAATACCTTACTGGCTGCCCGCACACCCGATCGGCTGCAAAGGTTCGATCTTGGTGTTTTCCGCACCGGTCGAAATCGACAACACGCAGCCCGCCGGTCGCCGCGTTCGATTGTCGGCCAATGGCCGGCATGCCAGGGTTATTCCGGATCGCAATTGACTTGCGGAACGGTCTGCGTTGTCGCCCCACGGACGGGTTCCCAGCGAGGCGAAATGTCCCAATCGTTCGTATGGGTTTAGATATGCCCTATCCTCGGCGTAACCCTAACCCGGAGAAAGCCGCGCTACCGAACCGCCCCCGCCACGGAACGCTCCGTCTGTGCCAACACCGCTGCCGCTGCCGCCCGCAACCCTGCGACAATCGCGACCGGATCGGTCCCCCCTAGCCGCACCTCGGC
>JBAXFK010000425.1:0-2263 GCA_037139955.1 Rhodospirillales bacterium
GGCCGGCGGTCGCGCCGAGGTCGAAACCGAGGGATGGGAAGCGGTTTTGGCTGGTGGCGGTCAGACCGTCGTACAGCTCGATCTGGGTGGCCCGCAGGTTCGGCGTCGTGCGTCCGCCGCCGCGATCGACGGTGGCAAGGGCGTTCGGTTCCTCCGATCCGGCGGAAAGGATGCCCCGAGGGCGGTGGTATTTGAAGGACCGGCCGACCAGATGGACGCCGTTTGCCAGCAAAGCCGAGGCCAGCGTATCGCCCTCGAACCCTGCGTAGTTGCGGCCATCGAAGCGGAAGCCGATTTCCCGGCCCCGCGCGATACGGCCACCGGATTCCAGACGAAAGGGCTGGGTCATGGCTTTGCCGTCCCGGCGATCCGATCGGTCGCCGTATCCCGTGTCGCATTGAAGAACCGGCCGCAGCCGAATTGGTGGCGCCAACGTTCCCGATGCGTGCCCTTGGGGTTAGACCGCATGTACAGAAAATCCGCCCAAACGGCGTCGTCCACCGAAGCAGGGTCATGCGGGCGGGCAATCCCAGCCTCCCCGCCATAATGGAATTCGTTCTCGGGGCGCGGACCGCACCAGGGGCAGGCAATGAGCAGCATCAGTGCGACACCGCCGCCGCAGCGGCTTCGTCGATGAGCTGGCCGGAACGGAAGCGGTCCAGACGGAACGGGGCGGCGATCGGGTGCGGTTCGCCGCGTGCGATCGTGGCGGCGAAGACGTGGCCCGATCCCGGCGTGGCCTTGAACCCGCCGGTGCCCCAGCCGCAATTGACGAATAGTCCGGGCACCGGGGTCAGGCCGATAATGGGCGAGCGATCCGGTGTGACATCCACGATCCCCCCCCAATTCCGCAGCATCCGCAGCCGCCGAAAGCTGGGGAAAAGCTCGCAGATCGCGTCCAGCGTGTGGGTCGCGATGTGGAGGCCGCCTGCTTGGCTATAGGACGTATAAGCATCCGTGCCGGCGCCGATCACCAACTCCCCCTTATCGGACTGCGAAATATAGGCGTGGACCGTGTTGGACATCGCCACGCAGGGCATGACCGGCTTCACCGGCTCGCTGACCAGCGCTTGGAGCGGGAAGGATTCCAGCGGCATCCGCACGCCCGCCATCGCCATCAACACGCTGGTATGCCCAGCGGCGACTACCCCGACGCGGCCTGTGCCAATTGCACCTCGGGTGGTTTCCACCCCGGTCACAGCGCCGTCCGGCCCGCGCACGATGCCGGTAACCTCGCAGTTCTGCACGATATCCACGCCCATCGCGCTGGCAGCCCGAGCATAGCCCCACGCCACCGCATCGTGACGCGCCACCCCGCCACGGCGTTGTAGCGCTGCCCCGAGGACGGGGTACCGTGCGTCCGCCCCAACATACAACGGCGGACAAAACGCTTGCGCCTGCGCTGGGGTCAACCACTCGTTATCGATGCCTTGCAAACGATTGGCATGCACGTGGCGTTTGAACACCCGGACATCGTGCTCGTTATGCGCCAGCATCATCACGCCGCGCGGGCTATACATCGTGTTGTAGTTCAGCGTCGGCGACAGGGTTTCCCATAGCTTCAGCGCATGCTCGTAGATCGCCGCGCTCTCGTCTTGCAGGTAGTTCGACCGAATAATGGTGGTATTGCGCCCCGTATTGCCGCCGCCCAACCAGCCCTTGTCCAGCACGGCGATGTCGCGCAGACCGTGCTCCCGCGCGAGGTAATACGCGGTCGCCAGCCCATGCCCCCCGGCACCGACAATCACGGCGTCGTACGATGCTTTCGGCTCGGCATCGCGCCATTGTGCCGGCCAAGGCGATCCGCCAGCCGCTCGACGCGCCAGAGCAAACAAGGAGAACTTCATACCGAGAGTGTTGCCGCCGCCTCGGCTCGATGCAAGCCACCGCAGGATCGCGCAAAAAAAGGGGCGGTCCAGCTTTCGCCGAACCGCCCTAAGTGAGGCTACCCTGTGGGTTGCCATGGGGAGGAAACAGAACCGGGGGGAACCGGCTCCGCGATTGTCAAAATACGCCTGCACCGGTTAATAAAAGGTTAACGGAATCACACTTTTTTCGGATTTCCGAAAAAAAATTCGGCGTCGCGGAGCATCCCATGATCCCCAAGCGTACTGGCCCCCTGGTGGGCCTCAAGGTCCTCGAAATCGGTCACTATATCGCCGCGCCGTTCTGCACCCGCATTCTAGCCGACCTCGGCGCCGAGGTGATCAAGATCGAACCGCCGGGCGGCGACCCGTTTCGCGGCTGGGGCGCGGCGATATAG
>JBAXFK010000426.1:0-2260 GCA_037139955.1 Rhodospirillales bacterium
ATTCCAGCGTTTGCATATCGACATTGAAACCGATGCGCCGCAGCACATCCGTCGCGACCTGCGCCTCGGCCCAGATATTCGGCAGCGTCGTTGCAGCCAGCACCACGATTTTTTCGCCGTTATAGCCGGCAGCGGCGAGATCCTTTTTCAGCTTAGCATAATCTTTGGGGCCGCGGGTTTGTTCCACCCCGATGGTGCTTGCCAACGGCGTGCCCGGAACGAAAATGCCGACATCCGTTTTGATCAGCGAAGGTTCCGCACCGGCATAGGATTCCATCATCTCCTTTTGATCCATCGCGGCCACCACCACGCGTCGGATCGCGGGATTGTCGAATGGTGGATGCAGATGATTGAAGCGCAGGCAACCGATCTCGCCGGTGCGATCTTTTACCGCGATAGCGATGTCCTTATTCTTGCGCAATGTCGGCACCAGATCGATCGTCGGCTGTTCCCACCAGTCGATTTCGCCGTTGTGCAGCGCCGCCGCGATGGTGGACGCGTCGGGAATGAAATTCCAAACGGTCCTATCGATATGCACGATTTTCGGCCCGGCATGGAAACTGGGAACACCGTCGGGGCGCGGCACATAGGCATTGTTTTTGGCCATGACCACTCGCGAGCCGGGGATACGCTCATCGGCGACGAATTTGAACGGACCGCTGCCGATGGCCTCGGGGATTTGCTGGAAGGCGTCGGTCTTGGCCAGCCGTTGCGGCATCATGACGGCGTAAACCTCGGCCAGGGCTTCCCGCAACAAGCCGAAGGGCTGCTTGAGTTTTATACGAATGACATTGTCGGCCGGGGCGCTTATTTCGTCCATACGGCTCTTCAATTGTTGCCCGAGCGGCCGGCGTTTGCAGAATCGTTCGATCGAATCGATGCAGTCTTTCGCGAGGACTTTCTCCCCGTCGTGGAATTTCAGCCCGTCGCGCAGTGTGAGTTCCCACAGTTTGCCATCGTTTTCGACTTTGTCGCCGGCTACCATTTGCGGCCGAGCAATGAAATTCGCGTCGGATGCGTAGAGCGTGTCGAAGACAGCGAGGGAGTAGTTTCGGGTGATATCGGCTGTCGTCCACACGGGGTCGAGCGATGCCAGATCGGCGTGCGGCGCGAAGGTGACGGTTTTCGACTTCCCCTGCGCACCGACAACGTTTGGCGCTGCTAGCGCGGCGGTTCCGGCAAGCGCGGAACGCAGAATCGTACGGCGTTTCATAATGCTGAGCCTTCCCGGTTACTGCTGAGAGCGTAAACCTATGCTGCGGTTGTCAGCAACGATCTTATCGCATCTCGCGCGCATGCAACGCCGTCGCGACCACTGGCGCGGCGGCGGCGGACATGCCTTTGCCGCTGTGCCCAACCCCGGGCACGTCTATCGCCACCCACCGGCAAACTGTCCCCAGCTCGGCTGCCTTTTCGCGACCCATGCGGACATAGTTATGCGCGCGCTCGTGGCGGTGCGCGCCCTGGCGTAGCGAGCGTGGGCCTTTGGGGAAGAATTTGCCGGTGGTTTTGGTGTCCTCGGTCCCGGTCATTACGGCGATGGGGAATTCCAGCACTTGCTTCAAGGTTTCCGGTGTTAGCCCGACCGAACCGAGGCCGAAGGGCCAGGGGATGTCCAAATCGGGCATCGCGTAAGTTCCGGCATTGGCGCTGACCGCGACGGCAACCCGATCGCGGTAGCCGAAGGACAACATGCGATGCACATATTGTCCGCCGGCGGAATGACCGAACACACCGTATCGCTGGCGCCCGGTGACACCCTGGGCACGCAAAGCTGCGAACAAGCGTTCGTCGATGCCGAAGGTCCATGCCTCGCGTGGGTTGGGCGTGCCGTCCTTGGCGTGCAGATTGCCGAAATTGTACCAGAGATATTCCGGGAAGGCGGCCTCGGGGAATTCGATCGAAATCGCCAGAATGCCGAAGGTATCGACGTGTTCTAACCAATAATCGCGATAGGTCGCGCCGTTGCGGGCGACGCCGTGATGGACGAACAGGATGGGGGTTTCCCCGTCGTGCTGGCGCGGCCGCGCACTGTGCAGGACCAACCGCCGGCCGGGGAAGGCGGGGTCGAGATATTCCACGGCGTTCGCGCCGGGGGAGGCGACCAGCCGCGCGAGATCGGTCATTACGATAAACCGAGCCGGCGGCGCATCGCGTCGAACATATCGTTGCCGGGTTCCGGGTCCGGTTGGGTTTCGGCTGGCGCGCCGGCGCGGGCGGCGGCATCGCAAAGCCGCTGATAGGCTGCGGCGTCCTGCAC
>JBAXFK010000427.1:0-2256 GCA_037139955.1 Rhodospirillales bacterium
GCGGCGATCCCGTCAGCCCGCCTAAGCACGCGAGACAGGTGATCCGCTCCCGAGGGAATGCCAGATCGGAAATGGACTGCCCCAGCAACGGGGCCGGGAACGGCGTGGTCGGCAGACACAGAATAACACCGGGCGGCAACAACATCCGCAGCCGAGCGCGCGCTTCCTCACGCATGAGCGCCGCGCGCGTCCGGTCCGCATCGGTAATCAACGACGCCAACGCCAAATTGCGCGCCACACCGTATTGCATGCGCGGATTGAACCGATCGAGCCAAGGGGAGAACGTCTTTAGCGCCTCGCTCGATTGCAGCGTGCGTTGCGCGTCCTTCCAGACCGACAGGCCCTGCGGTGCTAGGGTTTCGTCCCGCCGCGCCCCGACGATCCCCGCGAGCCGATCCACCATGGGCGCCAGCGCCTCGGCCACCGCCGGATCGGCAAATCCGAATGCGTCTGTCGCCACAAGCAACATGCCGGGCAGGGCGGTCGGGGTCGGCTCATCGAACAGCGCCGCGCCCACCCGAGCGAAGACGGTGGCGTCGCGCGCCATCCAACCGACGGTGTCGGACGTTGGTGCCTGCACGCAGATGCCGCTGAAATCGATCCGCCCATGCGTAGGGCGGATGCCATACAGGCCACAGAAGCTAGACGGCACGCGCACCGACCCGCCGGTGTCGGTGCCCAATGCGAAGTCACAGATGCCCGCCGAAGCGGCAGATGCCGATCCAGATGACGATCCTCCGGGTACACGGTCCCGATATGATGGATTAACGGGCGTTCCGGTGAAAGGATTCTCCCCCAATATGCCTAAAGAAACCTCATCTGTGCCTGTTTTGCCGACAATTGACGCGCCGGAGGACAACAGCCGTTCCACCACCCAAGCGTGTTTGCTGGGCAGCGAAACCCATCGCGCCCAATCCGGATTGCCGCCGCCCGTCGGCCAGTCGGCCACGTCGATCAGGTCTTTCACCGCGAAATCCAGCCCCGCTAAGGGGCCGGACGTGGCCCCGGCAATGCGGCAGCGGGGCCCGGGCACGAATGCATTTAACGCGTCGTCTGGCATGATGGGGTTCCCTATTCCGGCACGATGCTTGCTAACATAGTGTCATCGTAATCCATCGAGGAGCACGCCGCATGCCAGCACCGTTGACCGACGAAGCACTGAATTTTCTGCTCGGTAATGCCGGATTGACGTTGACCGAGGAGCAGAAGGCAGACCTCAAAACCATACAAGACGGCCTCGCCGCCATGAAGGCGCGGGTACGACAGCCGCGCGGCCATATGGCCGAACTCGCGCATAGTTTCGGTTTCACGGCGGAGGATCTGTGATGTCCATACCGACCCTTGCCGAAGCTGCGGCCCTGATTGCGGCGAAAAAACTGTCCCCGGTGGAACTGACACAGGCGTGTCTGGATCGGATGCACCGGATGGATGGCGCCCTGCACGCGTTCATCCTGCCGACCGAGGAACGCGCGCTTGCCGATGCCCGTAAAGCCGAAGCGGATATCATGAAGGATGGTCCGAGCGGGCCGTTGCACGGCATTCCGATGGGGCTGAAGGATATCGTCGATACCGCCGGCATCGCCACCACCTGCCAGTCGCGATTGCTCGAAGGTAACATTCCGGTAGCCGATGCCACCTGTGCGGTGAAACTCGCCGCCGCCGGCACGGTGTTGATGGGCAAACTAACCACGCACGAGTTCGCCGATGGGGGGCCGAGCTTCGACGTTTTGGCGCCGCCCGCGCGCAATCCGTGGAACCCGGAGCATTTCACGGCCGGATCGTCGTCGGGCACGGGCGCGGCGGTGGCCTCGGGGATGATCTTATGCGGGATCGGCACCGATACCGGTGGGTCCATTCGCGGCCCGGCGGCTTTGTGCGGCATTGCGGGCATCAAGCCGACTTACGGGTTGGTGTCGCGGGCCGGGGTGGCGCCGGCTGCTTTCAGCTTGGATACGATCGGACCGATGGCTTGGACGGCGGAAGATTGTGCGCTCATGCTGCAAGTTTTGGCCGGGCACGATCCCAAAGATCCCGCCAGTGCCAACCGTCCGGTGCCGGATTATTCCGCTCTTTTGGGTACCGGCCTGAAAGGGGCGCGTATCGGCGTGATCCGGCATTTTCACGAAACGGATTCGCCGGTTTCCGCGCCGGAGTTGAATGCCATAAACGACGCTGTCGCGGCGTTTCGCGATATGGGTGCCAGTATCGCCGATGTGACGCTGGCGCCGTTGCAGGATTGGCATGCCTCGGGAAGCT
>JBAXFK010000428.1:0-2254 GCA_037139955.1 Rhodospirillales bacterium
CCATAACATCGTCAAAGCGATCGACGCGGCTCAACCGCTCATGCACGCGAAATAAGAACGCGACGATAAGGGAGAACGACCATGGCCTTCGAAGGCATCGGTGCAGCCGTTCGCCGCAAGGAAGATCTGCGATTCCTCAGCGGCAAAGGCAACTACACGGACGATATTAACCGCCCTGGCCAGACCTACGCGGTCATGCGCCGGTCGGATCGGCCGCACGCGACCATTAACGCCATCGACACGACAGCCGCGTCCAAGGCGCCCGGCGTGGTGGCAATCTTCACCGGCGCCGACATGGCAAAGGACGAGATCGGCGGCCTGCCCTGCGGCTGGCAAATCCACAACAAAGACGGCTCCCCCATGGCGGAACCGCCGCATCCGGTGCTGGCGCTAGGGAAAGTGCGCCATGTCGGCGACCCCGTGGCTGTGGTCATCGCAGAGACCAAGCAGCAGGCGCGCGACGCCGCCGAGTTGATCGCGATCGACTATACCGACCTGCCGTCGGTGTCCTCCACGCCCGCCGCATTGGCCGCCGGAGCGCCGGAAGTGCATGACGGCGTGGCTGGAAACCTTTGCTACGACTGGCATATCGGCGACAAAGCCGTGGTCGATGCCGCCTTCGCCTCCGCCGCGCATGTCGTGAAGCTCGATCTGGTGAACAACCGCCTGATACCGAACGCGATGGAACCGCGCGTCGCCATCGGCGACTACGACACATCGAGCGGCGACTACACGCTGTACACCACCAGCCAAAACCCGCACGTGATCCGGCTGTTGATGGGCGCCTTCGTGCTGCACATCCCGGAAAACAAGCTGCGGGTCGTGGCTCCGGACGTGGGTGGCGGCTTCGGCTCCAAAATTTACCACTACGCGGAAGAGGCGATCGTTACCTGGGCGTCCGCCAAGGTGCGCCGTCCGATCAAGTGGACAGCCGACCGCACCGAAAGCTTCATGTCCGACGCCCATGGGCGCGACCATGTCTCCACAGCCGAAATGGCAGTCGACAAAGACGGGAAATTCCTGGGGCTGCGCATCGTTACGCTAGCGAACATGGGCGCGTACCTGTCCACGTTTGCACCGGCCGTGCCGACCTATCTTTACGCCACCCTGCTGGCCGGCGTGTACACAACCCCGGTCATCTACTGCAACGTCAAGGCCGTGTTCACCAACACCGTGCCCGTCGACGCCTATCGCGGCGCCGGCCGGCCGGAGGCGACTTTCCTGCTCGAACGTCTCGTGGATTGCATCGCGCACGACACCGGCCTCGACAGATTGGAAATCCGCCGCAAAAACTTCATTCCGGCTGACGCCTTCCCCTACCAGACCCCGGTGGCGCTGCAATACGACAGCGGCGACTACCAAACCACGCTGAAAGTGGCGCTGAAAAACGCCGACTGGGACGGGTTCGAGGCACGTCGGGCCGAGGCCAAATCGCGCGGCAAGCTGCGCGGCATTGGCATTTCGACCTACCTGGAAGCCTGCGGCATAGCCCCCTCGGCGGTCGTGGGGTCGCTGGGTGCTCGCGCTGGCCTTTACGAAGTCGCCAACATCCGGGTGCATCCGACCGGCAGCGTGACGGTGTTCACTGGCACCCACAGCCACGGCCAGGGCCACGAAACCACCCTGGCGCAATTGGTGTGCGACCAGCTCGGCGTGCCCTTGTCGCAAGTCGACGTGGTGCATGGCGACACGGCGAAGATCCCCTTCGGCATGGGCACCTACGGCAGCCGCTCGTTGGCGGTTGGCGGATCGGCCATGGTCAAGGCGATGGATAAAATCATCGCCAAGGGCAAGAAGATCGCCGCCCATCTGATGGAAGCATCGGTCGAAGATATCGAATTCGCCGACAACACCTTCAAAGTCGCCGGCACCGACAAGACGAAGTCCCTCACCGACATCTCCCTGGCGGCTTACGTCCCGCACAACTACCCGATCGACGAGATCGAGCCTGGGTTGGACGAAACCGCCTTCTACGACCCGAAGAACTTCACCTTCCCCGGTGGCTGTCATATCGCGGAAATCGAGATCGATCCGGAAACCGGGGTGACAACGGTCATTAACTTCACCGCCGTAGACGATGTCGGCCGCGTCGTGAACCCGATGATCGTGGAAGGCCAGATCCAAGGCGGCGTCGCCCAGGGCATCGGGCAAGCCCTGCTGGAAACCGCCATCTACGACAAAGCGGGCCAACTGCTCAGCGGGTCCATGATGGATTACACCATGCCGCGGGCAGACAATCTGCCCAACTTCAACG
>JBAXFK010000429.1:0-2249 GCA_037139955.1 Rhodospirillales bacterium
GGCCGACGATCGCCAGACTATGGCCGGCGGGGACGGTGAAATCGATGCCCTTGAGGATTTCCCGTGTCGGCTGGTAACCGAAATGCACGTTCTCGAACCGGACCTCTCCGGCCGCGCCATGGGCGGTCAGGGTCAGGGCGTCGGGCTTATCGACAATTTCGCGCTCGACGCGCAGCAGGCCGAACATCTGCTCCATATCCACCAAGCCCTGCTTGATGGTCATATAGACCATGCCGAGAAAATTCAGCGGCTGGTACAGCTGTATCAAATACGTGTTCACCAGCACGAATTTGCCGATGGTCATACCGCCGTCATGCATATCGTCCGCCGCCATCAGCATGATCGCGGTCAGCCCGATGGCGATGATCGCGGCCTGCCCGAGGTTCAGCATATTCAGCGAAACCTGGACCCGCACAGCCGCTTTCTCGTAACGCTCCAGCGCCCGATCGTAACGATCGGCTTCATGCTTTTCATTATTGAAGTATTTAACCGTCTCGTAATTCAGCAGACTGTCCAGCGCCTTGGTCGATGCATCGTTGTCCGTGTCGTTCATCGTACGCCGGTAGCGGCCTCGGCGACCCGCCAGCAGGGTGGTGTAGGCGACATAGGCGAGCACTGCGACGATGGTCACGACAGCGTAGCGCCAGTCGAACATGCGCCAGATGATTACGGTGACCATAATCAGTTCGAGTGCGGTGGGCACCACGTTGAACACCGCCAAACGCAGCACCGACTGCATCCCCAGCACGCCGCGATCGATCACCCGCGACATGCCGCCGGTCTGGCGGTCCATGTGGAAGCGCAGGCTGACCGCGTGCAAATGCCGGAACGTGCGCAGCGCCAACAGCCGCACCGCGCGTTGCTGCACCGAGGCGAACAGCGCGTCCCTGAGTTCGCCAAAGCCGGCACCGCCGATGCGGGCTAGGCCGTAGGCGATCAACAGCGCCACCGGCACCGCCAGCATCGCACGGCCGTCCTTGGGGGCGAGGGCGTCCACGACCTCCCCATAGATAATCGGCACGTAGACCGTGACGATCTTCGACAGCAGCATAAAAATCATCGCAACGACGACCCGCACGCGCGCGCCTGGGTTGCCCTTGGGCCAAAGATACGGCGCCAGTGACAGAACAGTGCGCAGGCTGCCGGTTTCGCCCCGCTGCGCCCCGACGACTGGGGCTGGGGCTGGGGGTTGGGCCGTTCTCATATGACCGTGGTGTGGCGACATAAGGGGAGATGTGGCACTTTGCCGGTATAATTGAAAGGTTCGCCCCGTGCCCCTGGACCCCGGTTTCATGCGCCATCTGCGCGCCTGCGACTCCGCCGAGCTTCCCGGCGACCGTCTGCCATTCCTTGTGGGCGGCATCCAGGCCGGTTGGGTAAAGCGCCCGATCGCCGCCGCTTTGGCGCCTTTTCCCGCCATCGCGGCCGGTCCCAAGGGCATCGACCTGACCGATCCCACCGCTTTGCCCGGCATTGCCGAGGCCCTGGCACACCGCGGCTTTTGCCGTTGGCGGCGGGAGGCATTCGATGTCCGATCGGCCAACGGCACCGTGCTGGCGCAGATCGATCGCGGCGCCATTCCGGTGTTCGGAATCGAAGCCACCGGAGTGCATGTTAACGGCCTCGTGCATCGCGCGGACGGTTTGCACGTCTGGGTCGCTCGGCGCGCCGCCGACAAGGCGCTGGACCCCGGCAAGCTGGACCACATCGTCGCTGGGGGTTGCCCGGCGGGCCTGTCGCCAATGGAAACCCTGATCAAAGAATCCGCCGAGGAAGCCGCCATCCCCGCCGCCCTCGCCGCCACCGCTCGGCATGTCGGGGAAATTCGTTACGCGATGGAACGACCGGAGGGACTGCGGCGGGACCGTCTACACTGCTACGATCTGGACCTGCCGGAGGATTTCGTTCCGCATGCGGCGGATGGAGAGGTCGAGTCGTTCGAACTATGGCCGATCGATCGAGTATTCGCGACGGTGCGCGATACCGACGACTTCAAGTTCAATGTGAATGCGGTGCTGGTGGATTTGTTTCGGCGGCTGGGGATGATCGCGCTTTAGATGTTCCGCGCCAATTCGCGCAAACTCTCCCGGATGACAGTGTCGATGGGGGCGGCGTCGCCCAGCCGTTCCATTGCGCGGCCGATGGCGGCCTGCGCTTCCGGCCGGCGATAACCGAGGTTGCTCAGCGCCGATAGCGCGTCGTCGGACACGCTCGCCGGGCGGGTGGCTTGCGGTGCGGCAATCCCAGGG
>JBAXFK010000430.1:0-2217 GCA_037139955.1 Rhodospirillales bacterium
TATCGACGGGTCGCGATCCGGTAACTCGAACCTCACCCGGTCGGTGCAGAAATCCAGCAATCTCACGGTCTCTAAACAGGGCGTGGTAAATCCCAGTGTCGCACCGAGATCCGGCCGAGGCTGCCCGGTGGTAAAACGCTGTTTCGGTACGCCATCCAGAACGATTTCCAGCTCCAGCGGACGATCCGAAGTCCCCGAATCGGACGCACTGCGACGCCCACCTCGCTAGCGCGCCGCCTGAACGCAGGATTTCGATGACGACCAACACGGACCGGTCGCCTGATGGGGACACAACGCTCTCTCTTACAATGGGTTGTCGGTTTTTTCTTGCACCTAATGCCCGCAAGGGCGCTGTTGTCCGGTCAGCGGCGATTGCTCGGGTCCGTACGCCGGTACCGCGATCCCCTGCACCACCCCACCAGTCCCGGTGCTAATCCACAACGCTGGGAGCACGCCGCGTGACGGCACGGCGGCCGATTCCAGACTACCGATCCGGCCCGAGCGCGCTAAACTGGGCGCCGGACGATCCTCGGGCACCCCAATGAACCCAGTGCAGTTTCTTCGCCGTTTGTTCGGTCGCAGCGAGCCGATGTCGCTGGCGACGGCCGACGCCTTGCTCGCCCAAGGCCAACATGCCGAAGCGGTGGCGCAATACCGGTTGTTGGCCGCCCAAGACGATGTTGCGGCTCGTCATGCTCTCGCCCAGTGCTTAGAAACCGGTGCGGGGACCCTACAAAACCCAGCGCTCGCGGTGCGCGCGTATACCCAGGCCGCCGAAGCCGGTCACGTGCCGTCGATCGCCCGACTCGGGGAACTGTATTTGAGTGGCCTGGCGCGGCCCGATACCGCTTCCGCGGGGGTCGTGGCGCAGTTGGCCGACCCCAAGGCAGGGTCCTCGGTCTTTCATCAGTTGTTCCCAGAGGGGCTCTCGGTCGAGCCCGATGCCACCCTCGCCGCGCGCTGGAATCGCGCTGGCGCGCTGGCCGGTGACGCAGGCTGCCAGTCCCGCATCGGCCACCAGTATGGCGCGGGCCTTGGGGTGCCCAAGAACCTGCTTCTCGCCCGTAAATGGTTCCGCCGCGGCGCGGTTGGGGGCCATGCGGTGGGGGCGCTGGGGATGGGATTGCTCACCCTGGATCATTACGGCCGTGCGCCGCGCCACTACGACCCCATTCCGTGGCTAGAGGCGGCGATCGAGCTCGGGGATGTCTCGGCGCAGTTGGCGTTGGCGCTGTTCTTGCTGGATAACCCCGCGGAGGCGCCGCCCGAACGAGCCGGGCAATTGCTCCTCAAGGCCGCGAAAGCCGGTCATCCTTTTGCCATGCTGAAACTGGGCGATTGCTATGCCGCCGGGTCGCATGGGCTGGCGCTCGACGAGCGCACCGCCGAGATCTGGCTACGCCGCGCGGCTGCCAAGGGCCTCACCGGGGCCCACGTACGGCTACTGCGCCTATTGGCTGCGCAGCCGGACCGCAATGACCAGGAATTGGCGGTACTGGCGCGGGAGGCGGCGGAGGCCGGTCACTCCGAAGCGCAGTACCTGATGGGCGTCTTCTCGTTGGCCGGTCAAGGGACGCTCGAAGATCCGCAAGAGGCCGCGAAATGGTTTGAGTTGGCGGCCGCGCAGGGCGTGACGGGGGCGTACGAACGACTCGGTGCCATGTATGCCACGGGGATCGGTAAGGACGCGGATCCGGCCTTGGCCGTCGAGTCCTTTGCGCGGGCGGTGGCGCTCGGCGATCTGGACGCCCTCACCCACCGCGCCATCCTGCGCCAGTCCGGCATCGGCCTGCCGCGGGATCCGGCACGCGCCGCCGAGGAATTTTTACAAGCGGCCGACGCCGGCCATCCCGAGGCGGCACTGCAGTTGGGGATTGCCTATGCGGCGGGACTCGGGGTCCCGCAAGACTGGCGTCTCGCCGCGCAGTACTACCGCCTCGCGCACGAGCGCGGCGTGCCGGAAGGGTCTTTCAATCTCGGGCACTTGGTCGAGCAAGGCCTTGGCGTGACCCCGAATGCAGCCGAGGCCCTTGCGTTGTTTGCCATCGCCGGTGCGCGGGGCTTGGTGGCCGCGCTGTGGGCGGGCTATCAGCGCTGTGCACCGGACGCCGACGGCGCGCTCTCCGCCGAACAACGCCAGTGGCTCACGCAGGCTGCCCGCTTAGGCGATATCGATGCCGCAGCCCTGCTGCAGCCGCCCACCCCGCCCGACGCCAG
>JBAXFK010000431.1:0-2209 GCA_037139955.1 Rhodospirillales bacterium
CTTTGACGATGTTATGGTAGCCGGTGCAGCGGCAAAGATTGCCCTCCAGGCCCTCGCGGATTTCCTTTTCGGTCATGCCCTGGGGATGGCTGTTCACGAGGTCGATCGCGCTCATGACCATGCCGGGGGTGCAGAAGCCGCATTGCAGCGCGTGATGCTCGCGGAACATTTCCTGCATCGGGTGCAGGGTGCCGTCGGCGGCCGCGAGGCCCTCGATCGTGGTCACGCTGGTGCCGTCGGCCTGCAAAGCCAGCATCGTGCAGGATTTGGCGGACACGCCGTCGACATGCACCACGCAGGCGCCGCACTGGCTGGTGTCGCAGCCGACATGGGTGCCGGTCAGACCGAGCTTTTCTCGCAGCAGTTCTACCAGCAGGGTGCGGGCTTCGACCGTCACCGTGTGCTGCTTGCCGTTCACCGTCAGGGTTACCTGAGGCATGCGCTTTCTCCCTTATCCCACGCGAATTCGTCGTGCGGAGAATGGTCGCTGGGGGGGGACGCGGTCAAGCGGGTTGGTGGACTGGCCCGAATCGGCCGAGTGGAAATCCCTAGCCCCGGTCCCCAAGCATAAGGACCGAAGCTAGGGACCGAGAATTATTCCGCTGCTTCCGCCATTTCGCTATCGTCCGGCGACGATGTGTCCAGCATCGTGTTGGTCACGACACCCGATTGCTCCCGGATTTTCGCTTCGATCGCGTTGGCCATGTCCTTATGGTCGCGCAGGAACTGCTTGGCATTCTCGCGGCCCTGGCCCAGACGCTGGCTATCGGCGCTGAACCACGCGCCGGACTTTTCCACCGCGCCGGCCTTGACGCCGAGGTCGAGCAACTCGCCCACCTTGCTGATGCCTTCGCCATACATGATGTCGAATTCCACCTGCCGGAACGGCGGTGCGAGCTTGTTCTTCACCACTTTCACGCGGGTCTGGTTGCCGACAACCTCCTCCCGCTCCTTGATTTGGCCGATGCGGCGGATTTCCATCCGGATGGAGGCATAGAATTTCAGCGCGTTGCCGCCCGTGGTGGTTTCGGGGTTGCCGAACATCACGCCGATTTTCATGCGGATCTGGTTGAGGAAGATCAGCATGCAATTCGATCGTGCCACGCTGCCGGTGATTTTCCGCAGCGCTTGGCTCATGAGCCGCGCATGCAGGCCCATGTGGGAATCGCCCATCTCGCCTTCCAACTCGGCGCGAGGCACCAAAGCGGCGACGCTATCGATCACCAGCACATCGACGGCGCCCGAACGCACCAGCGTGTCGGTGATTTCCAGCGCTTGCTCGCCGGCATCGGGCTGGCTGATCAGCAAATTGTCCACATCCACGCCCAGCTTGCGGGCGTAGCCGGGGTCGAGCGCGTGTTCGGCGTCCACGAACGCGCAGGTGCCGCCCAGTTTTTGCGCCTCGGCGATCACATGCAGCGCCAGCGTGGTCTTGCCCGAGCTTTCCGGGCCGTAGATTTCGATGATGCGGCCGCGCGGCATGCCGCCGATGCCAAGCGCGAGGTCGAGCCCGAGGGAGCCGGACGGGATAACCTCGATCTGCTCGTTCCCCGTGCGCTGGCCCATCCGCATGATGGAGCCTTTCCCGAAGGCCCGTTCGATTTGCGCCATGGCGGCATCGAGGGCTTTATTTTTTTCCATCCGACCGATCCTTATGCTTGCGTTTTGCAACCGTCCGTTTATTCGAATGCGATATTACTCGCGTGGTAAGGGAATATGCAACCCTCGCGTGCAAGAATTTTTCGCGAACGCTTTATGCATACCCCGTTAATCATTAGTTCTCTCTATGTTCCTTTTACGCGGTCTCCGCAAGAACTAATCGCGAACCGAGGCCGCCAAAGCCGACACCAGATCGCTCAGCCCATAGGGCTTAGCCAGAAACACCGTCTTTCCCGCGTCAGGATCGGCTTGTCGGGCCGAGTCGGCATAGCCCGAAACCAGCACCGCCGGCAGTTTCGGCCACCGCGCCCGCAACGCCGCGACCAAGGCCCGCCCGTCCATGCCCGGCAAAGTCACGTCCGCGACGACCGCGTCGGGAACCGATGCCATCGCCAGTGCGTCCTCCGCCGTCCCGAACGCCGCCACCCGCCACCCGGCTTCCGTCAGCGCCCGTTCCGCCACCCGCCGGACGATGGGCTCGTCTTCCACGAGGACGACCGAAGATAATAACCGACTCTCAGCCTCCCTCAAGCCGAGAGGCGGCATATCC
>JBAXFK010000432.1:0-2204 GCA_037139955.1 Rhodospirillales bacterium
CCGTCGGTCGGGCTTTTAGCTTAACCTACCGTCCGAAATTCCGGGACCACCTCAAAGCTTTCGCACATGGCGTTATCGTAAGCGTCGCCAACCGAGCCCATCGACGGCCGCACGCCCGTTTCCTGGCAGCGCCCGCCGAACGCCAGAGACGTGTATTGGCTGCCTTGATCCGAGTGATGGATGACGTCGTCGGGACGGCGTTGACCGATCGCCATCTCGAGCGCGTCCAACACCAGTTCGGTGCGCAAATGATTGGCCATCGACCATCCCACGATCTTCCGGCTCCAGGCATCCAGGACGACCGCCAGATACATGAAACCATGGGTTGTCGGCACGAACGTGATGTCGGCGACCCAAAGCCGGTTCGGTCCGGCCGCGGTGAAATTCCGATCCACCAGATCCGGAGCGGGCCGCGCTTCCTTGTCCCGCCGTGTCGTCGTCACACCCTTGCGCCGGCGGCTGGCACCGGTCAGTCCCGCCCCATGCATCAGCCGCGCGATGCGCTTGCGTCCATGGCATTCGCCGTCCGCGCGCAATTCCGCGTGAATGCGTGGTGAACCATACGTTTGACGCGATGACGCGATGACGCGTGGACCGTTCGGACCCGCTTCAACAGCATCTTGTCTTCGGTCGCATGGGCCGAAGGAGGACGGTTCCGCCAGGCATGATAGCCAGACTCCGACACGCCGAGCACGCGCGCCATCGTCGCGATCGGGAAATCAGCCTGATTCGCGCTCATGAATGCGAAGATCCGGACGGCACCGCTCCGGTCTCTCGCGCGAACCAGGCGGCCGCTCGAGAGAGAATGTCGCGCTCCTGACGCAGTTGTTTGTTCTCACGCCGGAGACGGATCAGTTCGTCGCGTTCATTCGGTGTGACAATGGCGTTCTTTTCCTCCCGGCCGCCGTCACGCCGGTCCGCGACCGCGACCCAGTGGCGGATCGATTGCGCGGTCGGTTCGAATTCACGGGCAAGGTCGTCCGGATCGCGCCCGGCGCGGACCAGATCGACGATCTGGCGGCGGAATTCAGGGGAATAAGGCGGTCGGGTTTTGGCCATCTGCAAAGCCTCCGGCGAAAGTGTGGGGGGCTCCACGAAACCGGGTCAACTTCACGCTATGATTCCATCAACATGCGCAGCACCGAGTTCGCGCCCTCCGCCCGTCGCACGCGGTCGAGCGTGTTGCCTTCGCGCAAGCGCCGCGCGACCAGCGACAAGGCGGTGACGTGGTCGGCATCCGCGTTGGCCGGGGTCAGCATCAGCACCGCGATATCCACTTTTTGCCCATCGATGGCCGCGTAGTCGATCGGTCGAGCGAGCCGGACGACTACGCCGAAGCAAGCGGTAATGCGTTCGAGGCGCGCATGCGGTAGGGCGAAACCTTTGCCCAAGCCTGTCGATCCCAGCGCCTCCCTTGCTATCAGGGCGGTCAGGATAATCGACATGGGCACGCCGGCGCCGGCCGCTTCCGCACGAGTGGCAAGGTCGCGCAGCAGATGCGCTTTGTCCTTGATTTTCAGGTCGAGGCCGATCCGGTCGGCCGTGAAAATATCCGCAATGTTCATGATAGCGCCTTAGTCCCGGTCCGCCGGCCGCAATCGATAACCTACCCCTGTCTCCGTCAAAATATAACGTGGCTGCTCGGGATTCGGTTCGATCTTCAATCGTAAAGCGCGAATATAAATACGTAGATATTGCACGTCGGTCTCCCCGCCCCAAACGGCGTGCAGCAGGAAGCGATGGGTGAGAACCTTTCCGGCATGCGCCATCAGCACTCGCAGCACCTCGTATTCCCGTGGAGAGAATTTCGCTTCCTCGTGGCGCACCGAAACGATCCGGCGCACCAAATCGACCGTTAAATCACCGCAATGGAAGATCGGCATTTCGCCTTGCTGTTGCAGCCGATGCCGCTGCGCCGCCCTTATCCGCGCCAGTAATTCGTCGATGCCGAACGGTTTCGTGACGTAATCGTCGGCGCCGAGGTCCAACGCCTCCACTTTCACCGCTTCGTCGTCGCGGCTGGTCAGTACGACGATCGGTACGGTGCTGGGTATGGCGCGGATGCGTTTCAACACCTCGATTCCATCGATATCCGGTAGGCCCAAATCTAACAGGATCAAATCGGCCCCGTCGCGACGGGCTGTATCGACGGCCTTGCCGCCTTCTTCGGTTTCCGCGACGACATAGCCTTGAGACGTCAATCC
>JBAXFK010000433.1:0-2156 GCA_037139955.1 Rhodospirillales bacterium
GGCGTTATGCGTCCCCCATTCTTGCTCTTGTATTGACGGGTATAACTTCGGCCTCGATTTTCGCCGTCATGGGTCGACCGCCATTCCTGACCGTCTATACATTCCTAATCGCACCGTTACTGCAACAAGGCGGTTTCGAGGCGTTGGCGGTGAAGGCGGCACCGCTCATTACGATGGGCGTCGGACTTTCCCTCGCCTACCGCGCCAATGTCTGGAATATCGGCACAGATGGGCAGTTCACGATAGGTGCGATCTGCGGCGGCGGGGTAGCGCTGGCCTTTCCCGATGCCCCCGCTTGGCAAATTTTCCCCGTTATGATCCTCGCCGGTATCGTCGGCGGCATGTCAAGCGGCGGATTAGTCGCATGGTTGCGTATTCGGTTCAATGCCAACGAAATCCTGACCAGCCTGATGTTCGCCTATATCGCGCAATATTTGCTGATTTACCTTGTAGTCGGTCCTTGGCGCGACCCGATGGGCTTCGGATTTCCGCAATCGGCAATGTTCTCCGACGACGCGCTCGCGCCAAAATTGATTGAGAACACCAACGTCCATATCGGCGTTGTTTTGGCCCCGCCGATCGCCGTCGGCCTATGGTTTATGCTCGAAAAATCGCTCCTCGGCTTCCAATTCCGCGTCCTCGGCCAAGCCACCCGAGCCGCTCGGTTTGCCGGATTTAGCGAGAACCGGCTGGTGTGGATTGCGATGTTAATCAGTGGTGGGTTGGCAGGGCTAGCCGGATTGCTGGAGGTAACGGGCACTCTCGGCCAACTCACGACAACGCTGTCTCCCGGCTATGGGTTCACCGCGATCATTGTCGCGTTCCTCGGTCGGTTGAATCCATTGGGCGCCATTCCGGCGGGATTGTTGCTAGCGCTGACCTACTTGGGTGGCGACGCCGCACAGATCGATTTGGGGCTACCGAACGCGGTGACTGCCATTTTCCAGGGCATTCTGCTGTTCTATTTGCTGGGCTGCGACTATTTGCTGCACCATCGTATCGTGTTAGCAAGGACAGCCCCATGAACGATATTCTGATTCCGTTTCTCATTACCGTGATGGCCGCCGCCACCCCACTGCTGCTGGCCGCGACCGGAGAACTCGTCGCCGAGCGGGTTGGGGTGCTGAACCTGGGCGTGGAAGGCATGATGCTCGCCGGTGCCATCGCCGCCTTCGCCACAGCGAACGTCACTGGCGTCGGCGCACTCGGCGTGCTTGCCGGACTGGGGGCTGGGGTTGCTTTGGCATTGCTCTTCGCGGTTATCTCTCTGACATTGCAAGCCAATCAAACCGCGACCGGCTTGGCTCTGACTATTTTCGGTCGCGGTTTCAGCGCCCTGGCCGGCGCTGGGTTCGTGGGCATTCCAGCACCGCAACTTCCCAAAATCCATATCCCAGTCGTTTCGGACATCCCGTTCCTCGGACCGGTGCTATTCCAGCACGATCTGCTTGTGTATTTGGCCCTGGCGATCCTCGGGCTAGTGGCGTGGTGCATTCGATCAACGCATCTCGGGCTGGTTTTACGCGCGGTGGGCGACTCGCACGACGCAGCGCATGCATTGGGTTACGCAGTGATCCCGATCCGATACGGGGCCGTGCTATTCGGTGGTGCGCTGGCAGGATTGGCCGGGGCGTACATGTCGCTATCGTACACACCGATGTGGGCACAGGATATGACCGCCGGCCGAGGTTGGGTGGCCGTCGCGCTGGTCACATTTGCCGCGTGGCGTCCGTTTTGGCTGCTGATCGGTGCGTGGTTTTTCGGTGCGTTGATGTATCTTTCCCTCTATGTGCAAGCGTTGGGGGTGGCAGTGCCGTCGGCGCTGCTGTCGGCCCTACCCTATATTGGCACAGTTGCGGTGCTGGTCATGATTTCCCGCGACGCGCGCCGCATCCGGCTGCACCGCCCGGCGATGCTGGGACAGCGGTTCCAGGGGCGAGCATGACCGCACCGATTTGGATCGAAAGCCCGCTGGCGATCTTAGCCAGCGGTGCCGAACGCGGGGTGGTCGTCGAACAGGGACGCATAGCCGAACTGGTGCCGGCCGGTGGCACCCCCTCGACTCCCGGCACCTCACGCTTCGACGCCAGCCGGCACGTCGTGATTCCCGGCTTGATCAACACCCATCATCATTTTTACCAGACATTGACTCGGGC
>JBAXFK010000434.1:0-2149 GCA_037139955.1 Rhodospirillales bacterium
CTACCATCTCGTTCTGATGCGGTGGGAGGACATCGCCTTCGGCTGGTCGCTGTTTGCCGTCTATGGCGCGTTTCAGGTCGCGATCACCTTCGCCGTCTGCCTACCGTTGGAGCGCTGGCGCCCCGTGGAGCGGTGGCCCAACAGCAGCGCCGTCTGGGTCGACGCCCTTTATACCGTTATCTCGCGGGTCGGCGTGCTGCCGTTGGTGACCTTTGTGCTGTTCTATCGCTCGCAGGTGGCGGTGAACGGCTACCTTGCCGATCAGGGGTGGGTGCCCCCCACGCTCGAACGGCTATTCCCCGTGTTGCTTGGCCAGCAGGTCCTGACTTTTGTTCTTTACGCGATCATTCTGGATTTCGCCGATTACTGGCGGCACTGGCTGGCGCACCGGTTTCGCTGGTGGTGGGCACTCCATTCCTTGCATCACGCACAACGGCAAATGACCTTTTGGTCGGACGATCGCAACCATATCGTCGACGATGCGATCGCCTTCGTTTGGTTCGGCGTCATCGCCCTGACGATCGGCGTACCGCCGCTGCAATTCCCTTTGTTGGTTCTCGTGTTACGGTTTTTGGAAAGTCTTTCTCACGCAAACGTGAGGCTGTCTTTCGGCTGGATCGGCGACCGCCTGCTGATATCCCCCCGGTTTCATCGCGCGCATCACGGTATCAAGGCGGCGGGGGATCGTAGTTGCAACTACGGTTCGGTGCTGCCTTGGTGGGATATGCTGTTCCGGACAGCGGATTTCAGCAGATCCTATGCACCGACGGGCGATCCTGGCGGAGAGGAGGCCTTGGCCACCGGTTCCTATTGGGAACAGCAATGGGCGGGTTTGCGGCGTCTGATACGATCGTTATCTGTAACGGTCACGCCGCGATAGGTCGCCTGCGTATCGGTACCGACTGGCAGCGAAGGTTGTCCTCTGTCTGTGTCGATGTTAGATATTGTACAGTATTTGCCATGCTGGAGAATTCGATGCGACCGGTTGTCGTTCCTGTTGCCCTTGCTTTGATCGTAGCAGGCACCGCCGCTCGCGCCGATATCCTGTATTCGAACGGTTCCCCGTTGCAGGGCAACGGCACGCTGATCTCGGGCGCGACCCGGGCGGTCGCCGACTCGTTTACGCTCTCGACACAGGCGAATATTCTGACATTCGAATATTCCAATTGGATCGTCGATACCGCTGGAGCATCGGCCAGCTACACGCCGGGCACGGTGGATTGGCGCATCACCGATACCGGGATCGGCGGCACGACGTTGGCTAGTGGCAACGCGGCCTTATTGTCCGTCGTCGCGGGCACCACCGTGACGTTCAATACCGGGATTATCACCGAAAGCCTAACCAGGTTCTCGGCTGGCAATGTTTGGCTGCCGGCCGGCACGTATTGGCTGGAATTGCTCAACGCAACTGTTCCCGGTGCGCCGGGCACAGTCAGCGATCGCTGGGGCGGTGCGACCCCGGCAACTTTGACTTCTCAAGTGTATAACGGCGCTGCGGTGATTACTGCCCAGCCGTCGCACTTCCTGGAGGTGACCGGCGTGCCGGAGCCATTTGGTTTGGCGCTGTTCGCGTCCGGTCTGGCGGGGATTGCGCTAGCGAGGGTGCGGGCGCGCCGAGCCTGACAGACACAATTGAACCGCACCAGTACGGGCAGTTGTCTTATTTTGCCGGACGAAATCCCGTCGCAACCACATAAAGCTCGCTCGATCCTTTCCGGCTTGCCGGCGGCTTGGCATGTTTCACGCTGGCGAAATGCCGCTTGAGCCGAGCGAGCATTTCGCCTTCCGATCCGCCTTGGAACAGTTTGGCGGTGAAGCTGCCGCCGTCTGCCAATACTTCGATCGCGAAATCCAGCGCCAATTCGGCGAGTCCCATGATGCGCAGGTGATCGGTTGCGGTATGGCCGGTGGTGTTGGGGGCCATGTCCGACATCACCAGATCGGCCTTGCCGCCTAGCAGGCCGGTCAATTTCTCCGGCATGTCGGGGTCGTTGAAATCGCCTTGCACGATGACGGCCCCCGCGATTGGGTCGATCGGCAATAAGTCCAGCGCCAGGACCGAGTGCGCACCCCGTTGCACCGCCACCTGGGTCCAACCGCCGGGCGCTGCACCGAGGTCCAGCACACGCGCACCTTTGCGGAGCAATTT
>JBAXFK010000435.1:0-2090 GCA_037139955.1 Rhodospirillales bacterium
GATCGCATCCCATCCCCGCAACCGCCGCGATCCGATCGACTGGAAGATTGGGGGCTGCTACCGACGAGACCGGACTGGGCCGCAGGCTTGCGCGCCACCTGGACGCCGGGGGAAGCCGGCGCCCATGCGCGTCTGGACCGCTTCCTGGCCGGCGCCCTCGCCGACTACCCTATCGGCCGCGATCGTCCGGATCGGCTCGGCACGTCGATGCTATCGCCGCATTTGCGCTTCGGGGAAATATCTGCCGCCGCCGTCTTGCACCGCGTCGGGACCCAGCACACGACCTTTGTCAAGGAAGTGCTTTGGCGGGAGTTCTCGATCCATCAGCTCTGGCACAATCCGTCGCTGCCCGACGCACCTGCCAAACCCGCCTTTGCCGCCATGCCTTGGCGCGACGAGCCGGCCGCACTGGCGGCTTGGCAACGCGGCCAGACCGGCATCCCGATCGTCGACGCCGGCATGCGTCAACTCTGGCGGACCGGTTGGATGCACAACCGAGTGCGCATGATCGTCGCCAGTTTCCTGATAAAGCACCTCATGACCGATTGGCGTCGGGGCGAGGAATGGTTCTGGGACACGCTGGTCGACGCCGACCTGTCCGCCAATGCCGCCAACTGGCAATGGGTCGCCGGCAGCGGCGCCGATGCCGCACCCTATTTCCGAATCTTCAACCCCGTCCTGCAAGGCCGAAAATTCGACCCCGACGGTGCCTATGTCCGGCACTGGGTCCCAGAGCTGACGCGCCTCGATAACAAATATCTCCATGCGCCGTGGGAGGCACCGGACCTCGCGCTGGTCCGAGCCGGAATAAGCTTGGGGCGCACATATCCTCGGCCATCGGTCGATCTTGCCTTCGGGCGGGCGCGCGCGCTCGATGCTTTCGCCGCGCTTCGTGCTGGATAATTCGCCCGCGCCGCCTGTATGGTCGGCCGGACGATGACCGCGCTTCCGAATCCGCTGCCCGCCCGCATCCGGGTCGTGGGCGATGTGCATGGCGACACCGCCGCGTTCCGCTACGCCGCCGCCACCGACCGCTTCGTCATCCAGCTCGGCGACCTCGTGGACAACGGGCCGGACAGCGCAGGCGCTCTGCGCATTATGTTCGATCTGATCGACCGAAAGCGTGGATTATTCATCCTCGGCAACCACGATTTCAAACTGGCGCGGGCGATTGCCGGTCATATCGGCCGGATCGAGCCGGTACTGGCGGCAACCCTCGCGCAGCTCGACGAAGCCATGCGTGCGCGCGCACTGCGGGAGGCGTTGCAGGCCCCGGTGTGGTTGCGTCTCGGCAATGCGCTGTTCGTCCATGGCGGCTTCCACCCCGCGATGCTGGAACAGCCGCCCCCCGTCCAAGGCTTGGACCGCCCGCACGGCGCCGTATCCCGCGCTTTGTACGGGGAACCGACCGGTCGCATGCAGCCCGACGGGTACCCCGAACGCAGCCTGAACTGGGTCGATCGTATCCCCGCCGGCACCACCGTCTATTGCGGCCACGACCGTCGCAGCACGGACGGACGACCGTATCGGCGCACCGGGCAGGCCGGGGGGACGGCGATCTTTCTCGACACAGGCGCCGGCAAGGGCGGGCACTTGTCGTGGATCGATATCGACCTACCGGATGACAAAACCGGACGCGACACGGCACCGGTTACGATGGCAATACGATGATAACCGCCGTTCGGCATATCCAACCGGAGACCGACACTGGTCAAAATACCTACTTTCATTAGCGCTGTCAGGTCGCGCGGTCCCGCTTTATTGCCGCCAGAACGACTCGAACGGCTCAACCGCACACATCGCCGCCGGCTGGACGATGCGATCGACGAAGCGTTCAAGCACGCCTGCATGAATGGCGACCTGGAAACCGCATCGGATTTGGCCGACGTGCTGGAACGTAAACTCGCCCGCTGGCTCAAGACACGCGGCACCGACAAACGGAATGGGTCCGCCCAACTCGAAGCAATGCGCATCGAACTCGCCCGGCGGCGCAGCCCGCCCGACGACGGCTCCTAACCAGGACGGGACAAGACCGCTCCCTCCGTGCCAACAAGAGTGAGACATCTCCCCCCCGGAAGTTTAGACCCTGA
>JBAXFK010000436.1:0-2027 GCA_037139955.1 Rhodospirillales bacterium
GACCTGCGCTGGCTGCCGACCGGGGGCTACATCGCCTTCACGACCGACCCGCTGGGCTGGCTCGCGACGTCGACCATGCCGGCGATTTCCCAGGCGCTGCTGCTGGCCGGGTTGCTGGCACGCATTACCCGCTCGACCATGTTGGAGGTTTTGCGTCAGGACTATATCCGCACGGCCCGCGCAAAAGGGCTGCCGAATAGTCGGGTGGTGCTGAAGCATGCGTTGGCCAATGCATTGATCCCGATCGCTACCGTAGTGGGCATCGTGGTTAGCCTGCTGATTTCCGGATCGGTGGTGACCGAGACGCTGTTTTCCATCCCTGGCGTGGGCCAATTGTTGACCCAGGCGGTGCTGAACCGCGATTACCCGATGGTGCAAGGCGGGTTGCTGATTACCACGGGGTTGCTGGTGCTAGTGAATATCATGGTCGACGTTTGCTACGCTTTGTTGGACCCGAGGGTGCGTTATGACGGCGCCTGAGGAACTCGAAGGCCCGCGTCAAAGTCCGTGGAAGGCGAACGTCCGCCGGCTGATGCATCATCGTTTGTTTTTGCTGGGGTTGGCGCTGTTTTCGATCGTCGCAGTGGTTGCATTGCTGGCGCCGTGGATCGCGCCGCAGGACCCGAACAAACTGGCGATGCGCTTCAAATTCCGGCCGCCCGACGGGGATTTTATTTTCGGCACCGACAATTTCGGCCGTTCGCTCTGGTCGCGCGTCGTCTGGGGTGCGCGTCTGTCGATGTTCATCGGATCGGCGGTCGTGCTGATCAACGCCATCGCCGGCACCGCGATCGGCGCCGCCGCCGGGTATTTCCGCAAGCTGGACAACATGCTGATGCGGGTGAACGATGCGCTGATGGCCTTTCCCGCCGTGTTGTTGGCGATCGCCGTGACCGCTGTGCTGGGGCCGTCCGTCAACGACGTTATCATCGCGCTGGGCATCGTCTACACGCCCCGCACCGCCCGCATCGTCCGCTCGTCCGTCATCGTGCTGCGGGAGATGGAGTATGTCCAAGCCGCCGTCGCCGCTGGCGCCGGGCATTGGCGCATCCTGCGGCGCCATATTCTGCCGAACGCCATGGCACCGCTCATCGTGCAGTTGAGCTTCCTGTTCGCCTACGCGGTACTGACCGAGGCCACTCTGTCGTTCCTCGGTGTCGGCGCCGTCCCTCCTACCCCCACCTGGGGCAATATCATGGCCGAGGGGCGCCAATATATGATCGACGCCCCCTGGATCATCGCCATTCCCGGTATGACGCTCATGATCACCGTGCTGGGGCTGAACCTGCTGGGCGATGGGCTGCGGGACGTGCTGGACCCTCGGCTGAGGATTCAGTCGTGAGCCTCCTGGAAGTCCGCAACCTCACCACCGCCTTCCAAACCGGGCGCGGCGAAATTTCGGCCGTCGAGGACGTGACTTTCGATCTCGACCAAGGCGAAATCCTGGGTATCGTCGGCGAGTCCGGCAGCGGCAAGAGTGTCACCGCGCTGACGATTATGGGCCTGCTGCCTCGCCCACCGGCCCGCATCGCCGCCGGGTCCGTGCGGTTCGATGGGCAGGATCTGACCCACCTGTCCGATAGCCGCATGCAGCACATTCGTGGCCCCGGCATCGCGATGGTGTTTCAAGAGCCGATGACCTCGTTGAACCCGGTGTTCACCATCGGCGACCAGATTATGGAAACCATCCGAGCCCATGAACGCCTGCCGCCGCGGGCGCTGTTCGCTAGGGCGGTGGAAATGCTGGAGAAGGTGGGCATCGCCTCGGCTGCCACCCGCATGGCGGATTATCCGCATCAGTTGTCCGGCGGGCAACGGCAGCGGGTTATGTTGGCGATTGCGTTGGTCTGCCGCCCTCGGGTGTTGATCGCCGACGAGCCTACGACCGCCCTGGATGTCACGATCCAGGCACAAATCCTCGATCTGATGCTGGATCTGCGCGACGAGTTCGGCATGGCCATCATGCTGATTACCCACAACATGGGGGTGATCGCGGAAACCGCCGATCGGGTTATCGTCATGTATGC
>JBAXFK010000437.1:0-2026 GCA_037139955.1 Rhodospirillales bacterium
GTACGATGCCAAGGATATCAGTTCCGTCGGGTCGTAAAAGTGAAAGCTATAGATCGTGTTGGGATCGGCCTCGGGCTGCAGCGTCAGCAGCCCGTCGATGCTGCCCCAACCGTTGCCGGTCAGCACAACCGTACTATCGGGCAGCCGGGATCGGATATCCCCGAGAATTGCGTGTTGCAGTGCCGCCCATCCGCCGGGGTCGCCGGGAAACACCGGTTCGTTCAGGACCTCCGGGATGGTCAGCGCGGGATCGCAACGGCGTAAAGCCGATGCCATCGCACGCCAGAACCTGCGCAAGCCGACTCGATCGGCGGCGCTAGTTTCAAGATGCCAGTCGGTCGGATGCGCATCCACTAACACCGCCAGCCCGTGCCGTTGCAACCGGCAAACAGCATCGACAACGATGTCCCGCATGCCCGGCGCGTCCGCGACCGGCGGATCGATCGCCAGCCGCACGAAACCGAAACCGGCCCGGCGCAGATCCTCCATCGCCGAATCGGACATCCAACGCGCCAGATAGGCAGGATCGCGGCTGCCGGGATATCGAAACCATCCCGTGATATTCACCCCATGCCGCAGCCGCGCCAACCGCTCGGCGGGCGGTTGCGCCCAAGCAGGGACAGCCAAAACCGCCAACACGCACAACAATCGGATCATTCCGCAACACCGCTACGGACCCGGCTCGGCGCGAAATGATCGACTAGATACAGTGGCCGGCGTTTGGTTTCGTTGAACACCCGCCCCAAGTATTCGCCGATCACACCCAGCGTCATCAGTTGCACGCCGCCGAGGAACAGAATGACGGTCATCAGGCTTGGGTAGCCCGCAACTTCGTTGCCACGAAGCAGGGTCTTGATCACGACCTCTGCCCCATAGATCACCGATAGCAGCGCGACCGCGAGGCCCAGATAGGTGGCGATTTTGAGCGGCATTACGGTGAAGCCTGTGATCCCTTCGAGCGCCAAATTCCAAAGTCGCCAATAGCTCCATTTCGTCTCGCCGGCATGACGCGGTGCCCGGTCGTATAAGACCGATGTCGTTGGAAAGCCGACCCAGGCGAACAGGCCCTTCATGAACCTGTGCTGTTCGCGCAGTTGCGCCACCGCGTCGACAACTCGGCGACTCATGAGGCGGAAATCGCCGGTATCGGGCGGCAATTTCACGCGCCCAGCATGACGCATAGCCTTATAGAACAGATGCGCGGTGACCCGTTTGAGTCGCGTTTCGCCTGCCCGAGCGCGGCGTTGGGCGTTGACCATGTCGAAGCCTTGGCGCCAAGCGGCGACCAACAGGGGAATGACTTCCGGCGGATCCTGCAAATCGGCATCGATCACGATCGTCGCGTCGCCCGTGGCATGATCGAGCCCGGCCGTGGTGGCAATTTCCTTGCCGAAATTGCGCGACAGCGACAGAACCGCGATGCGCGGATCGTCCTGACGCAGTCGCTCGATAACGGCGCGAGTCCCATCGGTGCTGCCGTCGTCGATGTAAATCGCCTCCCACCCGCCGAGCGGGTCCATAACCGCGCGCAGGCGGGCGTGGAAGGCAGGGAGGCCTGCGGCCTCATTGAACGCCGGAATCACCACCGAAAAGATAGGGGCCGAGTCAGGCGAAAAAAATCGGTGCGCAACGTCCAACATAGGGCAATTCATTAACCTTTGCTCGGTAGGCTGGGATGATGCCCATGGAAAGGTTAACCCTTGGTTAACGCCCGCCGAGATTTTTTGTCCTGCTGTGCAGTTTTATCGCTGGCCGCCGTCGTGCTGACCGCCGCCGCGTGGAACCGAAGCGCAGAATACGACGAGCAGTACACGCTGTTCGTCACCTCCAACACATCGCGCCCGATTTGGCCGGCGCATGTCATCGCTGCCGCAGATGTGCTGCGGGTGCAAGCCGAGTACGCCGGTTTCGCGACGATCGCGCGGAATTTACGGCATTCGGACGTGCATCCTCCGCTTTATTTTTGGTCGATCGCAGCGTGGCGGTGGGCCGGCGGAGACGGGTTGTTTGCCATTCGCATGCTGTC
>JBAXFK010000438.1:0-2025 GCA_037139955.1 Rhodospirillales bacterium
GGGCACATCTCCGCCCGCTGGATCGGCGTGCAAATCGGCGATCGCACCACGACGGTCGGCGGCACGCTGATCAACCAGGGCAGCATTTTCGCCAGCGACGGGGTCAACGGCGCGGCGGTGTGGATTCACGGTCCTGCCTATATCTCGAACAGCGCCACCGGCACCATCTCCGGCGGACCGTTCGCCATCGTCGCCTATTACGGCACCACATTGATTAACAGCGGCTCGATCGGCGGGTAGGCCTATGCGTTCGATGCGGTGCATGCGGGCTATGCCAACCGGGTCGTGGTCAATCCCGGCGGGGCGTTTACCGGTCTCGTGAAAGGCGGCAATTTGATCGGCAGCACTGTCGTCAGTACCTTGGAACTCGGTTCCGGCGCCTCTAGCGGCACTCTGGGCGGGATAGGCACGCAATTCGTCCAATTCGCACAGGTCGCGGTCGATGCCGGCGCGCGATGGACGCTGACCGGCGCCAATACGATCGTTTCCGGCGCGACGCTGACCGATCGTGGCACCATGACCAACACAGGGTCCCTTTCGGGCGGCATCGTGCTCGATGGCGGGGTCGTGACCAACGCGTCGGGTGCCACGATCTCGGCCAGTTTCGCCGCTGTTTACGGTCCGGGGGGCACGGCAGGCGGCACGATCGTAAATGCCGGATTGCTGGCCGGGCCGGCCAGCGGCTTCGGGGCTGGGATCGCTTTGTTCGCCGGCGGCACCATCACCAACCTGTCCACCGGCACGATCGCCGGGTCGGAGGGTATTTACGTCACAGCACCCTCGACCGCCGCCAATACGGCGGCATTGTTCAATTACGGCACCATCCTCGCCAGCGAGCATCAGGGTGTCGAACTCGACGACGGCGGCAGTGTCGTCAACGCGGCGGGTGCCACGATCGCGGGCGCCTATAACGGCGTGGCGATTCTGTTTCAGAATGCCGCAAGTCAGAGTGCCACGCTCGTCAATCGCGGCCTTATCGTCGGCACATCCGGCTACGGCGTGCAGTTGAAATCGGCCGGCACCGATAGCCTGACCAATGCCGCCGGCGGTATCGTCAAAGGCGGTCAGGCCGGTATTTACATCGGCGCCGGCGGAACGGTGGTCAACGCCGGCACGATCGCCATTTCCGGAACCGGCACCGGTACCGCCGCAGCATTGTTCCAAGCCGGCGCAGCCAGCCGAGCGATTATTGTGCCCGGCGCGGTTTTCGTGGGAACGGTGGATGGCGGCAATACCATCGGCAGCCGCAATGTCAGCACGCTGGAACTCGCGTCTGCCGCGTCCGCCGGGACATTCTCCGGCCTGGGCACGCAGTTCGTCGATTTCGGGCAAGTCACCATCGACGCCGGCGCAAGCTGGAGTTTTAGCGGATCGAACACCGTCGTCGCCGGCTCGTATCTGACCGATAGCGGCACGCTGACCAACCTTGGCACGATCGCCGGCCCGGTGCAGCTCGCCGGCGGCACCGTCGTCAACGTATCCGGCGCAATGATAACGGGCAGCCCGGCAGCAATCTACGGCGCGTCCGGCGGCTTGTCCGGCACCGTCGTCAACGCCGGAACATTGCTAGGGGGAAACAATACAACCCGCAGCGCCGCTATCGCTTTGCTATCCGGCGGCTTTGTCAGCAATGCGTCCGGCGGCAGCATCGCCGCAACCGCCTCGGGCATTTATATCGGGGCGGCCGGCACAGTTCTGAACGCCGGCATCGTCCGGGGCACCGGCACGCAGTCCACCGGCATCGCCATTTCGGGCAACGGCCAGCTTGTCAACGCCGTTGGCGGGACGATTTCGGCCTACGGCAACGGCGTCAATCTGGATGGCACCGGAAACGTTCTGAACCAGGGTTTGATTCAAACCACCGGTACGAATGCCCGTATACTCTATCTCGGGTTGGGCGGATCGGTGACGAACACCGGCACCATCGCGGGCCTCTCGAACGGCATTTTCTTCGGCGCATCCGCTACCAGCGGCGGCACGGTTACGAATGCCGGGACGATTTCCGCCGCCACCCAAGCAATCGGT
>JBAXFK010000439.1:0-2007 GCA_037139955.1 Rhodospirillales bacterium
GTGGTCGATTCGGATGCCGCGGTCATTGGGGTGCGGAATTTGCACGTGGCGGATGCCTCGATCATGCCGCGGGTGACGCGGACCAACACCAATCTGCCGTCGATCATGATTGGGGAGAAGGTGGCGGATTTGATTCAGGCGCGGGTTTGAGGCTGGGGGGCCTGAGTTGTTATCTCTCCCCCTCCCCTTGAGGGCTACGGGAGTCAGACATGTGCGGAATGATTTGCGAGCCTCCATCCGGTGAGTATGGGATCGAGGCGCTGCAATCCATGGTGCATGGTCTTGGGTCCCGGTGGTTTGTATCCTCTGGAGGTATAACCGGACCAGCCGCCAAGCCGGGCGACGATCCAGACGAACCAGGCGAGCGTTGTTTCGCTGTATGGGTTCTTCAATTTTTCCGTCCGCCCCTCCAGGCTGGTATTGAGCGCGCGCAGGGCTGGCAGATCGGCTGGATCGGCCGCGTCGGCAATCGGTTGCTCGGTGGTGCCATCGCGCGCCAGCACCAGTTGCATGGCTCGCGTCGCGGCGATCATCGCGATCGCGGCCATCTTTATAAAGCACCCAGCTGTCTCGATCTGCGAGGTCTCGATATCCAGGCAATGCGATTTCATCGAACGGAACACCTGCTCGACGATCCAGCGCAGGCGATACCACGCGACAATCTGGCGGGCTTCGGCGAGCGTGGCGACGGGATGCGTGGTCAACAGCCGCCAGCACACGGGTTCGGCCCCTGCCGGCGGATCGACTTCCTGGACATCGACGACCAACAGCGCGACGGCTTCGGGCAGTCCTTTGGCGCCAGGGCGGTTCGGGCGTTGCAGACTGACGGGGCCGAAGCGCAGCGCGACCGTTGCCTGGCGCGCCGGCTGGTTGCCCTTCGCCGGAACATCGATCCGGGTCCGATCCCGTTCGGGCAGGCTGGTACAATGCTCCGGCAGAAGGCCACCCGTGGTCAGCAGGCGCGGCTGCGCCGAACGGCACAACAAATGGACATTGTCCGGCTTGCGCGCGAACAGATCGTAGATATCGCTCTCGCGGTCGGCCACCACGGTGATCGTGGCGGCCTGCGTCAGGCGGTCCCCGGCGATTTCCGCGCCGTCCAGCCAGCGGCGGGACTCCTTCTCGTCCGCCCGCCGCTGCTTGCGATCCGCGGCTTTGCCCTCCGTCCGGTTGATCGCGGTGCAATCCACCAGCCCGAGGATACCGCCGCTGGCGGCATCGACCGCCAGAACCGGATGCAGGAACAGGCCGATATCCGAGCCGTTGCCCCCCGTCCCGAAGCCGCGCTTGCGGCCCGTTTGCGTCGGGAAGGAGATCTCAGTCGTGTCCATGATCGCCAAAACATGCCGGCCGGCCGCCTGACGGTCAGTGAGCTGGCCGGCAGTGACCATCATCTCATGGGCACTGACCGCCGGATTGGCCAGAAACGCTCCAAACGACAGCGTTTGATTGCGGTCGTCCCCAAGCCTGTGCAAACACAGGGTGCGCTTGCTTTCAACGGCGGCTAGCAGAGCCGCTCCCCTCGCGGCGAGACGTTCGTCCCCAAAGCAACCGAGCGACACCTTATCCATGAGAATCCGCCCCTCATACCGAACAATGGATGCATCGATTCGGAAAAATCGGAGGATGGCAATTCATTTCAGATTTGCTTGACAACCGTAGCCCTGGCGGGAGGGGGAGTGTTGGGGGCTTAACCGCCCTGCCGCGCGGCGATTTCCTCCAACACCGGCATCAGGAAGCGCTTCATCGTGGGGTAATCCTCGGTCATCGGGAAATGGCCGGTGCCGGGCATGGGGATCCACACAGCGCCTTTGATGGCCGCGGCCAGTATGCGGCTCTGCGTGATCACGTCCGCTTCCGCAGCCGCCGGCTCGGCGATCCAGACCGCGCGGCTCAAGCCCATGGCCAGGGCGCTGCGGATGGCGGCCTCGGAGCGCTCCGGGCCGATGCAGAAGCCCACGGCCTCGCCGCCCGATTTTTCCGTGATGCGCAGGGCCTCCTCCACCG
>JBAXFK010000440.1:0-2005 GCA_037139955.1 Rhodospirillales bacterium
CAACGGCCATAACAACCGCCCTGCCCCCTGGGAGGCAAAGTAAAGCGACAGCCCCAGCCCGAAGAACCCGTAGACCGGCCCCACTGCCCGCAGATATGCAACCCCCGTGGCCATCATCGCGGGATCGTGTCCGAACAACCCGATCCATGCCTCGGGGAAGATGGCGGCGGTCAGGCCCACCGTCTCGGTCAGCGCGAAGGCTAGCGCGCCGCCGGTCAGGGCAATGCGCAGCGCGCGATCCCGCTGACCCGCGCCGATATTGGTGCCCACCAGTGCGACCAGCGGCGCCCCGAGGCCGAAGACCAGCGGCACAAGCAAGTATTCCAACCGCGATCCCGTACCGAACCCGGCCACCGCGTCTGGCCCGCCGGCGGTCCCGACAAGGGCCGTCGTCATCCCGATGGTCAACGAGGTCTGCAACGTGCTGACCGATGCCACCGCCCCGACTTTCAAGATATCGGCGAACAACGCCCAGCGCAGCCGCCCGGTCCGGGGCCGCACCAACGCCCGGCCCGACAACAAATACGCCGCCAACACTGTCATCGTCAGCAGATTGGTGAACACCACCGCGATGCCACCACCGACGATGCCGAAAGCCGGCACAAACCCGTATCCGAAGATCAACAGGGGAGACAGCGGAATCAACAACGCCACGCCCAGGCATACCGCCATCGCCGGCACCAGCATGTTGCCGGTACCTCGGATCGTGCTCGCCAGCGCGTTCATCGACCAAACCGCGATGTTGCCGCCGAAGACGATGTTGGAATAGGCCAGCGCCGCCTCCAACGATCCGCCACGCCCGCCCATCGCGCTGTAGATCGATCGTCCGAACACCAGAAACAGCGTGGCGAAGGCGACGCCGAGCAGAGCATTGATAATTAACGCGTGCACCACCAGCGCATTCGCGTCCTCGATGCGACGCCCCCCCAGTGCTCGGGCAATGGCGGACGAGATCCCACCGCCCATCGCCCCGCCGGACAGCATCTGCATCATCATGAAGCCCGGAAATACCAGCGCCATGCCGGCCAGCGCATCCACACCCAAGCGAGACACGAACCAAGTCTCGATCAGCCCGGTCGACGCCTGTGCCAGCATCACCAAGATATTGGGCCACGCCATGCTCAGCAGCGTCGGCACAATCGCACCTTGCAGCAGCCGCACGGTCCTGGGGTTCATTGCCGTCGTGCTCATGCTCGTGCTCCCCGCACCACCACATAATCCGGTTCGGCCAGCATCCGCCCGGTGCGGCGGTCCACCAGTACCGGATCGGCCGGTACGCCCGTCGCCGCTTCGACCATCTGCACGCGGATGCCATCGGGGGCGAAATGCCGGTTCCCCCACGCCATCATCGCCAACAAAACCGGCCGAAAATCCCGCCCCCGCTCGGTCAGCAAATACTCGTCCCGAGGCGGCTTTTCCGAATAACGGCGTTTTTCCAACAGCCCGCCCTCGACCAGCGCATTCAGCCGCCGGGTCAACATGCCCGGCGCGATGCCGAGGCCTTTTTGGAATTCGTCGAACCGCGAGGCGCCGTTGAACGCATCCCGAAGGATCAAAATGCTCCACCACTCGCCGACGCGGTCGAGGCCACGGGCGATCGGGCAGGTCATGGCGGCAAAGCGTTTGCGTTGCATGGCTATCTCAGTAACTACTATAATAATAGTTAGTTCAATACGATCGGCATTGCAAGTCCATAACTCTTGACAAAATAAACTTTCAATGTTAGTTCGCCAATCATGGACCGAACGGCGCCGCATTCCGCACGCACCGAACCCCCAGCCCCTCCCCAGGGCCGGGCCGGAAAAGCCGTGCCGCCCTGCATCGCCGCCATCCTCAACGTCGTCCGGGTCCTCCTCGGCTATGCCAAGCATCTGGACCGAACCCTCCCCGATCGCGCCGAGCATCCGCGCTTTCCCACTTTGGCGGCCGGCTTCGGCACGCACGATATGGGCCGCATTCTCGATCATGTGCAGCGGGGCATCCTCCGCGCCATGATGTTGCAACG
>JBAXFK010000441.1:0-1996 GCA_037139955.1 Rhodospirillales bacterium
TGGCATTTTACGCCCCCTTGTGTCCGGACGGGAGTGTAGCCGCTAGATGCGGTGTCGGCTACCGGGAAACCGCTAATCTGCCTGTCTCATTCTTAATACACCAATATAAGAATTTTGCGCTTGTCATATAGGAAACCAGCGCCTATGTTCCTTTCACCGGGGCAGGAAGCCCGGCAACAAGGGATCAGGACCATGAGCTACGCGATAGACGGCAAGTGCCATAACGCCAACCGAGGAACATATGGCCACGAATGCGGCAAGCCTGCCGTGTTCTCGGCCGAGAACACGACCGGCTTCCGCTCGGGCTTCTGTTTCCGCTGCCGTGTCGGAGGTGACGAGGCGCGCGGGTTCCATGGCTGGCAGCCCTACAATCAGGCGCGGGAAGTCATGATCGCGGTCAACCGGAACCACCGGGACGCCAGCGGATGGATCGACGAAGCCGCCATGCGCGCGTTGTTCGAGACATACGACCTGCCGCTGGAGGATCGCACCCGCGTCTGGCGGGAACTGACGAATAAGGAGACCGCGCTATGATTCGCCGCATGGAATGCTGCGTCTGCGGAGAGGACGCGGGCCGGTTCAAGCAGCATTGGAACCGGGACACCGGCTACGGCATCTGCCGCAAGTGCGTCGATTGGGTTCGGTCGCGCGGTGAAACCGACGCGGAAATGCTCGACCTGTATGGCGTCGAAGGCGTGAACTACGCCGCCCCCGCCTGATACTCCCATGACGCTCTCCGCGCTGCGGAGGGCGACACGGCAGCCTGCCCCCCTCCCAACCCCAACAAAGGACCGCGATCATGCAAACCGCACACCACATCATTGATACTGACCTTTCGGCCCTGTTCGGAATCGACCTCGATGGCGCGGCGCCAGCTTCGACGGACGTGGCCAAGATCGTTTGCGCGAAATGCCACGGGCGCGGGAACTTCATTGGGCGCAACGGGAAGGTGCTGGGTTCCTGCTATTCCTGCACCGGGACGGGCCTATCGGCCGAGGCGATGGCGCCGACCAACCTGCCCCCTGGCACCTGCATCAAGTGCCTCGGCAGCGGTTCCTGGCGCCCTGGCCGGCCCTGCTTTGCCTGCGATAGCACGGGCCGGGAGCCGGTTCTATCCGCTCTGGACGTGTCGGCTATCGCAACCGCGTTCGCCGCGGCCCGCGCGGCCGGCATCAAGGCTCCTCGGTTGCGGCTGGACACGTTCGTTTTCAGCCGCGCTCCCGACACCGGGGCCAACGCCGGGGCGATCTATGTCAAGCAGGACGGCGAATATCTCGGGAAAGTGGCCAATGGCTTGTTTCGCCCGACCCTCGCTTGTGAGCCTGCCACGAAAGCCCGCGTGATCGCGGTCGCCTCCGACCCTCACACCGCTGCCAAAGCCTACGGTGCGAAAACCGGGTCATGCGCCTGCTGCGGCCGAGAACTGAGCAACGGCGAAAGCATCGCTCTCGGCATCGGGCCGATCTGCCGCGACAAATTTGGCTGGTAACGTCATCCCAACAAAGGACCAAGACAATGACCAATTTTCCAGCATCCCACCGCGACAGCTTCGCTTCCGCCCATCAGGGCACCGCAACCGCTGGCCGACCGTGGTTGACCCGCGATGGAGGCGCCTACACTACCAGCGACCGCCCGCGTGGTATGGTCGCAGTCGATGATGGCGACGGCTCGCGGCTTTTTTATCGGGTAAGCCGCCGCAAAGCCGGGAAATTCCGCCGCTGGGCTGAAGCGGTTTTCCTGGCGAACGATGGGCGCGACCGGCTCGCCGGACGGTTCCCGGAATACGGGGTCGAAGCGCGATGACCGACCTCACCTCTCGTCTCCGGGTCCACGGGCTGACGCTCTCCGATTTCCGCCGATGGCTCGGCATGTCGCAACGACAAGTTGAGGCATGGTCGCGGGGGGAACGACCCACGCCCCATCATATTTCGATCATCTTGGACCTTGCGGATATGCTGGCCGAGGCGCGGCCGGGATGGGGACCACCGGGCAGTCG
>JBAXFK010000442.1:0-1965 GCA_037139955.1 Rhodospirillales bacterium
CTAAGGATCGTTCGTGGATTTCGTCCAGGATAACCGCCGCGATGCCGTCCAAGCCGGGATCGGATTGCAGGCGGCGGACCAGCAGGCCTTCGGTAACGACTTCTATACGCGTATCCGTCGAAACCGCCGAGTCGAGTCGAGTCCGAAACCCCACCGTTCTGCCGACCGGTTCCCCGATTAAGGATGCCATGCGGTTGGCGGCCGCGCTGGTGGCGAGTCGGCGCGGCTCCAGCATCAGAATCTTTTGATCTCCGCGCCATGCCGCCGCGTGTAACGCCAGCGGCACCAGCGTGGTCTTTCCCGCACCGGGGGGGGCCACGAGCACGGCGTTACGCCCGGCATCCAGCAAAGCGTGTAATGCGGGGAGCGCATCGGTGACGGGCAGATCGGGAAGGTCGAACATGACCCGTCGTATACTATATGGAATACCGATGCGCCCGACCGAAGGTCCGTTTATGCCGCGTTTGTTGCTCGCGTTTTTGCTTCTGCTGCTGGCGGCTCCGACTTTCGCGCTCGAAAGCGCTTCGGTCGTGTCGAAACGTGCGACCGTTACTCTGACGACGGACACCGACTCGGTCGCGCCCGGCGTGCCGTTCCGCGCCGGGCTCCGCTTCCGGCTCGCCGAGGGTTGGCATACCTACTGGAAGAACCCAGGCGACGCCGGTGTGCCGGCCGAATTGACATTCGCGCTGCCCGATGGGGCCTCGGCCGATCCGATCGACTGGCCGGCGCCTGCCCGTGTCGCCGAGGGACCGGTGATGACGTATGCCTATAACGGCGAAGTCCTTTTGCCCGTCGCCATCCGCGCAACCGGGCCTTTGATCTTAAAATTGCATGCCAATTGGTTGGTATGCAAAGATATTTGTGTGCCGGAGGAGGGCGATTTCACCCTCGATCTACCCGCCGGAACGCCTGCGCCTAACGCCCAGGCGGCATTGTTCGCCGCGCACGATCGATCGGTGCCACGGCCCGCGCCTTGGCCGGCAACCATCGCCGCCGATGGCTCCCTGTTCGTGCAGGGGGACGAAGCCCGAGCGGCGACGGATGCGTGGTTTGTCCCCGATGCCGGGGGGCGGATCGTCGATAGCGCACCGCAACCCCTGGTCGTGCGGAACGATGGCTTCGTGCTGGCGCTGACCCTGGCACCCGACTTTAAACGGGCCGAGGGCCTGAAAGGTATCCTCTCGGTGCTGGATCGCTCGGGTATGCGCTCCGATCTGACGTTGAGCGCACAGTCCGGCGCGCCGCCACCGCCGGTTGGGTCCTTGCTCCAGACGCTGCTGTTCGCATTCCTTGGCGGGTCGATCTTGAATCTGATGCCCTGCGTGTTTCCGATTCTGGCGATGAAAGCTGTTGGCCTCGCCTCCGGTCTCGCGCGCGGTGCCGCTCGGCTGCATGCCGTGTTCTACACCGCCGGCGTCGTCGTCACGTTCGTGACGCTGGCCGGGGTGTTGTCGATCGCCCGAGCAGCGGGCGCGGCGGCGGGCTGGGGGTTTCAGTTTCAGTCGCCGGTATTCGTCGTTGCGATGGTTTGGGTGTTGTTTGCGGTCGGGCTGAATTTGTCCGGTGTATTCCAAATTGGCGCCGGACTGATGGGGACCGGTGGACATTTGGCCGCGAAGCCAGGGCATTGGGGCGATTTCTTTACGGGTTTGCTGGCAGTTTTGGTCGCGACGCCCTGTACCGCGCCGTTCATGGGCGTCGCCATCGCCGCCGGTCTGTCGGCGGCGCTGCCGGTGACGATCGCGGTATTCGTGTCGATGGGGTTGGGCCTCGCGGCGCCCTATTTGTTGCTGGCGTTCGTTCCCGGCCTCGGGCGCCTGCTCCCGCGCCCCGGGCGGTGGATGGACGTGCTGAAGCAGGCCCTGGCTTTCCCGATGTATGGCGCGGCGGTGTGGCTGCTGTGGGTCGCCAGTCAAGAGGCTGGGTCGGCCGGCGTGCTGATCGCCGCCACCGGTTGTGTGC
>JBAXFK010000443.1:0-1959 GCA_037139955.1 Rhodospirillales bacterium
TCCCACTCGATGGTCCCGGGCGGCTTGCTGGTGATATCGTAAGTCACGCGGTTGATGCCCCGTACCTCGTTCACGATGCGCCCGGCCACGCGGGTCAGGAACGCCATATCGAACGGATAAACATCCGCCGTCATACCGTCGGTGCTGGTCACAGCACGTAGTGCGCAAGCGAAATCGTATGTTCGTCCGTCGCCCATCACACCCACGGTGCGGACCGGCAACAAAACCGCGAAGGCCTGCCAGATCGCATCGTACAGGCCTGCATTGCGAATTTCTTCCAAATAGATCGCATCGGCCTTGCGCAGTATCTCGGCACGCTCCCGTGTGATGGCGCCGGGGATACGTATCGCCAACCCTGGCCCGGGGAACGGATGGCGGCCGACGATAATCTCGGGAATGCCTAGTTCGCGACCGAGGACCCGGACCTCGTCCTTAAACAACTCGCGCAGCGGCTCGACCAGTTTCATCCGCATCCGCTCTGGCAAGCCACCGACATTATGGTGCGACTTGATTGTGACCGAGGGACCGCCGGTGAAACTAACGCTTTCGATGACGTCGGGGTACAGCGTGCCCTGTGCCAGGAAGTCGGCGCCGCCGATTTTGGTGGCCTCTTCCTCGAACACCTCGATGAACAGGCGGCCGATAGTCTTGCGCTTGATTTCGGGGTCGGTCACGCCAGCCAACTCGCCCAAAAACAGGTCGGACGCGTCGCGGTGTACTAGCTTGATATTGAAGCGGTCGCGGAACGTGGCGACAACGTCGTCGGCCTCCCCGTGACGAAGCAAGCCATGATCGACGAAGATACAGGTCAGTTGGTCGCCGATCGCCTCGTGTATCAGCACCGCCGCGACCGAGGAATCGACACCGCCCGACAGACCGCAGATCACTCTGCCCGACCCGACCTGCGCCCGGATCTTGGCAATTTCCGCAGCGCGGAAACCGGCCATAGTCCAGTTGCCCGACAGACCGGCGACCTTGTGGGTGAAGTTACGCAGCAACTGGGCGCCGTGCGGGGTGTGCACAACCTCTGGATGGAACATCGCGCCGTAGAACTTTCGCGCATCATCGGCGAACAGGGCGAACGGGGCGCCTTCGCTGGTCGCGACCACGCGAAAGCCGGGGGGGAGTTCGGTAACCCGATCCCCATGGCTCATCCAAACCTGCTCGCGTGCGCCCTGTTGCCAGACGCCATCCAGAAGCTCGCATTCGCCGGTCACATCGACGAAGGCGCGACCGAATTCACGGTGGTCGGAGCCCTGGGTTTTGCCGCCGAGTTGAGCGCACATAACCATCTGGCCGTAGCAAATACCCAGGACCGGCACCCCCTGCTCGAACACCATCTGCGGCGCTCGGGGTGACTCTCCCTCATGCACACTGGCGGGACCGCCGGACAGGATGAAGGCCTTGGCGCCGTAGGCAGCGATGCGGGCGGGATCGGTGTTGAACGGCCATATCTCGCAGTAAACCCCGGACTCACGCAGGCGACGGGCAATCAACTGGGTCACCTGACTCCCGAAATCCAGGATCAGGACGCGTTCGGCGGTATCGGCGGGATCGTGCATAGCGGACTCCCATAAGGGCGAGCATGATCGGCCGGCTTGGACCATGCGACGGTGTTGCTTGGCAAGGGCGAGATTGCGGCACCGGACGCAAACCGAGCATTCTAGCCCAGCCGACGAGCAGTCGGTTGCGACGTTCTGCCGGCCGAGAACTTGCACCACGGTTTCGCCTGGAACGGCGTTACCGTGGCGAACCCTTCCGCACCGCCCACGCATCCGTTGCCGGATGCGCTCCGGCAGACCCGATCAGGTCAAAAACAGCCCGCCGTTGACGTGCAGTGTCTGGCCGGTGACGTAGCGGCCTTCGGGCCCCGCGAGGTAGCGCACCGCTGACGAGATATCGTCCACCGAAGCCTTCCGACCCAGCGGGATGCCACGATCCGCCAACCCGCTGGGCAGC
>JBAXFK010000444.1:0-1952 GCA_037139955.1 Rhodospirillales bacterium
GCACCGAACGGGCGGGGACTAGCCCGTTGAACGCGGAAAAGCGGGACGGCATGTTTGCCTGCGCCGGATGCGGCAAGGATTTGTTCCCCGCGTCCACCAAATTCGAAAGCGGCACCGGTTGGCCCAGCTTTTGGGAGCCGGTGGAAGGCGCGGTCGGCACCACGGAAGACCGCAGCTTCTTCATGACCCGGGTCGAAGTGCATTGCGCCGATTGCGGCGGCCATCTGGGACATGTTTTTCCCGACGGCCCCAGACCGACGGGATTACGCTATTGCATGAACGGCGCTGCCATGGAATTCAAGCCCGCCTGAACTAGGAGCTACGACGTGCGATATGTACCACCCTTCGAATCGATCAAACAATTTTTGAAATTCGCCACGATCCGCGGGGAAACCGTGGTGAGCATGAAGTACGAAGAAGCCCAAGGTATGATTCGGGCGTTGCTATCCGCATTCGACGTGGATGAAGCTTGGTATATGGAACAAAACCCGGATGTCGCGTCGGGCGTCAGGGACGGCTCCATTCGTTCCGCTCGGGAACACTTTGTCGATCATGGCTATTTCGAGGGTCGGCCACCGTTCTCGGTCAAAATCGACGAAAAATGGTATTTGGAACAAAACCCGGACGTCGCCGAAACGGTGAAGCGCGGCGAATACAAATCGGCACAGGACCATTACGATGGGCCTGGGTATCGGGAGGGACGGATGCCGTTCCCACTACGGCCGCCGTCCCCCTGATCGTTACAGGTGCTGGGTCAATTCCCGCGCCGTTGTCGATTGGATCGCAGATAGCCGAGCAAACAGGATTTCTGCGGGGATTTCGGACTCGCCGACGTCCAGGCAATCGGCGAATTTAGCGTAAAGCTGCTGTTCTGTGAGCGGGCGGGTCGCATGACCGGTGGCGCGCTTGACCGGGGTACCGGCAATCGTGCTGCCATCGGTCATTCGTACCGTTACAAAATCAGACCGAGCGGCTCCGGATTGCTCCGGGTCGTATTCGGTGGTGGTGACGATTTCGACCTTGCTCATCAACGTTTGAATATCCGGTCGTTGCACGAACGCGTCGGTGAGTTCCCGCAGGCCGACCCGCTTGGCGATAATCCCGCTTGCCATGGCGAATTCCATGCTGAATTTCGCCGCTAGCCCAGTGTCGGGCGTGTGGTTGCGCAGCACAGTGGCGAAATAATCGCTGATGCCGACGGTAATTTTCTCGATTTTTTCGGGATCGACCGGGGTTTCGTTCACCAGATCCAACATGCAGTCGATGGCGCGATGGGTGCAGTAGCAAGTGGGGTATTTCTTGATGCCCAACCCCTGCGTCAGGATCGCCCACTCCACCCCGGCCTTGGACTCGCTGGTGCGGTCTTCGGTCCCGGTGGGGGAGATGGCGTGCAGGAAACCCTGCGGATGCTCCAGCGCGTCGGTATTGGCGGTAAAACCCGCCTCGGCCAGACGCGCGGCCATGATGCCGGCATGCGCCGCTTTGCCGGCGTGGAACGGCTTTGTCATAGTGCCGAAATTGGACATCAAACCGGACGATTGCGAGCCGCCGAGCGCGATGGCGATGGCGGATTTCTCGGCGTCGAGCTTGCGGAGTTTCGCGCAGGCGGCCGCCGCGCCGATCGCCCCGTAAAGCCCGGTGGGGTGCCAGCCTTTGACGTGCAGAAGGCCGGTGTCGCGACGGAACAATTCCGCCCACGTTTCGTACCCCGCCACATACGCCGTAATCATATCGGCTCCGGACGATCCCAGGTGCTCGGCTTCCGCCAAAATCGCCGGAACAAGCACCGTGGACGGGTGGCCGCGCAGGCCGACGTCGTCGTAATCGAGCGCGTGCGCGGCGGTGCCGTTGATCCACGCGATTTCCGGCGCGGGGCCTTTGCGGTCGCCGAAGGTCATGGTGGACGAACCCTCGCCGGGGGCCAGGACCTCGGCCATGATGCGGACACTGTC
>JBAXFK010000445.1:0-1945 GCA_037139955.1 Rhodospirillales bacterium
GGGGTTCGGTGCGTTCGGAATGCGGCGCCGTTCGGTCCATGGATTGCGAACTAACGTTTATTGTTAATTTTGTCAAGTTGTATTTATGGCTGAACCGCTGCCGCCGTCTGGCGAAGGATTTCGAGGACCTCGCCCGTAACGCCCCTTCGGTTGTTACGTGGACCGGGACGTTCAAATGGGTCCCCGGGACTAACCCGGGGACAACACCTCAGCCGACGCCGAGCAGTTCCACGTCGAACACCAGGGTCGCGTTCGGGGGAATGACGCCGCCGGCACCGCGGGCGCCGTAGCCTTTTTCCGGCGGGATGGTCAGCGTGCGTTGGCCACCGACTTTCATGCCGGCCACGCCCTCGTCCCAGCCGGCGATCACTTGGCCGGCGCCGAGACCGAAGCGGAACGGCTGACCGCGATCGCGGGAACTGTCGAATTTGCTGCCTTTCTTGTCGGCGGCGGAGTCGTCGAACAGCCAGCCGGTGTAATGCACGGCCACATCCATGCCCGCAGCGGCGGTATCGCCGTCGCCGATCTTCACGTCTTCGATCATTGTTCAGTCCTTACGTATGGGTTCAGCCTTGTAGCTCAGCCAAGATCGGCAGCAAGTACTCGGCAAAAAGTTTGGGGTTCTCGGCGAAGGGGAAGTGCCCGATGCCCTTCATCGCCTGAAACCGCACGCCGGGAATTTTGGCCGCCGTGGCTTCCGACAATTCCACCGTGCAGGAATAATCGTATTCCCCGGTCAGCATGAACAGACGAGAACGGTTCGTGTCGATACGGCCGACCCGATCCCTGGCATCCCAATCGCCGGAGTAGAATGCGATATCGCCGAAGAACACCTGCGGCCCGCCCTGGCCGTAGTGCCAAGTAATTTGCTCCACATACTCGGCGGGGCTTTGCGGCGCGCTGAGGGCCCTGATCCATTCCGGCACGAATTGCGCCTGATTGACCTGCGGATGGGCGGCCCAAACGGTTTGGCGCTGGTTGATTTTCTCGCAGGCTTCGCAGGCGACGATCGCGGCGAAGGCCTCGGGGTGGCGGTAGGCGAGTTCCAGGCAGATTTCGCCGGACATCGACGCGCCCAAGGCGATCGGCTTGTTCAGGCCGGCGGCGGCAACGAAGCCCATAATCAGCTCGACATACAAATCGGTACTGAGCCGCCAAGACCCGGGAATGGCACCCTCGGGCGGCGGCGATTTGCCATGCCAGGGAAGGTCGAAGGACACCAGCCGGTGATTTGCGACAATACGCGGATCGGCCATCAGCCCATGGAACTGCCGCCCGTCGGCGCCGGCGGTGTGCATGCACATCACGTCCTGACCGGAGCCGGCAGATTCGCTGTAGATCTGATAAGTCACTCCCCGCACCGTCACCGGCACATACCGACCGGTTACGGCTGGCACCGCCCGATTACCCTCCCTTGGGTGCAGCGACACCGGTACCGGCAAAGCGTTGCCGAGTACCAGCCATTTGCCGATTTCGAGCACCCGCCGCGCGATGTGGGCGTGCTGCATGAAGACAAGCTGGTCGCCTTGAATGACGAACTCCGGCAGCCGGTACATCATGGCGAAGATGCCATGATGATGCCGAGGCGGGATCGGCTCCAGGAATTTGGACCAAATCGCGGCGGGGGCAGACAACGTGAAGGCCGGGGTGCCATCGGTTGCCGAGACTTTGCCATCGATTAGATTGAAAATGCTGGATTCGCCGTCGCAGGCGACCGCGAAACAAGTGTTCCAGGCGCCGGCCCAACCGGTCAGGACCGCGTCGGCGGCGCACGCGGCGCGCCATGCGGCGATATCGGGAAACAGGTTCATTGGGGGTCGATGACCTCCAGCACAACAGGGTGGTACTGGTCGCCATGGCCTTGGGCCTCGGCCAGTTTCAACCGTTCCATGGTCAGGTTCGCGCCTTTTAGATTCGCGCCGACCAGGTTCGCGTTGATCAGGTT
>JBAXFK010000446.1:0-1941 GCA_037139955.1 Rhodospirillales bacterium
GTATGGGGGACGGGGTGCGAGGCGCGGGCGGGGGGCCGGCTTGGCCGGCGGACGGTGATGCGGTTGCAATGCGATGCTCGGCGGCCAGCCGAAACGCAAATTGTGCCCCCTGGCGGCGCGGGCGAGCAGGTAGTCCCGCAGGGCGAGCGCGCGGAGCAGGCCGCGCTGCATACGGTGCAGGATGGTTGGCAGATTGTAGGTGCCGAAAACGGCGGCGGCGGTGGCGAATTCCGGGGCGGCCGCGTGGGTGGTGGCGGTCGCAGCGAAGTGGCGGGCGTGAGCGATGAGGGCGGCGAGGACCTTGAGAACAGCGCCGATGCGTCCCGGTATGGGGCGGGGTTCGGTAGGTGTGCGGGGGGTTGGGACTGTTCGGGGCATAGGTTTTCTGGTAGCTGTTTTCTTAGAACAAAGCAAGAAAATTATGATCGAATTCCTAATGCGGTTGTATGTGGCGGAGAGGCGGAGCGGGCTGCGCGCCATGCGCCGATGGGCCATATCCCGCACTGAAACGCACCGAAAGTCGCGCCGATTCGCGTCAACGGCAACGAGTATTGAGCTGCCCATCGAAGAAATTCCAAATGCGTATCCCCCAGGCAGGGGCGACGCGCGCCATCGAGGCGGCTATACTGTGGGCATGGCGAGAAACAGCGGGCGTTTGAAACCGACGATCGGCCGCCGACGGCCTTCGAGGTTTTGACACATGGAACTTGCCGTCATCCTGCCGCTACTTATTAAGATGGGCTGTGCAGCCATGGTCGTGGTCCTTGCTTCCCTGGCGGTGGAGCGGGTTGGCCCGGTTATCGGGGCGCTGATCGCCACGCTGCCGGTGGCGGGCGGGCCGGCCTATATCTTCCTGGCGATGGAACATGGGCCGGCATTCATCGCCGAGTCCACGGTCGCCGGGTTTTCGTCCTTGATCGGGCAGGCGCTGTATCAGGTCGCGTATGTGCACATCGCGCAGCGGCAGGGCACGGTGGTCAGCCTGTGTGCGTCGCTGAGTGTTTGGGTGTGCGCGACGATGGCGGCGCGAGCCTCGGGCTTGGGGTTTGCCGCCCTGGCACCAATGACGTTCGCGGGTTTCGTGGCCGCGCATCTTTGGGTCCGCCGTCACATCGCCTGGAGCGGAGGCGCGCGTCCCCCTCGGCGCTGGTTCGACCTGCCGGTGCGGGCCGGGGCGGTGATGACAGTGTCCGGATCGGTCATTCTGCTGGGGCGCTTCGCGGGACCGACCCTTGCCGGTCTGGTGGCGATGGTGCCCACGGTGTTCACCAGTCTTATTGTCATTCTGCAACCAAGAATCGGGGGGAAGAACACCGCTGCGGTGGTGGGGAGTGGGTTGCTCGGGATGGTCGGGTTCACGGGCGGGCTGACATTCCTGCATCTGACCGTCATTCCGCTAGGGAATGTGCTGGCGCTTTCCGGGGCGCTTGGGGTTTGCGTTGCGTGGAATGTGTCGCTGTTGGTGTGGCAGAGGGGGCGGGGGCGGCGATGACAAACCGGTAGCGGTGGCTGTCCGGTGGTAACCAGCCTGGTAATCGCTGTGTCTCAGGGGGCGCTTACACAAAGGACCTTACACTCTCGTGGATAACGCGCTGGCCCCCGCCTGACCCTGGGCGGTCGCGTGTGCAGGCGCGTTATCCACGGGCTCCTGCACACCCCTGGGGACATGAACGCGCCCTTGGCTACTTCGCTGCGTGATCATGGGCGCGTCGCTAGATGCTTCATACCTATGCACTGGGACGGTGTGAGCCTGGATAAGACCCACTGCGGCAGGCGGCTGGGATCGGCTTCCAATTTTGTAACGTCGGCCTTTAACCCTACCAGTGTCCTGTTTTCGAACAGTGGTCTTATGCGTTCGAAATAGGCGGCCGACTGAGCGCGGGCGAATATTGAGCTGCTGCCGGTTTCACGGACACCTGGTTTAGGTGTTTTGATGAGAAC
>JBAXFK010000447.1:0-1930 GCA_037139955.1 Rhodospirillales bacterium
GTCCGACGTGGCCCATGAAGCCAGCCTTGAGGAACTCGCCCGGCTAGTCAAAACGCTCGGCTACGAAGTTGTCGCCACCGTCGCGCAAAAACGGGACGGCACCGGCGCCGGCTTGCTGTTGGGTGCCGGAAAGCTGGCGGAATTGGCAGAACTGACCGGCGGGTCCGGCGTTGTCGGCTCGATGGCGCAGGCCCCGAAAACCAAGGCGCGGGCACGCTTCGAGACCACGGCCGATATCGTGGATGCCGCTCCGGCGGGCGGTCGAAAGCCCGAATTCGTCATCGTCGACCACGAACTGTCCCCCAGCCAAATCCGCAACCTGGAACGCGCCACGGGCGCCGAGGTCCTCGACCGCACCGGTGTCATCGTCGAAATCTTTCACCGTCACGCCAACACGCGGGAGGCTCGGCTACAGGTGGAAATGGCGCGGCTGAAATACGTCGCACCGCGGATGCGCGAATCCTCGGCCGGCGGTGGGCGGCAGCAAGGACCGGGTGCGGGCGAGAGCGCGCTGGCCCTGGATCGCCGCAAAATCCGTGACCGAATCTCGGAGTTGAAAGACCAACTCGAAGCCGTGCAGCGCGACAGCGACCAACGTCGTTCCGCTCGGCGCGACCAATTGCGGGTGGCGCTGGTCGGCTACACCAACGCCGGAAAATCGTCTTTGATGCGGGCACTGACCGGCAGCGAAGTATTGGTGGAGGATAAATTATTCGCCACGTTGGACACAACCGTTCGCATCATGCAACCGGAAACCAAACCCCGCATTCTTGTGTCCGACACGGTCGGTTTTATCAAGCAACTACCGCACGACTTGGTCGCGTCGTTCCGATCCACCCTGGCAGAAGCGTTGGAGGCTTCGCTGCTGCTGTTCGTGGTCGACGCGTCCGACCCTACCTACGAAGCGCAATTGGAAGTCAGCCGCAGCGTGCTGCGCGAAATTGGTGCGGATGCCGTCCCATCCCGCTTGATCCTGAATAAGATGGACCGGGTGGACGAAGCCGGCCGGGCCGCACTGCTGGAAAAGCACCCCAATGCGATCCTGCTGTCCGCCCACACGCCCGACGACGTGAGCGCCTTGCGTAACACCATTATCGTTTTTTTCGAAGCAATGATGATCGAGGACGAACTGACCCTTCCTTACGCAAAGCAAGGTCTGATCGGCGAAATCTACGAAAGCGCTCGGGTTTTGTCGGAAGATCATACCGAAACCGGCCGCGTTCTGAAAGTCCGCGGCCTGCCCGGCGCTATTGCGCGACTGCAACGCCGCCTTGCCGCGCGGTAGGCTTATACCGGCCCGCCGACGATCTGCGTCCGCCGCATGATCCGCCGGAACGGGCCGGCGTCGTGCACCGCGAGGTGTTTGGTGCAGCGATTGTCCCAAAACGCGATCGAACCGTTCGCCCACCGAAATCGGCAGGTGAATTCGGCCCGATGGCCGTGTTCCAAGAGATAGTCGAGTAGCGGCTTGCTCTCGGCTTCTGTCCAACCTTCGAACCCGACGGTGTAGGATCGATTGACAAAGAGCAATTTACGGCCGGTTTCCGGATGGGTGCGGACGACGGGATGGATGCCGATCGTTTCGCGCCAATCGGCGTCTTCCCGCACCTTGGTAGATCGTTGCGAATTCATGCCGGCTTGCGGGCCGGCAACCATGCGATCGGTATGGATGGCGCGCAACCCTTCCAGATTGCGCTTCAATCCGTCCGATAATGTTTCGTAAGCAAGATACTGGTTGGCGAATAACGTATCCCCGCCATAGGGCGGAACTTCGATAGCGTACAGGATGGCGCCGAGCGGCGGTTCGGCCACCATTGTGGTGTCGGTGTGCCAGTCCTCGCCGACGATTTTTTTGTCGCCGGGTTCGCGACGGATATCGACAATTTCCGGATCGACGCTGACGCCCTTGTAATTCGGGTGGATATAGATG
>JBAXFK010000448.1:0-1923 GCA_037139955.1 Rhodospirillales bacterium
AGCGAGCTTAAATTGCCGAACCCGGTGTATCAAAGTCGTTGACACGTTCCGTTGTCAGCACACGGTATATTATCATATCGAATTAGACAGCCACGACATTGTGCTGGCGGAGAATCTGCCCGCCGAAAGCTATCTCGACACCGGCAATCGCAGCTCGTTCGAAAATAGTGGCCCTGTCACGCGCTTGCACCCGGATTTCTCTGGTGGGCAGGCGCAGCGGGAAGCCGCATCCTGCGCGCCCCTCTCGATCCGCGCCGAGGATACCGAACCCCGATGGCGCACGATCGCAGCGCGCGCGATCGCGCTCGGCATGCCTCCGTTGCTCCAGGAAATACCGGACGATCCGGATCTGCATATCGTCGCAAATGGCAGGACGATCGCGCCCTTCAGCGCCGGGAATGGACGGTATCTTTTCGTCGTGCCGCACGACTGCGAGGCGGTACGACTGCGATCGCGCTGCGTCGTGCCCCAGGACATCTCGCCATGGATCGACGACCGCCGGCGCTTGGGCGCGATGGTAAGTGGCTTGACGCTGCTGGTCGATGGAGAGGTGTTGCCGATCCCCCTCGATCATCCCAGACTGTCCGAGGGTTGGTGGCGTCCGGAATGGCACAACCCAACCGCCTTACGGCGCTGGACAGGCGGTGAAGGTATTGTGCCGATATCGAGTGGCAGGGGCCGTTCGGCAGTCCTGGCGGTCGATCTCGCTGCGCCCTACGGCTAGTTCCTAGCAGGTCTGAGTTCCCGGCGGCGATGCGGGATCAGGACGACGGCACCGTTTTACGCCGGTCGACGCCGATTGCATGTTGCGGGCATTCGGGGGTCATGCTATTGCGCCGGCCCGCGCCCAATGGGGGATAGTTTAGCGGTAAAACTCCCGGCTCTGACCCGGGCATCCTTGGTTCGAATCCAGGTCCCCCAGCCAATCCTCGAAATCGCGACGAACGCACACAAATTTAGCATATCGTCTCAGGCTACGGTCGCCGCCCTGATAGAGCTGGCTCAGGAAATCGGCGAACTATCGGGAGGTTTACCTTCGGGCCTACGATACTTTCACCGATGCCCGGGCCTCGCTCGGCCAGTATCTCGATTTCTATAATCGCCAGCGTCCGCAGTCGAGCTTTGACCGGCGGACGCCCGACGAACCCTACTTCAGCGCGTAACCCCTGGCAGTGAAGGCATGAATTCTCCCCCCGTGTTTGCCGCGTCTCCGGTCGGGCTTCTCCCTTCCTACGCTGCGGCAGGGCCATTTCCTAGACAGTCATCGTCTTCCCAGCCTGTACCGTGGGAGGATCGTACCGTGGCCGCTTTCCTTGCCTATACGTCCCGGAAAGCGTGAGGGGCAGTGCCTCTCGCCGAGCCGGATGGGGCATCGATCCACTGCCCGTTTAGAGCCAATCTCCTTAGTGATGACAATTTTTATTATTAACGATATTGGCGGTAGAGACGGAGGGATGACCCGCCGCCCGCTTAACCCCCGCATCTGCAACATCGCCCTCGACGCCAACGCGCTCGATCTCAATGGGAGCCCGCGTGACGCGCTCACTTCCCGGCTTCGGCAGCTCATGGACAAGTGTGAGTTGTCCATAGTGATCGGTGGCGGTGTTCGCCATGAGGTCGGACATCCTAACACCCCCGTGCATGTCCAGGCCGGCGTGACGCCGCAAATTTTTAATCTGCGCCCAGGCCTGAACTCCTCGCAGCAAAGTGCGCGGCGGCAGGTTGCCGCGATCCTTCAGGGTAATGCCCAGGCCTGCAGTCATGCGGCGGATGCGTCGCATTTATCCGAAGCCGCAGAAACCCGCTGCGGGTTCTTCATCACGCATGACAAGCGCATCCTTGCCAGGCGTGCTCAGTTGGAACGTGTCCTTGAGGTGGTCGGGGTTCTTCGGACAGTCTGGCGACCCAGTTAAGCTAAAAACC
>JBAXFK010000449.1:0-1878 GCA_037139955.1 Rhodospirillales bacterium
GGGCGGGGCGTGTGTCGGTCATGTTGTCAGCTCGCTTGCCGGCCGGGGGGAAGATCGGATCCGGCGGCGCCCATCTGTAGCAAGGTCAGCAGGGTGGCGGCGCGATCGGCCTCGGTCGGGGCTTCCAGCAACGCCTGTTTTTCCGCCGGTTCGAAAAGACAAATCATCGATAACGTCACCACCAACGACTCGTCGGGAATGCGGCGGACCGCCTCCCAGTTGGCATCGAATTTCTGGCCGGCAAAATAGGCTTTCAGGGCTATGAGCAGCGCTTCCCGCTCCACCCCGGTGGGGTCCGGATTCGGGTCGAGATCGGCCGGATACGCCGAATAATCGGCCCGCACCCGGCGATACCCGCGTCGGTTCGGCAATTCCTCGGCGATCGCGAATCGGGCGAGGCCGGTCAGCGTGATCAGGAAGCGCCCGTCGTCGGATTCGCTGAACGAGGTCAGCCGCCCGAGGCAGCCGACCCGGTACAGCCCCGGCCCATGTTCGCCCGGGGGCGCATTGGGGTCGGGCTGCACCATCGCGAACATGCGGCGGTTGGCCAGTGCATCCTCGATCATCGCGAGGTAGCGCGGTTCGAAAATGTTCAGCGGCAGCTTGCCGCGTGGCAGCAGCAGCGCACCGGAAAGCGGAAAGACCGCGAATTCGGCGGGCAGGTGGTCTCGGGGTGTGTGGAACGCAGGCATCTAGCTGAACAGGATGGCGGACAGGCGTCGCCGAGCGGTTTGGGTGATAGGATCGTCGGAGCCCCAGGACTCGAAGAATTTTAGGAGTTGGATCCGCGCCGCGCCTTCGTTCCAAGTCCGAGCGCGCTTGACGATATCCAGCAGCGCATCGGCCGCTTGCTCGCGTTGGTCCATGGCGTTCAGTGCGGTCGCTAGCTCGTAGCGAGCCTCGTGATCTGCCGGATCGGCTGCCAATCGTGCCTCGTACGACGCTAGCTTGGCAGTGGCTTCTCGGCCTTCTTGTGCCAGCATCAAGGCGCTGCGAGCGCCGGAGATTTCGGCGTGTTCGGACAGCTTGGCCGGCACCTGATCTAATGCCGCCAGGGCCTGCTCTTCCTGGCCCAGCGCCATGAGCGCGCGGATCAGCCCGCCCCAGGCGTCGCCGTTTTCCGGTTCCTCGGCCAATAGCGAGCTAAACAGTTCGGCGGCTGTTTGCGCATCGCCCTGTTCCAACGCGGCTTTCGCCTCGGCCAGGACATCGGCGGTCGGCATGGTGCCGCCGGCATTTTTCAGCAGGGTCTCGACGAAGCGCTTCACCTCGGATTCGGGCAGCGCGCCCTGGAACAGATCGGCGATCTGGCCTTGCCAGAAAGCGACGACGGTCGGCACGGACTGCATCGGCAGGCCCATTTGCGCCAGTTGCTGCACCAGACCGCGGTTTGCGTCGATGTCGATTTTCACCAGCTTGATGCGCCCTGCGGCGGCTTTGGTGACTTTTTCCAGTGTCGGGGTCAGCTGTTTGCAGGGGCCGCACCACGTCGCCCAAAAATCCACTAGAACGGGGATGGTGCGCGAGGTCTCGATAACCTCCTGCATAAAATTTTTCTGGTCCCCATCCACGATCCAAGCGGCGTCGGTGGCGGGGGGATTTTGGCCGATAAGCGTATCCATGGTGTCGAACTTCCCGGGTTTCGGACGTGGCAGCCCGTATAAATGTGCCGCTTTGCCCGTCAGGCAAGCGGTATTGTGTCGTGTCGGACCATGACGCGCCGCGCGTTCCGCGTCCAGCATGTTAGGTTGATTCATGGGGTTGCAATCTAAATCGAACCCCCCTAGAACCCGGTCGTCGACGGAGCGCGGGCGTAGCTCAGGGGTAGAGCACAACCTTGCCAAGGTTGGGGTCGAGGGTTCGAATCCCTTCGCCCGC
>JBAXFK010000450.1:0-1861 GCA_037139955.1 Rhodospirillales bacterium
AACTGGAAATTTTTGGACGCTGTTCCCTGGAAACTATTCAACGCTGATTGACAGTACCGGCTGGGTGTATAACGACGAAGCGATGTGGGAGCCGTCGATCTACCCGCGTATGATGGACAACGGCAAATACCCGCTGCTGGATTCGACCTACGAAAGCACAACGCCGGATGTTTTCTTCGTTGGCGCGGCCATGGACGGCCGTATCCGCCGCGGACCCAATACTTCCATCCATGGCTACCGCTACTCCACCCGCGCCGTGTTCCACTATACGGAACAACGTTACCATGGCATCCCGACCCCGAACCGGATCTTCCCGTTGAAGAATAAAGAGGATCTTGTCGCACTCGGAAAGTCGACGATCGAACGTGTCAGCATTTCGTCGGGGCTCTACGAAGGCTTCAAAATGATGGCGGATGCTTTAGTGTTCGACAACGAGGCCGGTGTTGCACGGGTCTTCTATGAAATGCCGATCGACTACTTCCTGGAAAACCCCTATTTCACGAACAAGACTATCATGGTCATAACGCTGGAATTCGGCACGGATCGTTTCCCCGGCGCCGATCCGACAACGTTCATCAGGCACAACGACGCGGCGCGACCGGGATGCGCGGCGCATCTACATCCCGTTTTCCGCGTCTACAAGAACGGCACCTTCGTGAAGGGGCGTAACACGCGTAGCTCTACCGTGGTCCGTTGGGACGATGCGGCGAACGGGATCGAAGGGGAGATGAACGACGATAAGCCGCGTCACATCCTGTTCAATTTCATCAATGAATTCGCAGGCGTGACGAACGATGTTTTCGGCGAAGATCACTACAACAACACCGAGGAGCGCGGCGGCTTCCGAGCGCTGCGGCCGGGGGAAATCCTGAACGATCCCGGCATGCCGATCTGCGAACTGACACTAGAATCCGAACAAGTAACGGACTTCGACCATATTCTGAAAGGCGCCCGTCGTGCCGATGGCACGATTGGGCCTTGGGTGCATGCCTGAGCCGCATGCGAAGGCTCGATTCGAGGCGATATGCGGGCCGGCGACCGCCGGCCGATCGGTAGCAGCTTGCGAGGACGGGATCTCCTAGGGGACGACGTTCGCGCAGGACGCTCCGGGATCTGCGTGCGCCGAACACGCGCGGGATTTCGGTCGATTATGCGCCGGCCTGCCGAAATTTGCTTTTATAAATTCGTCGGGAAAGCCGCATCGCCATGTCCTTTACCCAGACGTTGCTTGTCCAATTCTTGCTCATCGTACCGCTGCCGTTCGTGCTGTTCGCGGCCTTCGGGACCCGCCGCATCCTGCCGCTGGCCGCGATGCAAGTATCGATCGGCATCGCACTCGGGCCATCGCTGTTCGGCCGGTTACTGCCGGACCTGTTCGGAACCATTTTCCGCCCCGACACGCTGGCGCCGCTGACCGGATTGGCATCGATTGCCGTCCTGCTGTTCAGTTTTGTAACCGGTCTGCATCTCGATCTGTCGCAACTGCGCGGGCGCGCCGCCGCGCTCGGCGCGATTGCCGGATCGAGCTTACTGGTGCCATTCGTCGCCGGTCTTGCCTGTGGCTTCTGGATCGTAGGCCGAGATCCGGTCGCCGGTGCCCACCCATTTGCATTCTCGGTCGCCATCGCCATTTGCATGAGCGTCACTGCAATGCCGGTGCTCGGCGCGATCCTGCGCGAGATGGATTTGTTGACGCATCGGATTGGCCAGATCGCATTGTCGCTTGCCGCGATAAACGATGTCGTCTTGTGGGTAGCTCTGACTTTGCTGCTGACAACAACCGGTATCGGCGGCTGCTCGGCGCGCCTGCTCCTGCTGTTGCCATTCTATGCCGCCGGCCTGATTTGGTTGGTCCGCCCCC
>JBAXFK010000451.1:0-1762 GCA_037139955.1 Rhodospirillales bacterium
ACCCCGGACGACCATTGGGCTCGCTATCGTGCCCTGAGCTGGGGCGACTCCGCCGCTGCCCTAAGACAAATGGACCGCTTGGACGCACGGCGGCGCGCCGCGACGGGCGCCACCCCGGCCGAGATGTTCGCCGTCGGCAAAGCGCTGCGCACGGCGTCCGATTTCCCCGGCGCAGTCGCGTGGTGGAAGCAGAACGGTGCCGCCATCCAACAAAGCGCGCCCGACCGCCTGCGCGCCTTCTGGAACGAGCGGTCGGCGTTGATCCGCGCCCTGTTGAAACTTGGCCAGAACCAGGACGCCTACGATCTGGCCGCTGCCCATGGCCAAACCGATGCCGAACTGGCGACGGACGCCGAGTTCCTGGCTGGCTTCGTCGCCCTGCGGCGGCTGAAACAACCAACGATAGCGTTGACTCATTTCCAGGCGCTCGCCGCTTTATCCCCCGCCGCGATCACCCAGGGCCGAGCACATTACTGGATCGGACGCACGCTAGCCGCTCTGGGTCGGGACCCGGATCCGGAATATCGCCAAGCCGCCGCTTGGACCACCACGTTTTACGGCCAACTCGCCGCCGTGGCGTTGGGCGACGACGCAGCCGCCTTGAATGCCCGCATCGCCGCCTTGCGCGATCCGGTCTGGAGCCGCGAAACCGCGCAAACCTTCGCCGCGCACGAGGTCGTACGCGCCGCATCCTGGCTCGTCGCGTGGGGCGAACCGGCCCGTGCCAGAGTATTCCTGCTACGCATGGACGAATTGGCACCCACGCCGGCCGAACGTGCGCTAACCGCCGACCTCGCGCTGAAACTCGGCGTACCCGACGCGGCCGTGTTCGTCGCTCGACGCATGGGGCGGGACGGCATCGCGTTGCCCCGAGCGGGCTGGCCAGCGCCGTTTCAGCCGCCGCCGGCGCCAGACGAAGCGGCAGCGCTAGGCATCATGCGACAGGAAAGCAGCTTCGACGTCGGCGCTGTCAGTTCCTCCGGCGCACGCGGGTTGATGCAACTGATGCCTTTCACCGCCAAAGACGTGGCAAAAAAATTGGGCGTCCCGGTTTCCATCCCCGCTTTGACCGTCGATGCCAAACAGAACATGAATCTCGGCACCGCTTATCTGCGGGAGGTTCTGGACCGTTTCGGCGGCGCCCTGCCGTTGGCCGCCGCCGCCTATAACGCCGGCCCGCACCGGGTGGATCAGTGGTTGGTCGATTACGGCGACCCCCGCACCGATGCCATCGCCATGACCGATTGGCTGGAGCTGATTCCATTCCAAGAAACCCGCAACTACGTCCAACGTGTCATGGAGAACGTAGCGATTTACCGTGCCCGGACGGGATCGGCGACGCCGGCTTTAATGGCGCAGTGGGCACGGTGAACTGGCCCCGCCTCGTCGCGAGCGGCTTCGGCAGCGGGTATTGTCCGGTCGCACCCGGCACGGCGGGCTCGCTGGTCGCGCTGGCGATCGGCTTACCGTTGTTATGGGCGTCCCCCTGGTTTCTGGCCGCGGCGGCATTGGCCGCAACTGTTGGAGGCATCTGGGCGGTGCGCGCATCCGATGCCAAAGGCGACCCCGGCTGGATCGTCATCGATGAATTCGCCGGCCAATGGATCGCGATGCTCGGGATTGGCGCCGTAACCCCTTTGGGGGCGTTGGCCGCCTTTGCATTGTTTCGCTTGTTCGACATATGGAAACCCGGGCCGGTGGGCTGGGCGGATCGCTGGCACACCCCGGCCGGAGTAATCGCCGACGACGCGATCGCCGGGGC
>JBAXFK010000452.1:0-1748 GCA_037139955.1 Rhodospirillales bacterium
AGGGGGAGACAGCCGAACAGACCAAAGCCGGGGGAACCCAGCGTTCGTCGAGGACGACACGGCGATCGGCGGTGACTTCCGTTACGCGCGCCAAACCGATGCACAGGTATCCGGCGCGTTCCTCGGTGTCTAACAAGTATCGCATCCGCAACCGCCCGACCTGCAATTCGGCCGGGGTGGGGGATGCCGAATGGGTATCGAACGCCTCGAACGGTTTGGCAGCGTAGCGGCCCTCGGTCGCGGCGTCGGCAACCTCGACCGCGCCGGCCTGACGGATAGGCAATGCGAGATAAACCAGCACGTTGCGCGCGTTGTCCGGGACATCCAACGGCGCGGGATGATCGGCTTCTCCGGGCAGAACGAAGGGCGTGCCGTCTTCGAATACCCCAGCAGCGGAGGCCAGCGCGAAGCGCCCGGTCGCCAACAAATCGCGATCCAACGAATATTCGATCAAGCCCCAGGGGTGCGGCCGCAGGGATTGCACCCGACCGCGCACAAGTTGTTCCGTCCAGCGGTCCTGCTGCTGGAAATGCTGCGTGCGCAGGAACATACCTTCCTGCCATACCACGCGGTTGGTCCAACTCATCGGTCCTGGTCCTTCCTAAGGCCCGTAACTATCGCGCAAAATCGTTCCGGTTGCCAGCGGGAACGGCGGCTAACCCGGCTTGAGGGAAATCGCCAATTTCGCGATCTTCAACGTCAACGCGGTCGGTCCGCTGGTCGCGACCGCCGCATCGGCGCGCCACTGCGCTGCGTCGATGTTCCGATACAGCGCCACCACCCCGATCGCCTGCACCATCGGTTTCAGCTCGAATTTCAGCGTGCGATTCTCATTCGGTGCGATCACGAATTCCTGCGATCCCGCGCTATCCGTTCCCAGCGTCTGCTGCTCCCGCTCGGTCAGCGCAAAGACATCGCCGCGTTCGAATTTCGCGGTCGCGGTCAACTGATATATCCGTATCGCGATTGGCGCGGGCGCATCGGCGATATCGGGATTTTGATCCGCGCTACCCGAAATCGTCAGGGTCAGAACCGCTGGGGGTTTCGGCTCCGGTCCGCAATGGGCCAACAACAAAGCGGCGGGCAGAAATGCCAAGGAACGGCGGCGAATCATTCTCTTTCCCTTTCGGATACTTCGTCCATCGCGCGTTCGTAGGCCCGAGCGAAAGCTTTGCCGAAAACGCTATCGAAATCGTCGCTCAATGCCTGAATCGTTTTGGTATGCAGTGCTTCGAACGCGTCCCAGGCCCGCGCTTTGCGTTGCGCCGGCAGGACCGTCAAGCCACCGCCCTGGTCGGCGGCGGCACGCAATTTCGCGGGGTCCAACCCCTCCATCAAGGCGCGCACCGCCGACTGCATCGCTGCCATTGAGGCGAGTTCGTGCAGCCGGATGTCCCGCAAAGCATCGGTCACTGCGGCGGCGGGCGCCATGTCCACCCGGCGTCCGGTACCCAGCAACGCCGACAGTGCATCGTCGTCCCCGGCCGAAAACTTCAGCGGGTTATTGCCACGTGCCCGTATCATGGTCTGCTCGATACGAAACTCGCTCTTGATCGACGCCCGCGCGATCAGCACTCCGCGCAAACCCGAAACGACCGATCGGAATGCCGCGCCGAGCGCCCGCATCGTGGCTTCGGGATCGGATGGCTGGATGTCGGTCATGCCGGCACCATCCAGGAAAGCGGCCATCAGCGCGGCATCGCCGGCCTCGGCCCGTGACGGGGTCGGGGGTGGGACAGGCCGAGCGG
>JBAXFK010000453.1:0-1723 GCA_037139955.1 Rhodospirillales bacterium
TATCCTGACTTCCCTGGTCCGACATTCGCAGCCATCCTGCGTGCCGGAACCGACATGACTGAAATCGCCATACCCTCCCGCCCCCCCAGAGACACCCGCGTCGACATCGTGCGCGGGTGGTTGCAACTGACCATCTTCGCCTCCCACGCTGCGGGATCGTGGATCGGGTTCTGGCTCATCCATGGCGCATGGGGCCTGTCCGATAGCTCCGAGCAGTTCGTGTTCCTGTCGGGGTTGATGTTAGGGAGCGTGTTCGCGCTGAAATCCGCGCGGCAGGGCTGGGGCGCGGCGAGCGTGGACATGCTGGTCCGAAGCTGGCGGCTATACCGTACCAACGCCATCGTATTTTTGCTCTTTGGCGCGCTGGCGATTCTGGCCGGGCGGTCCGGCTTGTTTCCGGGCGAAACCGAGCGTCTGGGGTGGGGTTACGCGCTGGCGCATACGGTGTTGGGGGTGTTGGCCGGGCTGACCACATTCTACCAGCCCAACTACATGGACATCTTGCCGGTCTTCATGTGGTGCATGCTCGTCCTCCCGCTTTTCGCGGCGCTGGAGGCTCGGGTTGGCGACTGGGCACTGATAATGCCTTTCGGCTTGTATGCCGCCGCCCATTTCGGTGGCTTAGCTCCACCGGTGTTGGGAACCGGCACGCATGGCGGCTTCAACCCCTTCGCGTGGCAAATCCTGTTTCTGGTCGGCGCATGGCTCGGCCGGCGCTCCTTGATCCATGGCCGTGCTCTGCCGCGCTGGCGCTGGCTGACTTGGGGTGCCATCGCGGTGCTAGCGATCGCGCTCCTGCTGCGCCTGAACTGGTTCGGTTTCCTGCCGTTCCGCCTGCCGATCGGCGAGACCGACGCCATCATTGGCAAAGACCTGCTGGCGTTACCGCGGGTGTTGCACGCCTTTGCACTCGCATGGCTAGTCGCCATCGCCGTCCCGCGGGAGGCATATTGGATGCGCGGCATGGCAATGCGCTGGTTGGCGGCCGCCGGACGGTTCAGCTTGCAGGTGTTCTGCCTCGGCCTGTTTCTAAGCTGGGGACTCACGGCCGCGTTCCGCTTGTGGCCGTCCGCCATGTGGTGGCTGGACCCCCTGGGGATGGTACTCGGCTGTGCGATCCTGCTCCGATTCGGTCTGTGGCTGGATCGCGCCAGGGACCGGGTGCCGCACCCCCGAGCGGCGGTGCGGCCGGTATCTTAGCCCGGCAGCACTTTGCCCGGGTTCATCCGCCCATCCGGGTCGAGCGCGTTCTTTAGCAACCGCATGATATCCATGGCGATCGGGTTCTTATGCGTCGCCATCGCGTGCCGCTTCGATTGCCCGATCCCGTGCTCGGCCGAGAAGCTGCCGCCGAGTGACACAGCGACAGCGTTCACGAGGGGTTCCATTTCGGCGGCGCGAGCCACCCAGGTCGGGCGGTCCATGCCAGGGGGGGCGTGCAGCGACACGTGGATGTTGCCGTCGCCGGCGTGGCCGATGGCGGACATACGGCCCTCGGGCCAGCGTTTCTTCATTTCCTGCTCGATCGTGCGCAGGAACTCCGGCACCGCCGAAACGGGCACCGAGGTGTCCGTCCCGATCGCCGGGCCGTCCTTGCGGGAGCATTCCGGGTAGTCCTCCCGGATTTTCCAGATGCCGAGGCGCTGGGCGTCGCTCTCGGCGATCGCGGCGTCGGTGACTTCCCCGGCTTCCATTGCGGCGCCGAGCGTGTCTTCCAGGATTT
>JBAXFK010000454.1:0-1693 GCA_037139955.1 Rhodospirillales bacterium
ATGAGCGAGCTTAAATTGCCGAACCCGGTGTATCAAAGTCGTTGACACGTTCCGACGGGCGTGGTGGTTGCTGCTGTTCGTTGCCATGGGCGGGGCGGTTTGGGCCGCAACGACGCCGGAGGGCTGGCACTTCAGTCGCGCCTTCTTGGGCAACAAGGCCGGGTATTTCGCGCTGGGGATGGTCAGTGCCGGAACAATTGGGCAAACGAACGGCAATGGCGCGCGGCCTTCCTATTCCGTCGTCGCCGCCCGTTGGGTGGGCGGTTGGCGGTTCGCGTCGACCCTGGCCATCGCAATGACCCTCGGCTGGTGGCAGGGCGGAGCGGGCAAGTTGCTGCCACCGCTGGTCTGGGCGGTGTGTTTGGCGGCTGAATCCCAGTCGTGGCTACTATCGACAGCGTTACGATCTCGCTTGGCGCAATGGTTGGGCGGTCTTTCCTACAGCCTGTATCTCGCTAACGAACCGATTCAGAAATTATTGGGGATCGTCCTCGGACAATGGGCGGACGGCGACGGGCGATGGTTTGCCGCGCTGTGGATACCCGGTGCTTTGGGCCTGCCCATCTTGGTCGCGATGGCGTTGCGCCGCTGGATCGAGGTTCCGGCGCTGGCGTGGGCGCGGCGAGGCGGTTATACGCGGTTGCATGAAAACTCCCGGTAACTTCAGACAAGGCGGCTCCGGTCGTCCTCCTTCCTCCGACCGCGGTCCGTATAAGGGGCCGAGCAAGGGGCCAAGCGGCGCTGCGCCGCGCCCGCCGCAGGGCCAGGGGCCTCGGCCATCCGCAGCGACGCGGGATCAGCCGTCCCGATCGACGACATTGCATGCCCCGAAGGCGGCACAGGCGCCTCGCCCGCCACGGGACGGGCAACGAGAAGGCGACGGTTTCAAGCAAGGCCCGAAACCGTTCCGCCCGCATGGCGCCGGACCGCGCCCGCAACAATCCCGCTCGCAGGCGCCGCGCCCGCCGCGCGAGGAACGCGCCCCCGACGCGCCGAAGGGTGCGGTGTGGCTCTATGGCCATCATGCCATCGCCGCCGCGCTGGCCAATCCGTCGCGTCGGCTGCGGCATTTGCTGCTGACCGAAGAAGCGGAAACCGCGATTACGCAACAATTTAAAACCGCATGGCCGCTGCAACCCGAGCGCACCGACCGTGCTCGGTTGGATCAGTTGCTGGGGCGGGATGTGGTGCATCAGGGCGCGGCACTCCTCGCCGATCCGCTGCCCCAGCCTTCGTTGCAATCCGTTTTGGATCGGCCGGGGCCGTTGCTGGTGCTGGATCAGGTCAGCGACCCCCGCAATGTCGGCGCGATCATGCGCTCCGCCGCCGCGTTCGGCGCGGCCGGAGTGATTGTGCAGGACCGTAACGCACCCGACGAAACCGGGGCACTTGCGAAAGCGGCGTCCGGCACGCTGGAGGTTCTGCCGTTGCTGCGCGCGGTCAACATCGCCCGCACCCTGATCGCGCTGAAAGCCGCGAATGTTTGGTGTATTGGGCTGGATGCCGCCGGCACGCCCTTGTCCGGCCCGTCCTTCGCCGGGCGCCGGGTGGCGCTGGTGCTGGGGTCCGAGGGCGAGGGCATGCGCCGCCTGACCCGCGAAACCTGCGATGAGGTCGTTGGTCTGTCGATAAAAGGCGTGGTCGAGAGCCTGAACGTGTCGGTTGCCACAGCGATATGCCTCTATGAGGCGCG
>JBAXFK010000455.1:0-1690 GCA_037139955.1 Rhodospirillales bacterium
GGTCTGGGAATAGCCCATCGACTTGGCGAAGGACCGCCGCAGATAGAGGGCGAAATCGCGATCGCCGTAGTTGGCGGTGTTGCGGGCGAGGCCGGTTTTGGGGGGCTGGTCTGTCATGAGCGCATCGTATCCTCCGAGCTTCGGATGACAAGATGGGGGCCGCTCGGCTAGCATGATGGCATGCGATATCCCCCGATGTTCGTGATCCTAGGCTTGGCTGCCTGCACGCCGAGCTATTCGCCGAATAGCTACGATGCGCGCGCGGTGCAGCAGGCGAATAAAGTCGATCGGGGCACGATCGTCGGCGTTCGGAAGATCGGCATTAGCGCCAATGGCACGACTGGCACCGCGATCGGTGCGGCGGCCGGCGGGATCGCCGGATCCCAGGCGGGAACCGGCGGACCGCTCAGCGCTTTCACCGCCCTTGGCGGCACCCTGCTTGGCGGCATCGTCGGGTCCAGCGTCGAGCATGTGCAGGGCGACACCGAAGGCTACGAGTATATCGTTGGTAAACCGAATGGCGACTTGCTGAGCGTCACGCAGAAGGACACGACTCCCCTGGCGATCGGCGAGAAGGTGTTGGTCATCGCCGGCCCCCAGGCGCGTGTGGTGCCGGACTATACCGTGCCGGCGGAGCCGCTGCATCATAAGAATTCCGACGAAAAGCCGCCCACAGAAACGTAAACCGAGGGAAACGTTCATGGACATCATGCCGGGCTTTACGCTCATGGATATCGAAACAAGCGGCGCGCGTATTCGTCTGCGTCACGGCGGCAGCGGCCCGCCGTTGCTGCTGCTGCACGGCAACCCGCTGACGCACGTCGCGTGGCACAAGGTGGCACCGCGTCTGGCGGAACGTTTTCACGTCGTTGCCGCCGATCTGCGCGGTTACGGCGATAGCTCCGCCCCGCCAGAAGAACCGGACAGCAGCAATTATTCCTTCCGCGCGATGGCGCAGGATCAGGTCGAGGTCATGAGGGCGCTGGGGTACGACCGGTTTTTCGTCGCCGGCCACGACCGCGGCGGGCGAACCGTGCATCGTATGTGCTTGGACCATCCGGATGCCGTGATGAAAGCGGCGATCGTCGATATCGTTCCGACCTTGGATATGTGGGCGGCGATGGACAAAGAAGGTTCGATCGGCGGATGGCACTGGCCGTTCATGGCGCAGCCGCAAGGCTTCCCCGAGATGTTCTTCAACGCCGTCGATCCCGACTGGTTTATGCGCAAAAAATTATTGAAATTAACAAAAAATTTGAATCACATTCCACCGGAAATTTGGAACGAGTACGTCCGGTGTTTTAACGAAAAGACCATTCGCGGATCGTGCGGCGACTATCGCGCGGCGGCGACAATCGATTGCGCGCTGGACACCGCCGACCTCGGCCGCAAGTTGCAAATGCCCATTCTGGTTCTGTGGGGCGATAATAGCAGTGTCGGCAAGCGTTTCGCCGATCCTGTAGGATTATGGAAACTGCGGGCCGACGATGTGCGCGGGGAGGCATTACCAAGCGGGCATTATGTGAACGAAGAGGCCCCGGAGCAGGTCCTGGATTGGTTTTTGCGGTTTTTCGGATAGATTTTGCCGCTGGCGATAACGAAAAGCAGGCCGACCGGGATATTCCGTCGGCTTGTTATGAGGTGGTCGGGGTTCTTCGGACAGTCTGGCGACCCAGTTAAGCTAAAAACC
>JBAXFK010000456.1:0-1686 GCA_037139955.1 Rhodospirillales bacterium
GCCGGGGATGACCGGCGATGTACGACACGATTTCCTTGCGATCCCAGGCATGGTTACCCAGCGTGATAACGTCGGTGCCGGCTTTGAACAGGGCCTCGGCCATGTCCGGCCCCAGCCCGAACCCATGCGAGGCATTTTCCGCGTTCACGATCGCGAGATCGAGACCCAGTGTCCGTCGCAGCCCCGGCAGTTCCGCGACCACGGTCTCCCGCCCTGTTCGCCCCACCACATCGCCCAGAAACAAAATCCGCATTCACGCCCCGCACCGGATGACGCCGCGCTCCGTCGCGACAGCATCGAGACGGACGTCGTAGGGGCCGACGGGCACTTCGTCCACCATTTGCGCCGCGAATGCGCAGCCCACCGCGATCCGGCTGGGCAGCAATGCCAGAGTCCGATCATAATAGCCGGCGCCATATCCCAGCCGCCAGCCTTGTCGATCGAACGCCAGCAGCGGCACCAACACAAAGCTCGGCATCCGCTCCGGCCCCACCGGCCGCTTCGTCCCGAACCGCTCGGGGATCAGCACATCGCCGGGGGACCAAAGGCCGAACGTCAGCGGGTTGCCGCGCTTCGGCGTAATGGGCAACACCACTTCGTGGCCCCGATCGCGCAGCGCCAATAACAGCGGCCGCACATCGATCTCATCGCCGAGCGGCCAAAACCCGGAAACAATCGCTCCGACCGGCGGCGGTATGTCGCGGAGCACATGGGTGGCCAAGGCATCCCCGCAAGCCATCGGATCGTGGCCGGCACGCGCCGCGATCGCCCGCGTGCGCATGGCTTTCTTGGTATCGTCGATCGAAAGGGGAGAGTGCGGAGCCACCATAAGCCGTTGGTTTGTCATCCTCCCAGAGCCTGCGTGTGCAGGTGGGTACCAGATACCGAGACCAAGATCCCGACAGCGCCAGCGCCCGAGGGAGATGCTTACTGGCCCTGGGGATGAGCTACCTATCGAACCGAGCAGCCCCGCCTCGGCAAACTAGGGAGTCTCGAGACCGTCCGCAATGTCTTCCGCACGCTTTGCCAACCGGCCGAGGCGCCGACCCAGCTTCGGATCGGGCTTGGCGGGCGGAGGCGCGCCGCCGATCTGCTTCTGTTCGTATAAATCGTCCGCCAGCGTCAGGGCAGCCATGACCAGCATGCGTGCCTCCCCGCTCGGTCCCGCCGATGCTTTGACGGACTCGATCCGTTGATCGACTTCGGCCGCCATGGCCAGCAAATGGGCCTCCTGCCCGTCGGGACAGCCGAGGACGTAGGAGTAGCCGTTGATGCGAAGCGTCACTTGCGCCATCGCGCCTATCCTTTTTGTTATTTGGAGGCCAGAGCACCGCGCAGGCGATCGATGAGGCCGTCTAGTCGGACAGCGAGTTCGGCGGTGTCGGAAGCCTCGGACGGTGACGCGACGATAATGGATGGAATGGCGACCGGCGCGGGCTTGCGGGCAGCAATACGCTCCAGCGCCGCTTCGAGGCGGGCCGCCGCAATTTCCGGGTCGTCGCTGTCGTCCGCCATGCCGGTCGCTTCCTGGTTTGACTTCCGCCGATAGTCGTCTTTGATGCCGCTTGCATTGAACCCGGTCAAGCGGTTGAACAGCAAGCATGTTTTTTCCACCGGCCGTCATTGTCCACGGCCTGGCCGATGCCAGGACCGCCGTCGCCCCGAACCGGCCGGTGACACTGCTGT
>JBAXFK010000457.1:0-1679 GCA_037139955.1 Rhodospirillales bacterium
ATGGAACTCGGCACCTCCGCCAAGATGCTATCGATCGTGCCGTTGCTGGCCGGCGGCGGCATGTTCGAAACCGGGGCCGGCGGTTCGGCCCCCAAGCATGTCGAGCAGCTCCAGGGCGAAGGCTACCTCCGCTGGGATTCGCTAGGCGAGTTCCTGGCCCTCGGCGCGTCGCTGGAGCATCTGGCGCAAACCAGCGGCAACGAGGACGTCAAGGTTCTGGCCGAGACATTGGACACCGCCAACGGCCGGATTTTGGAGTTCAACCGCTCCCCCGCCCGCCGGGTCGGCCAACTCGACAATCGCGGTAGCCATTTCTATTTGGCGCTGTACTGGGCGGAAGCGCTCGCCGCGCGCGGCAATAGCTCGGCACTTTCCGCCCGTTTCAAGCCGCTGGCCGAAGCGCTCGCTGCTAACGAGGCGAAAATCGACGCCGAATTGATCGCCGCACAAGGCAAGCCCGTAGACACCGGCGGTTACTACCGCCCCGATCAAGCCAAAACATCGGCGGCGATGCGGCCGAGCGCGACGCTGAACGCGGCCCTCGCGGCGCTGTGATGCGGGGTTAGAAAAGCCCGCCCTGGGCAACCGGGGCGGGCTTTTTCTTGGCCGCAACTTTGCCGCGCACCACCGATCGCCGGTATAAGAACGCTTGCGTGGAAATCTGCCGAAAAGGTCGCGACGAACATGGCGCCACATCCTCAACGACTGACTGTATCCCACAGAGCATGGCCGCTGAAGGCGGCACGCGGGGGGGAGATCGCGGCCGACGTCGTGCTCGTCGAGATATCCGACAACGACTCGCGCGGCCGTGGCGAATGCGTGCCCATGCGGCGCTTCGGCGAGAGTGCCGATAGCGTCGTGGCCGCCTTGAACGCGATGAAGGGTGCGGTGTCTTCGGGCCTCCATCGGGAGACGTTGCAACAAGCGATGCCGCCGGGCGCGGCGCGCAATGCGTTGGACTGCGCATTCTGGGCGATCGATGCCGATCGCGCCTATATCAATGTCGCAGAACTGGCCGGGGTCGGTGCGGTAAAGCCAGTCGTGACCGCTTTCACGCTGGGCTTCGATACGCCAGCCGCGATGGCCGAGTTGGCGGGCGCCCATCGCACGCGACCGCTGTTCAAATTGGAATTGGGCGGCGACGGCGATATGGACCGCGTGCAGGCGGTCCGGCAAGCGGCACCGGCCGCGCGGCTGATTGTCGATGCGCAGGCGCGTTGGACGGCGCCTCAGCTTGCCGCGTTCATGCCGATACTGCTCGATTTACGGGTCGAACTGATCGAGCAACCGCTGCCCGCCGACGCCGACGACGCACTCGCGGGGCTTGCTTCTCCGATCCCGCTTTGCGCCGACGAATCTTGCCGGATTGCTGCCGACCTGGACCGTATTGCCGGAAAATACGCGGCGATCGCGATCGGGCTGGACAAAATGGGCGGACTGACCGAAGCGCTCGCGATCGCGGCGGAAGCGAAGCGGCGCGGCCTGCGGATCGCAATCGGCGGCGAAATCGGCACCTCGCTCGGTGTCGCGCCCGCGTTGCTGGTCGCGCAGGGGGCGGAATTCATCGCCCTCGATGGGCCGCTACACTTGGCGTCCGATCGCGCATCGGGTCTACGATACGATGGCAGCACCGTGCACCCGGCCGATCCGAAATTGTGGGGTGGGCCGGGGTAATATTG
>JBAXFK010000458.1:0-1671 GCA_037139955.1 Rhodospirillales bacterium
CACCGGGGCGGTGCGCACGATCGCCGGCATATGCGACAACGGCGCGGCCAGTTGATGGGAGAATGTGTCGTCCGAGGACGCACTCAGACTGGCCGAGAACCAAACAAACAGCAGCCCGATAATGCCCAGCGCCACCGCGCCCATGACCCAAGCCGGCACCGCCGCTTTGGCGGGCTTGTAAGGCGCGTTCACACCGCGCCAGTGCGGCGACAATTCGGCGGCCGCAGCCTGCCGTTGCCGCACGATAATCGTGTACACATCCTCCCGGATGCGATCCAATTCCGCCGGCCCTTGCCGCGATGCCCGATACTGCCCTTGAAACCCGAGGCTGAGGCATAGATACATCAACTCCAGCACCGGCAATTCGGTGCCGGGGTTTTGTTTCACCTCATCCAGCAAACGGAAAAACCCGACGCCGCTTTGCACGCCTTGGGTGCTGCGCAAAACGTCGCGGAAACCGAGCACCAGCGGGCGGGAGGCCCAGCCGCCATCGGCGCCCCACGGCGTGGCCTGCGCCAAATCGTCCAGGCTGGCACACAATGCAAACCGAGCCTTGTCGAGCAAATCGGCTGCGACGCCAGCCCCGCGCGCGGATTGCTCGAAGGCCTGCACCTGACGGAAAGCGCGGTCCCGTACCTCCATCGCATTGGGTTGGCTATAGGTGGTGCGCAAACGCGCCATCAATTGCAATAATGGCGCGGCGGCCCCGACGATGGGGTTGAGCGCGAAATCGATTGTTTCGGCACCATCCCCGATCGGTGCGGCGGCGCGCGACGCGGATGCCTCGGGCAATGGGGCCGCAGACTGCCGCGCGGCAGGGGCAGCGGCCGGGCGGCGACCGCCGGGTGCCGGCCGGATGACGGTCTTTTCGCTGTCGTCGTCGTCGCCGTCTTCGGCGAAGGGGTTATGGCCGCTCATCCGCGTATCGCCCAAAGTTCAAGCCGGAGATTGGGAATATCGCCGGCGACATGGATCGCGAAGCCGCCGGAATTCCGCATATGCGTCCAGTGCGGGCTGGCGCGATCCAGCTCGAAATAGGTGGCACCGGCATAGAAGGGTAACTGGCGCGGGGCGACCGGTAACGGCCTGATCGCGATGCCCGGCAATGCAGCGTTCACGAGATCGCGGATTTGCTCCACCGCGCCGATTTTCACCTGCCCTGGGAAGCCGCGCCGCAACGTTTCGGCCGGCATATCGCATTGCACCGTAAGAACGAAATTGGACGCGCGCAGGATGGAACGATCCGTAATCGGTCCCACCCGCACGCCGTGACGCGCCTCCCGCAACGGCACCGGAATCGCCGTTTGCTCCAACACCGTCGAAAGCGCTCGGCGCAGATCGGCAACAACCGGCGCGAAACTGCGCTGCAAATCGTCGTGCCGGTAAGCCGGATAGGGCGTCGGACGACGGCTTTCCAGAAAGGTGGAGAACTCCCCGGCCATCTGCACCAAGGTCGCATACAGCGATTCCGGATGCACATTGGCGGCATCGGCCCAATGGCTGAGCAACGACTGGTACCCATTCACGGCTTGCAACAACAAGAAATCCGCGACCTGCGCCACGCCGCCCTGCCCCGGTGCGTTCATGCGCGCGGCCAAAGCTTCCCCGCGCTGATTGAGCATGCCCGCCAATTCGGACACCAAGCCGGACAAGGGGGAGACAGCCGAACAG
>JBAXFK010000459.1:0-1667 GCA_037139955.1 Rhodospirillales bacterium
CGCGCCGCCGATACGCTCAAGGCAAAATGGTACGAACTAGATACCGGCCATTATCCGATGCTGACCGAGCCAGAGGCTTTGTCGAAACTGATTTTGACGGCATAGTCGTGGCTGGGATCGAAACGGACGTCGTTGTCGTCGGAGCGGGGGCGGCGGGTTTCGCCGCCGCCCTGACCGCCGCCGATCGCGGTGCCGAGGTCTTGCTATTGGAAAAGACCGCCGAACCCGGCGGTTCCTCCCGCATCTGCGGCGGGCTGCTGGCCTTCGCCGGCACCGATATTCAACACCGCAACGGCATCGGCGATACTAACGATTTGCTCTATCGCGATCTGACGGTGGTCGGGGGCGGTGCGTCCGATCCGGCGATCGTGCGAGCCTATGTCGACAACCAGTTGGACACGTACCGCTGGCTGGTGGCGCAAGGCGTTCCCTTCGGCGCGAAGCCGGATGCATCGTCGGGGCAGACGGTGCCGCGTTGCCATGTCGTCGATCCCGACGCGCTGATCCAGACCCTGGCGCGCCATGCCAAGGCGCACCCCAAAATCTCAATCGCGACGAATGCACAGGCCAAACGGCTTATACGCACCGACGGCCGTGTGTCTGCGGTGCGGGTGTTTCAAGATAACGAAGAATTCGAGGTGGCGGCGCGGCTCGGCGCGATCCTGGCGTCCGGCGGTTTCACCCGCAACGCCGCTTTGGTCGCCACCTTCGCCCCGAAGGTCGCGCGCGCTTGGGTCACCGGCGGCGCGGAAAATACCGGCGACGGACTGCTGATGGCGTGGCAACTCGGGGCGGGAATCGCCGATGTCGCCTATATCCAGGGCACATTCGGCAAACATCCCACCAATCACTCCAATCGCCACAGCCTGCTATCGGTTTACAAAGGCGCGATCGCTGTCGATCTCCTAGCGAAACGCTTCGTCGACGAATCCCTATCCTACAAGCTACTCGGCACCGCCTCTCTGGCTCAGCCGGGGGCGCATACTTGGCAGATTTTCGACCGCCCCATCTTCGAATCGCACGAAGAAGATGTGTCGATCTTCGATGCCCACCACCGCCATCGCGACGGCATGCTGGTCGAAGCCGCGACTCTGGACGAGCTAGCCGAGAAAACCGGTCTGGATGCCACGACGCTGAAAGACACTGTCGCACGGTACAACAATTATGTCCGTAACGGGCACGATCCGGAATTCGGACGCAAGCATCTGGTGCACAATCACGGCGCGCTTGTGCCGATTGAAACGGGTCCGTTCTACGCTCATGCCTCCACTGCCGCATTATACGGCACGTATTGCGGCCTGACTGTGACTCCGTCGATGCAGGTGCTGGACGTGTTTCGCGAACCGATCGGCGGCCTATGGGCAGCCGGAGAAGTCGCTGCCGGCCTCCATGGCGCCGCCTACATGACTGGATCGGCCTTCGGCAAAGCGCTGATTTTCGGCCGCGTCGCGGGGCGAGCGGCGGTGGGACCCGTATCCGCCGTTCGATCAAGTTGAAACGACGCCTTTTCGACCGCAAGTCAAAAATGCCTTACTCCGCCGCTTCGGCGCCCGTCTAATCGTCCTCGGGCGGCATGTCTTCCAGCACCGCCTTCACCAGCCCCAGCGTCACCCGCCCCCCGGCCGCCAATTGCCGCCGATCCAGACGCGCAACAACCTCCCGCAGCC
>JBAXFK010000460.1:0-1657 GCA_037139955.1 Rhodospirillales bacterium
CGGTCACGGAGGGATTGCAAACAATTTTTTTTAAATATAAAATGTCTTACATGACCTGGCACACGCTCCCACACGAACCGCGCAGGCTTCAGGCAACTGAAGCGCGCCTCGACGCAATCTATTGGGCCGCGCGCAGCGGCTTGAAAGGTGATACGCTGGCGTTGGCTGCGGGTATGCGTCCGTCTGAATATCGGCAACTCTGCGAATTTGACCCGTTGACGGAAATGGCCGAACAAAAAGGGCGCGCTGACGGCGAGATGGAAATCTCCGGCATCCTGCATGAAGCCGCGCGGGCGGGCGACGCCAAGGCGGCGCTGGAGATTTTGAAGCACGCGCACGGGTGGACGGCCAAGACGGCATTGGACATCAACATAGACCAGACCATTTCGGTCAAGCACGCCTTGGAGATGGCCCAACAGCGAGTGCTGGAAGGGACGTTTACTGTCGTGGAGCAGTTAGAGGATACAGACCGTGCAGACACCAATCTATTCGGCTCAGGACGAGATGGAGGTGATGGCGCAGTTATGGACGCCCGCGCTGAAAAACGATCCGCTAAAGTTCGTACTGTACGCCTTCCCGTGGGGGCAGAGGGGGACGCCTCTTGAAGATTTTGCTGGCCCGCGCCGGTGGCAACGCGAGGTGCTACAGGAACTAGCGGACCACATAGCGCAGAACAACGGCAAGGTTGACTTCGACACGCTGCGAATGGCGACCAGCTCGGGGCGCGGCATCGGCAAGTCGGCGCTGGTGTCTTGGTTGGTGATCTGGATGCTATCGACGCGCATTGGGTCCACCACCATCGTGTCGGCCAACTCGGAGGCGCAGCTGCGGTCGGTGACGTGGGCGGAAATTACCAAGTGGTTGAGCATGTCACTCAACAGCCATTGGTTTGAAATTAGCGCGACGAGAGTTGCCCCGGCCAAATGGCTGACGGAGATCGTGGAAAAGGATCTCAAGATGGGCACGCGTTATTGGGGCGCGGAGGGTCGGCTGTGGAGCGCGGAGAATCCCGACGCCTACGCGGGGGTGCACAACTTCCAGGGTGTGATGCTGGTGTTCGACGAGGCCAGCGGTATTGAAGACAGCATCTGGTCGGTGGCGGCGGGGTTCTTTACGGAGAACACGCCCAACAGGTTTTGGATGGCGTTTAGCAACCCCCGGCGCAACAGCGGGTACTTTTACGAATGCTTCAACGGCAAACGGGATTTCTGGCGCAACAAGATCGTGGACGCCCGGTCGGTCGAGGGGACGGACAAGGCAGTATACCAGCAGATCATCGACGAGTACGGCGCGGACAGCAACCAGGCCTACGTCGAGGTCTATGGTCAGTTTCCCAGCGCGTCGGACGATCAGTTCATCGGTAGCCATCTGGTGGACGAAGCCATGGCACGCGTTAAGTGGAAGGACCAGTCGGCTCCCATCGTGATCGGCGTGGACCCGGCGCGGTTCGGAGCGGATTCGACCGTCATCGCCGTGCGGCAGGGCCGGGATATCATCGCGATCAAGAAGTATCGGGGCGACGACACGATGGAGGTCGTGGGCCGCGTGATCGAGGCTATTGAGGAGTACAAACCAGCGTTGGTCGTCGTGGACGAAGGCGGTCTGGGCGCGGGCGTCGTGGACCGGCTCAAGGAGCAGCGGTACAAGATCAGGGGCG
>JBAXFK010000461.1:0-1643 GCA_037139955.1 Rhodospirillales bacterium
GCGCGATGCCAATCTGCCCGGTAAATCGCTACTGCGTCTGGCCGATGCCCCGCCCGAGGACCGCGTCGCGTTTTCGGAATTTCACACCTACGGTCCAGACGCGTTCTACATGCTGCGGACGTTACGCCATAAATATGTGCACTATGTCGGCGCTCCGCCGCAATTGTTCGATCTGGACTCCGACCCCGAAGAAACCAACGACCTCGGCACCGCCAATAGTGCCGCCGACTTACGCAACGGTTTGGAAGCGCGTTTGCGTGCATTGCTCGATCCGGAAGCCGCAGATCGCGACGCCAAGGCCGATCAGGCCGCGATGATCGATCTCTATGGCGGCGAAGCGGTTTTGCGCACGAAAGCCCCCGCCGCGTTTACGCCTCCGCCAAGGGCCGGCGGGCATTGAGGAATTGGGTATGAAACATATTCGCACGCTGCTGACCGCCGCCATTCTTTGCGCGATCGGTGCGACCGCCAAAGCCGAGGATTGTCCTCGGGGTCAGTTGGACGCGCGGTACTGCGATCGGGATGGGGATATGGTTGCGGACGCGCCGACCGATCCGACGAAGTTCCTCGATCCGAACACGCTGGTTTTCGCCTATACCCCAGTCGAGGATCCCGAGGTTTATCGTAAGGTGTGGGACGGTTTTCTGGCACATTTGCAGAAAGTCACCGGTAAGAAGGTGCAGTTCTTCGCCGTGCAATCCAATGCTGCCCAAATCGAGGCGATGCGCGCCGGCCGCTTGCACGTCGCTGGTTTCAACACCGGGAGCAATCCGATCGCCGTAAACTGCGCCGGCTTCGTGCCCTTCGCCATGATGGCATCGAAGGACAATGCTTACGGTTATGAGATGGAAATCGTCGTGCCGGGCGATAGCGCCATCAAAACAGTGGCTGAATTGAAGGGGAAGTCCTTTGCGTTTTCAGATCCGAATTCCAACTCCGGCTACAAGGCGCCCGCCGCGCTGCTGAAATCGGAATTCGGATTGGAGGTCGAGAAAGACTACAAGCCCGCTTTCTCCGGCAAGCACGACAACACCGTGCTTGGCGTAGCCAATAAGGACTACGACGCAGGGGCGGTGGCGAATGCGGTGATGTACCGGATGATGGCGCGCGGCGTGGTGGAACGTTCCAAACTTCGCACGATCTACAAATCGCAAACATTCCCGACCACGGGATACGGGCATGTTTACAACCTGAAACCCGAGCTCGCGGCGAAGGTGAAGGAAGCGTTCTTCACCTTCCCGTGGGAGGGCAGTGCGTTGCTGGCGGAATTCAAAGGCTCGACCCCGCCGCAGGAGAAATTTATGCCGATTTCGTATAAAGCGGCGTGGGAGGTCGTGCGGAAGATCGACGCGGCGATGAATGTTTCTTACGCTTGCAAGTAACCCCATGCTTCGACTGACTGGCCTGACAAAGCGGTACGACCGAGGCGACACGGCATTGGCAAGTGTCGACCTGACTGTCCCGGATGGGGAGGTTGTGGCCCTGATTGGCCCGTCCGGTGCGGGTAAAAGCACCCTCATTCGTTGCACCAATCGGCTGGTCGAACCGACATCCGGAAGCGTTGTGCTGGACGGGGTGAACGTCACAGCGTTGTCGGTGTCGGGCCTGCGCGCCGCGCGGCGCGCAGGCCCGACACCGACAAC
>JBAXFK010000462.1:0-1636 GCA_037139955.1 Rhodospirillales bacterium
ATAGGCCACGACGAACATCTGGCGGCTGAATGTCAGCCGGAAATGCGCGACCTTGCGGAACGTGTCAACGACTTTGATACACCCGGGTTCGTAATTTAAGCTCGTGTCCCGGCCTTCGGCCGGTATTGCTCAGGAACAAGGAGGCTGACCGGCGGTCGTGCCGGGTCTGGCCGGACGAATGTGACGACGGCTTCGCGGGTGCGCCCGGTCGAAGAACGTGCTGGTATCCAGCGGAAGCGGCCCAAAGGCATAGAGCAAAGGGCGGCGGAGGCTGCGATCGCCGGACACGTATTCGGCGGGTGGGCACGAGACGTCATGACAGCTTATCCGAACCGGACCCGGCCATTCAGGCTGTCTTTTTCGGCGTGGGCGGGTTGATCCATGCGGCGGTTGGTTTGGCGGGCGGTACTGGCGGTTTTTTGACGAAGCGTTCCGGATTTTCCCGGAACGCGCGGTCGAGCGTGACCTGGCGTGCCGCGTGAACGGCATCGATCTGGCCGTAATGCACCTGGTCCGGGGTCATCAGGCCGATCCCGGCGTGGTGGTGGTCTCGGTTGTACCAATCGAAGAATTCCCGGCAAAAGCTTCTGGCGTCCTCGATGCAGCCGAAGCGTTTGGGAAAGCGCGGCTGGTATTTCAGCGTCTTGAAGTGGCTTTCGGAGAAAGGATTGTCGTTCGACGTGTGCGGGCGGTTATGCGAGCGGGTGACGCCCAGATCCGCGAGCAGGAACGCGGTGGCTTTCGCTTTCATCGGCCCGCCGCGATCGGCATGGAGTGTGAGTTGGCCAGGCGGCACGTTGTGTTTCCCGATCGCATCGTCGAACAGCGGCTTGAACAACGTCGCGGTTTCCGCGTCCGCGACACGCCAGCCCACGACACGGCGGCTGTAAATGTCGAGGATCACGTAAAGGTAGAAGTAATTCCACTTCGCCGGTCCCATCAGTTTGGTGATGTCCCAGGACCAGACCTCATTGGGCCTTTCCGCCAGAAGCTCCGGCTTTTGATAAACCGGATGACGCAGCTGCTGACGGCGTTCGTGAACCTCGCTGTTGTCATCGAGGATCCGGTACATGGTGCGGATCGAGCAATGGTAGACGCCTTCGTCGAGCAAAGTGGCGTAGATTTCGGCGGGTGCCTGATCGGCGAAGCGCGGCGTGCGTAGCAGGTCCAGCACCTGTTGGCGTTGCGAATCGTTTAACGCGCGGCTTGGCCGCGGTCTCGGGCGGGTGATCGCCGGAGGCGCGCTCATCCGGGCGCGCTTTCGCTGTACCGTGGCCCGCGAAACCCCGAGCGAGGCACAGATCGCCGCGGTCATACCGGGTGCCGGAGCCAGGGCGGCGATCGCGTCCGTCACAACCCGCCGCCGTCCGGCATCAGCCCCAGCAAGGCCGCCACTTTTTTTTGGACATCGATGATGGTCTCGGCCCGGGCCAGGCGCCGCGTGAGATCGGCGTTATTCCTTTGTAACAGTGCCACCTCGGCGGCCAGTGGGTTGGCCTCGACGGGTTTTGGCCCACGTTTGATGGGCGTTAGCGCACCTGATGCCCCGGCGTCGCGTTGGCGGCGCCAATCACATAATGTTGACGAATAAATACCCTCCCGGCGGAGGATCGCACCGATGCCGCCTGTCTCCGCG
>JBAXFK010000463.1:0-1627 GCA_037139955.1 Rhodospirillales bacterium
GCCCTGCGCCATAAAACCCTCGATGACGCGATGAAAAGCGATCCCGTCGTAGAATTTTTTGCGGCAGAGCGTCTTCACCCGCTCCACGTGCTTCGGCGCGAGGTCGGGGAAAAGCTGAATGACCACCCGTCCCGATTTCAGTTCGAGGTAGACAGTATTCTCCGGATCGGTCGCGGTTTGCGCGAAGGCGCCGGTCGACAAAGCGGCGGCGGCCGCGAGACCGGTCGCGAAAGTGCGGCGATACATCGAAATCTCCCGATAGTTACTTACGAACGCGCTGCATGACGGCCTCGTAGGTCCGCGGCGGCACAAAGGTCGTGATATCGCCGCCGAGGATCGCCACTTCCTTCACGAGGCGGGAGGCGATGAACTGGTGCCGTTCGCTAGCCATCAGGAATACCGTCTCGATATCCGGGGCCATGCGATAGTTCATGCCGGCCATCTGGAATTCGTAGTCGAAATCCGACACCGCGCGCAGGCCGCGCACGATGGAACTGGCGCCGACCTGGCGGGCGAAATGGATCAACAGGCCTTCGAACGGGACGACCTCGATGGTCATGCCGTTCTTGTCGGCAATCGCCTCGATCTCGGCTTTGACCATGGCGACACGCTCCTCGAGCGTGAACATCGGGCCTTTGCCGGTGTTGATCGCCACACCGACCACCAGCTTGTCTAGCAAGCGGGCAGCACGCGCGATCACGTCCAGATGCCCGTTGGTCACGGGGTCGAAAGTGCCGGGATACAGGCCGATTCTGCGCGGCGCCCCGTGGTTATTTTCCGCCATCGTTTCCTTCCTCGGTTACCCCATCGGGGGCACCGGTCTCATCCGTTTCGTCGTCCAGGATGGGGAACACGCTGGTGACGTGTTCCCCGGAGTCCACCCGGAACAGGGTCACGCCCATGCCTTGCCGGCCGGTGATGCGCACCTGATCGCCCGGCACCCGGATCAAGCGCCCGGCATCGGTGACCAGCATCACATCGTCGCCCGTGCGAACGGGAAAGGTCGCTACCACTGCTTTACCATTACGCGGTGCGAGGGTGATGTTGGCAATCCCCTGCCCGCCGCGTCCCGTTACCCGGTATTCGTAAGCCGAGGTCCGCTTGCCGAAGCCGCTATCGGTGACGGTCAGCAGAATTTCCTCGGCCAGTTCCATCTCGCCGACGCGATCGGCAGACAGCGCGACATCGGCCACTGCTTCGTCGTCGGTGGTCGTTTCGGTGTCCTCGTCGTTACCGGCGCGACGCTTGGCGTTGGCAATCTTGATATAGGCCGCACGCTCTTCCATCGTCGCATCGACGTGACGCAGGACAGACAGGCTCATGACCTCGTCTTTTTGCAGCAACTTAATGCCGCGCACCCCCGAGGAATCGCGACCGGCGAACACCCGCACAGTTTCGTCGGTCAACTGGAAGCGGATGCAACGGCCCTTACGGGTTGCGAGCAACGCATCGTCGCCCTCGCGACAGGTGGCGACACCGATTAGCTTGTCGCCCTCGTCCAGCTTCATCGCGATCAGCCCGGCGGCGCGGACGTTGCGGAAGTCGGAGAGCCGATTGCGGCGGACATTGCCAGACATGGTGGTCTGGCAATGTCCGCCGCAATCGGCTCTCCGACTTCCGCAACGTC
>JBAXFK010000464.1:0-1599 GCA_037139955.1 Rhodospirillales bacterium
ATCCCAGTGTCGCGACGATCGTGCCAGTGGCCAGAACACCGGCCGTTGTTCGGATTGGCAACGACATGCCGCGCGAGCACAGGAATGCCATGACCACCCACGCGGTATGCAGCGACGGCATCGTGGTGCGCGGCGATGGCGGGTGGGAGAATGTGTTCTCGAACGGGAAGCTCGGCCCGAACCACGCTGCTGGGCCAATCACCGGCAGCCAGTGATAGAGCGGGAACCCGACCCCAGCGATCAGCAGGAACATCGGTAACGCGCCGAGGCCTCGGCGACGGCCATGCATGGCTTCGATGGCCGCGACCAATGCCGCCGGGAACAGCACCGCGCCGTACATGGCTCCGGAAGTCGCGGCGAAAGCGGGATAGCGCGCGAACAAATCCCCAACCGCGAACGACGGCTGGAACCCCAACGTCGCGTCGAGTGCGTAGACCTGGGCGTCGAATACATCTGGCAGCACGCGGATGGTCCGAGCGGTGGCCCATGGCATGATGGCATTGCCCATCGGGAGAATGAGGCACGCGGCCAGTACATCGATCCAGCCTCGAACGGACCGCGGCCGCGCGGCGATGGCAAAGGGGATGCCGAAGATCGCCAAACTTAAGAACACGGTCGAGAGCGATGCCGTCTTATGCGGCGGGACATGGCCGTGGAGAAATGAGTCGATTTCGGCGGCACCCAGTGTCAGCAAGACAAGCGCAAGAAATAGCGGGCACGGGCGGAAGGCAGCCGCACGACCTGTGCCGTCGGACATTAGTGACGGGTGGCGGTAACGCGTGCCTCGGCTGCGACCCAAGGATCGATGCAGCCTGCTTTGCCGCGACGATAAATTGTCAATCCGTCGAACGCGGCGATCTTCTGATAACGCGACCAGGCGCGCCCGAACGACGGGTCTGCGGCACTGAGGATGGCAATATAGTCGGGGACACCGTCGCGGATATCGACCACCGCGATTTCGGGGCAGCCGGCGATGAAATCGTGCGCCACCCAGCGACGGATGGGGAATTCTTTCGACGCGGTGGGATCGAGGCGGGCGCGCCACAACTCGCCTTTGAGCGCCCACATCGAGTCGAAGCGCGATGCCCAGGCGACTCCGGTATTGTTTACGACCGGAAAGCCCAGCGCGATCCACTCGCTGAACGCGATATAGGTGCGGGCGTGTTCTTTGCGGACGATCTGTTCCAGTTTCTGGATCGTGGTGAATTCGGGTTCGACCGCCAGCGCAACCTCGGGTTCCAAGCGCTGATAGGCGGTGACGCCGAACACTACGACGGCGATACCGGCCATCGCCATGGGCAGACGCAGGCTACGGGACTCGGTATGGCGATGCAACCAGGTAGAGATCGCCCAGCACAGTAGGGCCAGGATAGTGACGATGGTTGCCGGGAGGCGATGGTAGAACCAGTCTTTGCCGTCGACGAAGCAGATTACTGTGCTGGCAGCGGCGAACACCACCAGGGATAGCAGTAGGTTGCGTTCCGGTAGGTTGCGGCGTGCATGGAGCCACAGCGCCAGCGCCACGATTTCTCCGCCGATCAGCAGCGCGCTTTCGCCGAGCAGACGGAGGAAGCCGACATCGGTGCCGCCGTATAGGGC
>JBAXFK010000465.1:0-1536 GCA_037139955.1 Rhodospirillales bacterium
GCCCCGATCGCTACCGTGGCCGAGGACAAAGACTGGGGCCCGACCAAACCCACCACCGTTCGCGAAGCCTTGCGCGACGCTATGGCGCTGGAAATGCGCCGCGACGGCGACGTATTCCTGCTGGGCGAGGAAGTCGCGCAGTACCAGGGCGCTTACAAAATCAGCCAGGGCCTGCTGGACGAATTCGGCCCGAAGCGGGTGATCGACACCCCGATCACCGAGCACGGCTTTACAGGTATGGCCGTCGGCGCGGCGCTGAACGGGCTGAAACCGATCGTCGAGTTTATGACGTTCAACTTCGCCATGCAGGCGATGGACCAGATAATCAATAGCGCCGCCAAGACGCTGTATATGTCCGGCGGCCAAATGGGTTGCCCGATTGTATTCCGCGGCCCCAATGGCGCGGCGTCGCGCGTGGGCGCACAGCACTCCCAGTGCTATGCCAGTTGGTATGCGCATGTGCCCGGCTTGAAAGTCGTGGCGCCCTGGTCGTCCGCCGACGCCAAGGGCCTGCTGCGCGCCGCGATCCGCGACCCCAACCCGATTGTCTTCCTGGAGAACGAGATTCTCTACGGCCAGACCTTCGACTGCCCGCTCGACGACGATTTTATTCTCCCCATTGGCAAGGCCAAGGTGGAACGGGTCGGCACCCACGTCACGATCGTCGCCTTTTCGATCATGGTCGGTGTGGCGATGGAAGCGGCAAAGCTGCTGGCCGCACAGGGGATCGAGGCGGAAGTTGTGAACCTCCGTTCGCTCCGCCCCCTGGATACCGCGACAGTGGTGGAAAGCGTGAAGAAGACCAACCGGCTGGTCACGGTCGAGGAGGGCTGGCCGTATGCCGGCATCGGCGCGGAAGTCGCCATGCAGGTCATCGAGCACGCCTTCGATTGGCTCGACGCCCCGCCGGTGCGCGTCCATGGGCTGGACGTGCCGCTGCCTTACGCCGCCAATCTGGAAAAGCTCGCGCTGCCGCAGCCCGGTTGGGTCGTGGATGCAGTGAAAAAGATCGTCTGACAAAGGGAAGCAGGACCATGGCCACCAACATCCTGATGCCGGCGCTGAGCCCAACCATGACGGAGGGCACGCTGGCCCGCTGGCTCAAGAAAGAGGGCGACACCATCAAAGCCGGCGACGTGATCGCCGAGATCGAGACCGATAAAGCAACCATGGAAGTGGAAGCCGTCGACGAGGGCGTGCTGGGCAAAATCCTGATCGCCGACGGGACCGAGGGCGTGAAGGTCAACGACCCCATCGCGGTCATGGTCGACGCAGGCGAAGCCATGCCGACCGCCGCCGCACCGCCGGCACCGAAGCCGGTCGCGGCACCCGTCGCCGTCACCGCGCCGACTGCCGCCGTGGCCGCATCGATCGCTCGGGCGGCCGGCGAACGCATCGTCGCGTCCGCCCTGGCGCGCCGAATGGCATCGCAAGCCGGCGTCGATCTGGCGGCATTGAGCGGCACCGGCCCCGGCGGGCGAATCGTACGCGCGGATATCGAGGCTGCGGTGAAAGGCGCCCCAGTTGTCGCGGCAC
>JBAXFK010000466.1:0-1512 GCA_037139955.1 Rhodospirillales bacterium
ACCTCGCCCGTTTCGCGCTGTTATATCTGCATAACGGCAATTGGGCCGGCACCAGCTGCTCGCCGGCCCAATTGCCGTTATGCAGATATAACAGCGCGAAACGGGCGAGGTCGCGGGCGCTCATGCGGATCGGATAGGCACGATGATTCGAATCGACTCCGTATACATACGTGCCGTCGCTCGGTCGGTAGTCCTGCATGCCGATGGGCTTGGCGATCAGACGGTCGAGCGCGTCGTATACGCCGATCCCCATGGCCTTGGTGAAAATCGTGCCGAGGGCATTGAAATCCCAATTATTGTAATGCCAATACTCCCCCGGTGCGTGACTGCCGCGCGGCGGTCGGGTCGCGGCCATGCCGGAGGTTTCGTAAAGCGCGCGATGGTAAATCCCCGAGCGGGATTGCAACAACATGCGGACGGTGGCGGTTCTCTCGAGGGCGGAGAGGGATGGCGGATTGTCGTCGATCCCCAGATCGGCCAGCGTGCTGTCCAGAGAGATTTTCCGCTGCGATACAGCGATGCCGATCAGCGCGTTCAGCAGGCTTTTGCGTACCGATGCGAGTTCGTTTCGTTTTGTCGTGTTGCCCCACTCGGCGACGATGGCACCGCGATGCACGATCATGACGGCGGTGGCATGGGTTTGCACGGACAAGTCCTGGGCCTTCGTCAGTGTGTCGACCGACCAACCGGATTGTTTGGGCGACCGGTATTCCCATTCGGCGCCCGGAAAGCGGTCTTGCGCGGCGGCGGGGCGGCACAGCGTCAGGAGAAGCAGCAGCAAAATCCAGTGATGCATGCGGTTAGACCAACCGCGCCAATAGGCCGGCCATGAGTTTGCCCCGATAAGCTAGGCTGTCGATCTGGATGTGTTCGTCCAGTGTGTGCGCGCCGGCGCCGGCGACGCCCAAGCCGTCTAGGGTCGGCAGACCCATTGCCCCGGTGAAGTTGCCATCCGATCCACCGCCGGAGCTTTGCGAATTAATATGGTACCCCAGCTCGGCGGCGATGCCCCGCGCGACCTCGTACAGCGCCATACCGCCAGCGTTCGGTTCCCAAACCGGGCGAGTGACGCCACGGGAGACTTTGAACTGCACGTCGTTGCCGGTGGCGCGAAGGGCGAGCATCGCCTCCACCCCACGATCCAGGTCCTGCTGGCGCTTGGCCATGCTGAGGGCTTCGCCGGTACAGGTCGTCGTGACGCAGTTCACCCATTGACCGCCGTGGATGACACCAACGCTGAAGGTGCAGTCGTCGGTGGTCATATCCTCGATTTCCAGCAGCTTGCGCGCCATTTCGCGAATGGCGGAGCGTCCTTCGGACAAGCGGGCACCGGCATGACTGGGGGTGCCGGTAGATTCGAGGTTGAAGCGCGCGATGGCATAGCGCCCGGTGACGACGCCGCCGTCGGGGCGGGCGGGTTCGGGCACCAGGATGTATTTGTGGCGGGATGCCTCGGCCTCGATCAAGTCGCGGGTGGACGGGCTGCCGACTTCCTCGTCGCTTGTATAAAGT